>NZ_JBFBGL010000009.1:0-165611 GCF_040684635.1 Amycolatopsis sp. NPDC089917 | reverse complement strand
ACCCCCTGGTCGCCTTGCTGGTTGTGTGGCTGGTGTGGGCCCGAGTAATCCCCCACCCCCACCCCCCCCCCCCCCACCACCTGCACCGAACGTGTCAGGCCAGCAGGGCGGCCAGTGTCGCCGGGTCCATGTTGCCGCCCGAAACGACCGAGACGACCTTCCCCGGCGGCAGCGCGTCGCGGTGGGAGAGGAACGCGGCGGTCGCGGTGGCCCCGCTCGGCTCGGCGAGCAGGCGGGCGCGGTGCGCCAGCGTGCGGACGGCCTCCCGGATCTCCGCCTCGGACACGGTGACGACGTCGTCGAGCACCGCCTGGAGGTGGGCGAAGGTCAGGTCCGACGGCTGGGCGCGCAGGCCGTCGGCGCTGGTCCGTGCCCGCAGGTCCATCGGCCATTCGATCCGCCTGCCCGCGCGCAGGCCCTCGGCGGTGTCGCCCGCGAGTTCGGGCTCGACGCCGATGACCTTCGCGCCGGGGAGCAGCGCCTTGAGCGCCGCGCCGACGCCCGAGGCCAGCCCGCCGCCGCTGAGCGGGACGAGCACGACACCGGCGTCCGGCAGGTCTTCGGCGATCTCCAGGCCGACGGTGCCCTGCCCGGCGATGACGTCGCGGTGGTCGAACGGCGGGATCATGGTGAGCGACCGCTCATCGGCGACGGCGAGCGCGGAGGACTCCTGGCGGTCGATCGGGACCTCGATGACTTCGGCGCCGAGCGCCTTGGTGGCTTCGACCTTGGCGCGCGGCGCGACGTCCGGGACGATGATCGTCGCGGGGATCCCGAATCGCTTCGCCGAGTAGGCGACCGCTTGTGCGTGGTTGCCGCTGGAAAACGCGCAGACGCCGCGGGCGCGCTGCTCTTCGTCCAATGCGGCGATCGCGTTGTGGGCGCCGCGCACCTTGAAAGCGCCGATCGGCTGAAGGTTTTCCGGTTTGAGCCACAACGGCGCCCACGACTGTTCCAGTAACGGTGTGCGCACCGCGACGCCTTTGACGCGGCTCGCCGCGTCGCGGATTTCCTCGATCGAGACCAGATCCATACGTCCGATTATGTCAAGGAGTCGTAAACCGTGGACAGTCCTTTTTGGACATACGGCGTGGCGCTCCTCACGTGCGGACAACGAAGGGAGCATCTCGCGCGCCTTATTCGTTAGGACCGGGTGAGGACCGACTAGCTTGCAGAACGGGATCATGATCAAGGAGACCTCCGAAAAGGACGCCGAGAAGACCGAAAAGACGGAGAAGCAGGGCAGGATCATCCAGGTGACGGCGGCCGCGATGGCCGCGATCACCGCGGCGCTGCTGGGTTCCACGCTCGGAGTGGCGGGAACCGTCGTCGGCGCCGGGCTGGCGAGTGTGATCACCACACTCGGTGGCGAGTTGTACCTGCGTTCGCTCCAGCGGACGAAGGACGCGGCGCTCAAGGCGGGGATGGTGCTGACCGTTCCCGGACGCCGCAGGGTGCTCGACCCCTCGGAGCAGGAGACCGTCCGGCTCACCCCCGCGGAGGAGGATGAGCCCGCCGGGCGGAAGTTCACACCGCGCTGGGCGGTGATCGCCGGGGTCAGCGTGGTGGCGTTCGTGGTGGCGCTCGTCGCGATCACCGGTTTCGAGGGCGCGACCGGCAAGACCTTCGGCGGCGGGACCGGGACGACCATCGGGAAGATCGTCGGCGGTGGCGACCAGGCTCAGGAGCGGCAGGACAAGCACGACACACCGCCCGCGACGTCCCCCTCGGAGACACGGGACAACCAGCCGGAGACGACGCCGTCGACCACACCGACCCCGTCGACGACGCCCTCGGCGCCCACGACCACCCAGGCGCCTCCGACGACGCCGTCCACGACGCCTTCGACCTCTCAGGCGCCCTCGACGACCCCCTCGGCCCCGGCCTCCGGCACCCCCGCGCCCTGACCCTGCCGGGGTCAGGCGAGGGCGGAGCGAAGCGTGCGAGCGGCCGCTTCGGGGTCTTCGGCTTCGGTGATCGCCCGGACGACGACGATCCGCGACGCCCCCGCGTCCAGCACCTCGGGCAGCCGCTCGGCGTCGATCCCGCCGATCGCGAACCACGGCCGCGACGTGCCGAACGCGGCCGTCGAGCGCACCAGGTCGAGCCCCGGGGCCGAGCGACCCGGCTTCGTCGGCGTCGGCCAGCACGGGCCGGTGCAGAAGTAGTCCACGCCGGGCTCCTCGGCGGCGGCCTTGGCCTGTTCGGCCGAATGGGTGGACCGGCCGATCACCACGTCGTCACCGAGGATCTCCCGCGCCAGCGGCACCGGGATGTCGTCCTGGCCCAGGTGCAGCACGTGCGCGCCCACGGCGAGCGCGACGTCCGCCCGGTCGTTCACCGCCAGCAGTTTGCCGTGCCTCTCGCACGCCTCCGCCAGCACTTCCAGCGCGGCGATCTCGTGTTTGGCCTCGATCGGGGCACCGCCGGTCTTGTCCCGTAGCTGGATGACGTCGACCCCGCCGGCCAGCGCCGCGTCGGCGAACTCGGCGAGGTCGCCGCGGCCGGACCGGGCGTCGGTGCAGAGGTACAGGCGGGCGTTCGCGAGCCGTGCGCGGATCCGCGGATCAGACAGGGTGGGCATGGCGGCGACGGTACCCGCGCGCTACGGTGGGGTGGTCCGCACGGGAGCCCGAGGACGGGCTGAGAGGGAGCCGGAACCGCTCCGACCGTGGAACCTGATCCGGGTCATGCCGGCGCAGGGAGCGTGATTGTCATGAGAGAACTTTCGGTTGTCGGCGGCGGGGTCATCGGCCTCTCGGTCGCTTGGCGCGCGTCCGCGCGCGGCCATCGCGTCACCGTGTACGACCCCGAGCCGGGCCGCGGCGCCTCGTGGCTCGCGGGCGGCATGCTCGCGCCGGTCACCGAGGCCTGGCCCGGCGAGGAGGACGTCCTCACCCTCGGCGAGGCGTCGCTGCGGCGCTGGCCGGATTTCGCCCGTGACCTGGCCGAAGAGGGCGTCGACCCGGGCCTTTCGCCGCACGGCACGCTCGTCGCCGCGCTGGACAGCGCCGACGCGGGCAACCTCGAAATGCTCGCCGCGTACCTCACCGAACTCGGCCGCGAGGTCGAGCAGCTGACCGGCCGCGAGGCCCGCCGCGCCGAGCCGGGCCTTTCCGGATCCGTCCGAAGTGGACTGCTGGTGCCCGGCGATCTGGCCGTGGACAACAGAAGGCTGCTGCGGTCGCTCGAACACGCTTGTGGACGGCACGGCGTCGAGTTCCGCCGCGAGACGGTCACTGACCTGGAGGGACTGGGTGACGTCGTCCTCGCCGCCGGAGCCTGGACCGGGCGCCTGCATCCCGCGCTCGCGGACGCCGTCCGCCCGCTGAAGGGCGAGATCCTCCGCCTGCGGCCGCGCCGGGGCTGCCTGCCGCCGCCGAAGAGGACGGTCCGCGCGATGGTCGAGGGCCGCCCGATCTACCTCGTCCCGCGCGACGACGGCGGCCTCGTGCTCGGCGCGACCCAGTACGAGGCCGGTTTCGACGAGACCGTCACCGTCCGGGGCGTTCGTGAGCTGCTCGAAGGCGCGGAGCGGGTCTTCCCGGGCCTCACCGAGTACGAACTCGTCGAGACCGCCGCCGGGCTTCGCGCGGCGAGTGTCGACACGATGCCCTTCATCGGTGAGCTGGGCGAAGGTGTCTTCGCCGCGACGGGTCACCATCGCAACGGCCTCCTGATGGCCCCGGTCACCGCGGACGCCGCGGTCGCCTGGCTGGAGGGCGGGCCGTTGCCGGACGAGGTCGCGGCGGCGGCGCCGTCGCGGCGAAGCGAGGAGCGGGTGTGATGGAGATCCAGGTCAACGGCCAGTGGCGCGAATTCCCCGACGGGACCACCGTCGAGGGCGTGCTCGAAGCGCTCGGCACGGCGACGAAGGGCGTCGCGGTCGCGGTGGACGGCGTCGTCGTCCGGCGCGGCGAATGGCCGGAAGCCGTGGTGCGCAAGGGCGCCAGCGTCGACATCCTCACCGCTGTCCAAGGAGGCTGAAATGGACGGAGACCACCTCGTCATCGGCGAGCACAAGCTGTCGTCGCGGCTGATCATCGGCACCGGCGGCACGGCGAACCTCGCCGTGCTGGAACGCGCGCTCGTGGCCTCGGGCACGGAACTGACCACCGTCGCGATGCGCAAAGCGGACGCCGAAGGCGGCTCCGGCGTGCTCGAACTGCTCCGGCGGCTCGGCATCCGCCTGCTGCCCAACACCGCCGGCTGCCGGACGGCCGCCGAAGCGGTCCTCACCGCCCGGCTCGCCCGCGAAGCACTCGAAACCGACCTCATCAAGCTGGAGGTCCACGCGGACGACCGCACCCTGCTGCCGGACCCGTTCGAGACCGTCGAAGCGGCCGAAGAGCTCTCCGCGGACGGCTTCACCGTGCTCGCCTACACCAACGACGACCCGGTGCTGGCCCTGCGGCTGGAGGAGGCGGGCTGCGCGGCCGTGATGCCGCTCGGCGCGCCCATCGGCACCGGTCTCGGCATCCGGAACCCGCACAACATCGAGCTGATCGTCTCGCGCGCCGGGGTCCCGGTGATCCTCGACGCCGGGATCGGCACGGCTTCCGACGCGACTCTGGCGATGGAGCTCGGCTGCGACGCCGTCCTGCTCTCGACCGCGGTCACCCGGGCCGCGGATCCGGAGCGGATGGCGTCGGCGATGCGCGCCGCCGTCACCGCCGGACGGCTGGCCGCCGGGGCGGGCCGCATCCCCCAGCGGTTCTGGGCGCACGCTTCGAGTCCGCCTCGATAACCCTTTTGTACGGTTCACGGCCTTAACCGGGAGTACGCAGGGGGAGCCCGTATGGTTGACGGCACTCTCCGGCGGCGCTCCCGCCGCCGTGTACCCAGAGGAGCCAGTGGTGACCACGTCAGCGGTCCAGGATGTTTCGGGCAGGTTGTTCCTGGCGGTGGGCCGATTGTCACGGTCACTGCGGCAGGCGGGTGTGCCCGGGCCGGGCCACGGCGCGATCTCCGCGCTCGCGACGCTCGTGAACTACGGACAGCTCCGTCTGGGTGATCTCGCGGCGAAGGAAGGCGTCGCCGCGGCCACCATGTCGAGGATCGTCGCTTCGCTCGTCGAAGCGGGCTACGTCAGCCGTGAATCGGACCCGATCGACAGGCGTGCCTGGCTCGCGGAGGCCACCGAAGAGGGCGAGAGGCTGGTTTCGGGCGTCCGGTCGACGCGTGTCCGCGAACTGGGTACGCGCCTCGAACGGCTGACCCCGGAGCACCAGGCGGCGCTCGCGGCGGCTCTTCCCGCTCTCGAAGCGCTCATCGCGGACGAAGAGCGCTGACCTCGGCGCGAAGGGCCCGGAGCTCGTCGAGGATCTCCTTGTTCGCCTGAGCCTGGGTTTCGGCCTGCTTCGCCTCTTCCTCGCGGATGTCCTGGCGAAGCTCGTCCTCCATCCCGCTGACCACGACGGCGATGAAGAGGTTCAGCACCGCGAAGCTGGACACGAGGATGTAGACCACGAAGAACACCCAGGCCATGGGTGCTTCCTTCATGATCTCTTTGGCGATGTCCGGCCACGCCTCGCCGGTCATCACCTGGAACAGCGTGAACAGCGACGTGCCGAGGTCCCCGAAGTTCTCCGGCGAGATCGCGCCGAACAGCTTCGTCGCCATCACCCCGGCGACGAAGATGATCAGCGCGAGGAGCGCGGCGATCGACGCCATACCGGGGATCGACGCGAGCAGGCCGGTGACGACCTTCCGCATCGACGGCACCACCGAGATCAGCCGCAGCACCCGCAGGACCCGCAACGCCCGCAGCACCGCGAACGGGCCGGTCGTGGGGATCACCGCGATGCCGACGACGAGCAGGTCGAAGATGTTCCACGGATCGCGGAAGAACTTGCCGCGATAGGCGTAGAACTTCGCGGCGAGTTCGAGCACGAAGATCGAGAGCGCGATGTAGTCGACCGTGTGCAGCAGCCGCCCGTACTCCGCGAGCATCCTCGTCGAGGTCTCCAAGCCGAGCGTGACGGCGTTGAAGACGATCACCGCGATGATGAAATTCTGGAATGCGCGGGCCTCGACGATCTTGGCCACCCGCTCGCGTCCGGACACGGCACAGATCGTAACCGGACGGGTTCTCAGTGCTCCGGCGCAAGCCGCCAAAACGCCGAAACCGGACCGACCTTCGCGCCCATGGGGTAGGCGTTCTCGACCGCCTGTGAGACGAACCACTTGCCGTAGCGGGCGGCCTCCACGACGGACATCCCCTTCGCGAGACCGGCCGTCAGCGCCGACGCCATGGTGTCCCCGGCGCCGTGCGTGTGCTGCGTCGCGAACCGCTCGCCGGGCAGTTCGACGAACGTGGAGCCGTCGAACAGCACGTCCACGCACTCCGGGTCGGAGACGAGGTGCCCGCTCTTCACCAGCACGTACTTCGGCCCGAGCCGGTGCAGGACGACGGCGGCCTGATGCATCTGCTCGCGGGTGGTCACGGTCATCCCGGTCAGCAGACGGACCTCGTCGAGGTTCGGCGTGAGGACGGTCGCGCGCGGGAGGAGCTCGTCGCGCAGCGCCACCAGCCCGGCCTCGTCGAACAGCGGATGCCCGTGCATCGACGCCGCGACCGGGTCGACCACGAACGGCACCTTGGCGTCGCGGCCGATCTCGGCCTTGTCGCAGGCCGCGGCGACGGCGTGGATGATCTCGGCCGAGGCGAGCATGCCGGTCTTGGCCGCGTTGACGCCCATGTCGGCCGCGACCGCCTCGATCTGCCCGGCGACGATATGCGGCGGGATGTCGGTGCGGTCGTGCACGCCGAGGGTGTTCTGGACGGTCACGGCGGTGACCGCGACCAGGCCGTGCACCCCGCAGGTGAGGAACGTGCGCAGGTCCGCCTGGAGGCCGGCGGCGCCACCGGAGTCGGAGCCTGCGATGGTCAGCGCCGACGGCGGGCTCGGGTTCTCGCTCATGAGTTCATTTTCCCGACTGGTCCTTTTGGTTCAACAGGGGTTCGGCCGCACCCGATCACGGTGGCACAGTGTGTGAGCCAGTGCACTCCCGCGTGCGAAAGGGCTCGGATGAAACTCCTCCCCGCGGTATCCCTCGTCGGCGTGATCGTGGCGGCCTCGCTGTCCGGAGCGGTCGCGGACGCCGACGCCGCCAAGGTCTCCCACGTGACCACGGTCGGCGTCCACAACACCTACGAGACCGGCGCCTACGACTACCTGGCGCGTTCGCTGGACGCCGGTACCTCGCTGATCGAACTCGACGTCTGGCCGAACATCATCACGCGCGAATGGAAAGTGAGTCATTCGAACCCCTTGGGGAACAACAACAACTGCGTGGCGGCGAGTACGCCGTCGCAGCTGTACTCCGGTGGGCGGAACAAGAACCTCGAACACTGCCTCGACGACATCCGCGTCTGGCTGGGCGCGCATCCGGACAGCAAACCGGTCACGCTCAAACTGGAGATGAAGACCGGGTTCGCCGACAACCGCGGCCTGGGCCCGGACGAACTCGACGCGTCCATCCGGACGCATCTCGGCGGTGCGGTCTTCCGACCGGCGGACCTGCTCGGCGGGTACGCGACGCTCGACGAAGCGGCCAAAGCGGACAACTGGCCGTCGCTGGACGCGTTGCGGGGCAAGGTGATCATCGAAGTGATCCCCGGCACGGTCGAAGAGGGCAATCCGACGGACACGCTCAAGACCGACGTCGAGTACGGGCGGTATCTGCGGTCGCTCAAGGACGCGGGCCGCGTCGGCGAGGCGCAGATCTTCCCGACCGTGCACGGCGCGGCGCCCGGCGACCCGCGGACGAAGTACGCCGACGCCGGGCTGCGGCCGTGGTTCGTCGTCTTCGACGGCGACGCGAACGCGTTCCTGACGCAGACCGGACCCGGCTGGTACGACGACAACCACTACTACGTGGTGATGACCGACGCGCACAACGTCGCGCCGGCCATCGACTCCCGTGCGCCCTCCGTGGAGCAGGCGGACGCGCGGGCGGCCCTGCTGGCGAAGAACCACGCTTCGGTGCTGACGTCGGACTGGACGGGGCTGACCACCGTGCTGCCACAGGTACTTCCGCGCGGCTAGACCCCGCGTTTCGTCCTCTGAACGCGGAGTCGCGTTCAGAGGACGAAACGCGTCACTTCAGGCGCCAGAAGGGCGAAACCGGCCCCACCCCGGCGCCCAGCGGGTACGACTCCGCCACGCACCGCTCGATGAACCGCTTCCCCTCGGCCACCGCCGTGGGCACGTCGGCCCCCTTCGCCAGCGAAGACGTGATCGCCGAAGCCATCGTGTCCCCGCCGCCGTGGGTGTTCCGCGTGTCGAACCGCGGTCCGCTCAGTTCCACCCAGGAGGTGCCGTCGGACAACAGGTCCACGCAGTCCTGCGCCGCGTCGAGATGCCCGCCCTTCACCAGCACCCACTCCGAACCGAACTCCAGCAGCGCTTCCGCCGCCTCCCGCTGGGTCCCGGGCCCGGTCACCTCGACGCCGGTCAGCAGCCGCACCTCGTCGAGGTTCGGCGTGATCAGCGTGGCGCGCGGGAACAACTCGGTCCGGATCGCCTCCAGCGCCTCCTCGCGCAGCAGCGCGTGCCCGGTCATCGAGGCGGCGACGGGGTCCACGACGAACGGGGTGCCCGACGAGCGTCCGATGTGGACCTCGTCGAGCGTCTTCGCGACGGCGTTGATGATCTCCGCCGTCGCGAGCATCCCGGTCTTCGCCGCGTCGACACCCATGTCCCCGGCGACGGCCTTGATCTGGCCGGTGACGACGTCGACCGGGATCTCGCTGAAACCCCGCACACCCAGCGAGTTCTGCACGGTGACCGCGGTGAGCGCGACCATCCCGTGCACCCCGTTGGCGAAGAACGTCCGCAGATCCGCCTGGATGCCCGCACCGCCACCGGAATCCGATCCGGCGATGGTGAGGGCCGTCCGAGGGGTTTCCGTCACTGATTGACCACCGGCAGGTAGACCTTGTTGCCCTGTTCGGCGAACTCGGTCGACTTCTCCGACATGCCCGCCTCGATCGCTTCCACAGTGGACAGTCCGTGTTCCTCGGCGTACTTGCGGACGTCCTGGGTGATGCGCATCGAGCAGAACTTCGGCCCGCACATCGAGCAGAAGTGCGCCGTCTTCGCCGGTTCCGCGGGCAGGGTCTCGTCGTGGTACGCGCGGGCGGTGTCCGGGTCCAGCGACAGGTTGAACTGGTCGTTCCAGCGGAACTCGAAGCGGGCCTTGGAAAGCTCGTCGTCCCACTCCTGCGCGTACTGGTGCCCCTTGGCGAGGTCGGCGGCGTGCGCGGCGATCTTGTAGGTGATGACGCCGGTCTTGACGTCGTCGCGGTTGGGCAGGCCCAGGTGTTCCTTCGGCGTGACGTAGCAGAGCATCGCCGTGCCGTACCAGCCGATCTGCGCCGCGCCGATGGCCGAGGTGATGTGGTCGTACGCCGGCGCGATGTCGGTCGCGAGCGGGCCGAGGGTGTAGAACGGCGCCTCGCCGGTCAGCTTCTCCTCGAGTTCGACGTTCTCCTTGATCTTGTGCATCGGCACGTGGCCGGGGCCCTCGATCATCACCTGGACGTCGTGCTCGCGGGCGATGTGCGTGAGTTCGCCCAGCGTCTCCAGTTCGGCGAACTGCGCGCGGTCGTTCGCGTCGGCGATCGAGCCGGGACGCAGGCCGTCACCGAGGGAGAACGTGACGTCGTACTCGCGCAGGATCTCGCAGAGTTCGGCGAAATTGGTGTACAGGAACGATTCCTTGTGATGCGCGAGGCACCACGCCGCCATGATCGAGCCGCCGCGCGAGACGATGCCGGTGACCCGGCGCGCGGTCAGCGGGATGTAGCGCAGCAGCACCCCGGCGTGCACGGTGACGTAGTCGACACCCTGTTCGCACTGCTCGATGATGGTGTCGCGGTACACCTCCCACGACAGCTTTTCCGGTTCCCCGTTGACCTTTTCCAGCGCCTGGTAGATCGGCACGGTACCCACCGGGACCGGTGAGTTGCGGATGATCCACTCGCGCGTCTCGTGGATCCGCTTGCCGGTGGACAGGTCCATGATCGTGTCGGCGCCCCAGCGGGTGGCCCACACCATCTTGTCGACCTCTTCCTCCACGGAGGACCAGACGGCCGAGTTGCCCATGTTGGCGTTGATCTTCACCAGGAAGTTCTTGCCGATGATCATCGGCTCGGTCTCCGGGTGCCTGCGGTTGGCGGGGATCACCGCACGGCCGCGCGCGACCTCGTCCCGCACGAATTCCGGCGAGCAGCGCTCGCGTGCCGCGACGTATTCCATCTCGCGGGTGATGACGCCCTGTTTCGCCCAGCCCAGCTGGGTGTTGTGTTCACGACCGTCGGCCCAGCCGGCGCGCAGCCGGTGCAGTCCACTGTGGACGTCGATCTGCGCGTCGTCGTCGGTGTACGGGCCGGAAGTGTCGTAAACGTCGAAATGCTCGCCGTTCGAAAGATCGATCCGCCTCGCGGGGACCCGGAGACCGGATTCCGTGCGGTGGTAGACCTTTCGCGAACCGGTGATCGGTCCGGTGGTGACGGTCGGCGTGATGGCAGACTCGTTCTCAAGAGTCGTCAACGACGTTCACTCCCTACGCCGGCATTACCCGGTCAGGTTCATGCGGTCGGCGGCGCCCAAGCCCTTCAAAGGTCTCAGCCTCTGGAAAGACTCCAGCCGCCCTCTCAGCCCGCCATAGCGCGAGCTCCCGCGGTTGTTTGGTTGTGCCTCGACCATGCCACGCCGGGGCCGGATCAATCAACCCGCCCTCGGGTGGTGACTTGTCGACAGCGTTGGTGGTTCACCGGTTCGGGTCCTGTGCTCGCCGGGGATTCACGACAGAATCCCGGAGGTTCTGCACCGTTACAGAAGTCTGGGGTGGGATATGCGAAAACTCATGCTCCCGGCGTTGGCGGGCGTGTTGATCGCGGGGCTGGTCCCCGCGGTCGCCGTAGCACAGGGTGGTGAGGCGCCCGGTGCGCCAGGCGCCCATCCGAGCTGGCTCCCGGCGGACAAGACCGGCTTCGGCACCGCCCGCGAACGGGCCAGCAACGTCTGGTTCACCCTGCAGGGCGGCCGGATGTCCGAGGTCTACTACCCGGATCTGTCGACGCCGGGCGTCCGGTCGCTCGACCTCGTCGTCACCGACGGGAAGAGCTTCGCCACCGTCGACTCCTCGGCGAAGACGCAGCAGGTGCGTCGCACCGACGGTCTCACCTACGAACAGACGATCACCGACGACCGGCGCCGCTGGAAGCTCCGCAAGACCTACGTCACCGACCCGGCGCGCGCGAGCGTGCTGATCGACGTCGATTTCGTCTCACTGACCGGCCGTCCTTACCAGGTGTACGCGGTCGCGGATCCGGATCTCACCAACGAGGGTTCGGACGATTCCGCGCGCGCCGACGGCGCGAGCGCGGTCTCCTCCGACGCGAAGACCGCGGCCGCGCTGACCGCGGAACCGGCGTTCTCGCGGACTTCCGTGGGGTACTCGGGTTCCTCCGACGGGATCACCCAGCTGACGAAATCCTTCGCGCTCAAGGACTACGTGACCGCGGTCAAGGGCAACGTGCTGCTCACCGGGCAGACCTCCGCCGACGGTGTCCGCTCGCGGGACTTCACGCTTTCGCTCGGCATGGGCGCGAAGGACTCCGACGCGCTCACGAACGCGAAAACCTCGCTGCGACGCGGATTCCCTGACGCCGCCCGGGCGTACGACCGCGGCTGGAAGCAGTACCTCCATCAGGTGAAGGACGCGCCGTCGTCGCTGAAGACCAAGCGGGAACGGGATCTCTACCAGGCGTCCGTGCTCATGCTCGCGGCGAGCGAGGACAAGATCCACCAGGGCGCGCTCATCGCGTCGCCGAGCATGCCGTGGCGGTTCGGGAACAACGACCCGGAGTGGTCGCCTTCGGGCACGTATCACCTGGTGTGGCCGCGTGACCTCTACCAGATCGCGACCGGCCTGCTCGCCGCCGGAGACCGCGACGCCGCCAACCGTTCGGTCGACTACATGTTCGGCACGCAGCAGCTGCCGGACGGGCATCTGCCGCAGAACAGCCACGTCGACGGCACGCCGTACTGGACGTCGATCCAGCTCGACGAGACCGCGCTGCCGATCGTGCTCGCCCAGCAGCTCGGCCGCACCGACGCCAAGACCTGGCAGGGGGTGCGCAAGGCGGCGGAATTCCTGTTGTCCTACAAGGCGGACAACGGGCACGCGTCGCCGTACAGCCAGCAGGAGCGCTGGGAAGAGCAGGACGGCTACTCGCCTTCGACGATCGCCGCCGTGATCGCCGGGCTGGTCTGCGCGGCGGATCTCGCCAAGGCGAACGGGGCGGCCGCCGACGCGAAGCGCTACCTCGACACCGCCGACGCGTTCAAGGCGAAACTCGCCCGGTGGACGGTGACCACGAACGGTCCGCTGTCGAAGGATCCGTACTTCGTCCGGCTGACCAAGGACGGTGACGCGAACAACGGCACGAAGTACAACCTCGGCAATTCCAGTGTGACCATGGACCAGCGTGCCGTGACCGACGCCGGCTTCCTCGAACTGGTGCGGCTGGGCATCTACCGGGCCGACGATCCGGTGATCAGGAACAGCATCAAGGTCACGGATGCCGACATCGCGTTCACCACCCCGACGGGGCAGTTCTGGCACCGCTACACGAAGGACGGGTACGGCGAGAAGGCCGACGGCTCACCGTGGGACTACACGTTCCCCGCCGAAAGCCGGACCACGTTCGGGCGACTGTGGCCGCTGCTCGCGGGTGAACGCGGCGAATACGACCTCGCCGCCGGTGACCGGGGTACGGCCGCGAAGCGCCTTCGCGACCTGGGTCGCGTCAGCAGCTCCGGCGATACCTTGCCGGAGCAGGTCTGGGACGAGAACGCGCCTTCGGGACAGACGGGCTTCCCGGCGGGCACTCCGACGGCGTCCGCCACGCCGCTGGCCTGGACGCACGCGCAGTACCTGCGGCTGGCCTGGTCAGTGGAGGCGGGGAAGGTGGTCGAGCAGCCTCGGGTGGTGCGCTGCCACTTCTTGGGCTGCTGACCCTCGCGTAGATGTCATGAAAGGGTCGTTCAGGACAAAAAACGTCCTGAACGACCCTTTCATGACACGCGTTGGGAGGCGGTGACGCGGGTCAGTCGTCGGCGGGCTCGGGCTGCGCCTCCGGCAGCCACGAGTTGCCCGGAACGCCCCACTGGTTCGCCTTGAGCATCTTCTTCGCCGCGCGAGCGTGCCGCCCGACCAGCCGGTCGAGGTAGATGAAGCCGTCCAGGTGGTCGGTCTCGTGCTGCAGGCAGCGCGCGAGGTAACCGGTTCCTTCGACCTCGATCGGATTACCGTCGACGTCGAAGCCGGTGACCTTCGCCCACGAAGCGCGCCCTGTCGGATACGACTCGCCGGGAGCCGACAGGCAGCCTTCCCAGTCGTCGTCCGGATCCGGCATCGTCTCCGGGATCTCCGATGTCTCGAGCTTCGGGTTCACCACGACGCCCTTGTGGCGCGTGCCCTCGTCGTCGGGGCAGTCGTAGACGAACACGCGCTGGTCGAGGCCGATCTGGTTGGCCGCGAGGCCGACCCCTTCGGCGGCGTACATGGTCTCGAACATGTCGTCGACGAGAGTGCGCAGCTTGGCGTCGAACTCGGTGATCTCCCGAGTCGGGTTGTGCAGCACGGGCTCGCCGGCGATCACGATGGGATGGACGGTCACGCGCGCAGTTTAGTCGGACCCTTCTGGTACACCCTTACCCATGACGCGCCGACGCCGATATCGAGGCCGGGCGCCGCATCCGTGGTCTAATGGCGCCGCGGAATGACAAGCCTGTGGTTTCACGCCCGCCGAGCACTGACCTGATTGCGAGGAGTCGGATGGACGCCGCGGAGTCGATGGCCGAGCCCGACCAGCCGTCCCCGTCGGAGACCGTGAACGGCCTCAGCGAGCGCGAGCTCGACATGCTCGCGTTCGAACGTCAGTGGTGGAAGTACGCCGGCGCGAAAGAACAGGCCATCCGCGAACGCTTCTCGATGTCGTCGACTCGCTACTACCAATTGCTGAACCGGCTCCTCGAGAAGACCGAAGCCATGCAGGCCGATCCGATGCTGGTGAAGCGCCTGCGCAAGACGCGAGCGGCCCGGCAGCGCAACCGCGCGGCCCGGCGACTGGGGATCGATCTCTCATGAGTCTGTTTTCGGGTCTGTCCCGGCCGATGAAAGCCGCCGGACTGGCCTTGGTCGGTGTCGCGGTGGTCGCCGCCGTGATCGGCGGGATCACCCTGACCAGCGGCGGCGGTGACTCGGACACCGCCACGCCGCCCGGTACGACGCCCACGACCTCCGACGGCGCGACCCCGCCGTCATCCGAACCGTCGGGCACGCCTCCGGCCAGCTCGCCGCCCGCTTCGTCGGCGCCTCCTTCGAGTGCGCCCGCGAGCTCCGCGCCCCCGGCGAGCCAGCCGGGCCAGACAGGCAAGCCCGGTCCGGGCCAGCCGGGTGGCGACCAGCAGGCGGCGCACAAATGGGTGACAGTGCGCGTCTACAACAACAGCATGATCCAGGGCCTCGCCGAGCGGGCCGCGAACGACTTCCGCGCCTCCGGCTGGAACGTCACCGAGGTCGGCCCGTACCAGGGCAAGCTCCCGAAGTCCGCGGCCTACTTCCGGCCGGGCACCGACGAGGAGGCCGCGGCGAAGGCGCTGGCGCTGGAGTTCGGTATCGAGGCCCTGCCGAGGTTCGAGGGAATTCAAAACGCCGCGCAAGGCCTGATCGTGATCCTCACCAAGGAGTACGACACCAACGACAAGAACGGCGGCTCTTAGCAGTACATGAAGGCCCCCTTCCTTGCGCCAGACGCAAGGAAGGGGGCCTTCATGTACTTCAGACCTGGGTCTGCGCGTAGGCCTCCAGGGCCGCCAGCTGGGCCGGGTCGAGCGACGGCCGTACTGTCTCCGCCGCCCTCGTCAGATGCGCGGCGGTGACCTCCTTGGCCTCCAGTGACTCCCGCATCGCGGTCAGCGCGGCCTCCCGGATCAGCGCCGCGCAGTCCGCCGCCGAGTAACCGTCCAAAGTGGCCGCGTACGCCGCGAGGTCCACATCGGACGCGAGCGGCGTGTTCTTGGCGCTGGCGGCCAGGATCGCCTCACGCGCGTGCGCGTCCGGCGGCGGGACGTAGACGCGGCGCTCCAGCCGTCCCGGCCGCAGCAGCGCCGGGTCGACCAGCTCCGGCCGGTTCGTCGCGCCGAGCACCACCACCTCGCGCATCGGCTCGACCCCGTCCAGCTCGGTGAGCAGGGCCGCGACGACCCGGTCCGACACGCCGGAGTCCGAGGACTGGCCGCGGCGCGGGGCGAGCGCGTCGATCTCGTCGAGGAAGATCAGCGACGGCGCGGCCTCGGCGGCGCGGCGGAACAGCTCCCGCACCGCGCGCTCGGACTCGCCGACCCATTTGTCCATCAGCTCGGCGCCCTTGACCGCGAAGACGTTCAGCGCGCCGGTGCCCGCGAGGGCGCGGACCAGGAACGTCTTGCCGCCGCCGGGCGGACCGTACAGCAGCACGCCGCGCGGCGGATCGACGCCGAGGCGGGCGAACGAGTCCGGGTAGCGCAGCGGCCACAGCACCGCTTCGGTGAGCGACTGCTTGACGTCGGTCATGTTGCCGACGTCGTCGAGGGTCAGCCCGCCGGTGGCCAGATTGTCCGAAGTGGACATCGAGATGGGGCGGACGGTGGTCAGCGCGTCGAGCAGGTCCTGCTGGGAGATGCGCGGCTCGTCCACCTCACGCTGCCGCAGCGCGGCGCGGAGGGCGGCGTCGCGGCGGAGCGCGATGAGGTCTGCGGCCACGAAGCCGGGGGTGCGTTCGGCGATCGGCCCGACGTCGACGCCTGCCTCCAGCGGCGCTTCGCGGAGCAGCACACGCAGCAGCTCCGTGCGGGTCTTCGCGTCCGGGAGCGGCAGGCCGAGCTCGCGGTCGAGCAGGTCGGCGGCGCGCAGCCGCGGATCGGCCGATTCGGCCCGCCCGGTGGTCGCGACGACGGCGAAGCCCTTGTTGCGCAAGGCCTTGCGCAGGTCGTCGAGGACGACCGTCGCGAGCGGCGGCGGCTGGGACGCGGGCAGCAGCGCGTCGATGTCGGTGATCATCAGGACGGCGGGATCTTCGTCGCGGGTGGCCTTCTCGATCGCCTCGCGCAGCCGCGCGGCGGCCACGTTCGGGTCGAGGACGGCGATGTTCGGCGCCGCGAGCGTCACCACCCGCACCTTCTCGGCCTGCGCCACGGCGCGGACCAGCGTCGCCTTGCCGACGCCTTCCGGACCGGACAGCAGGACGCCGAGATGCGCCGACGTCCCGAGTTTGGCCAGCAGTTCCGGGCGGTGGAAGGCCAGGTCGAACCATTCGGCGAGCTTGCGCGCGGCCGATTCGGAGCCGGCGAGATCCGACAGCGGCGGCGCGGACTCCTCGGCGACCTCTTCGATCTGCTCGTCTTCGACGATCTCGGCGTCGATGAAATCCTCGTGCGGGGTGGCGGGCGTGCTGCGGACCAGCGTGGTCCCGGCGCGGGCCGGAGCGGCGGCGGGCTCGGCCTCGCCGGTCCGGGCGCCGCCGCGCCAGCTGACCACAGTGGACGGTCCGACGGCGACCGGACCCGACGGCTCGGTGGCGGTGACGGTGAGCAGCTCGTTCGTCCACGTCATGCCGATGGCGCGGGAAAGCTGGCCGCGGACGGCGGGGACGTCGGAGCCCGGTGGCGGCGCGAGGTCCTGGGGGAGCAGGGAAACCGCGTCGCCGACGGTCAGCACCTTGCCGATCAGGGCGAGCCGCAGGGTGTGCGGGGAGAGCGACACGCTCGCGATCCGTGAGCCCGCCACGGTGACCGTCTTCGCGGCCGACACCTCCGCCGGCGCGACGACCACCTCCGAACCCTCGGTCACGCCGAGGTTCGACATCGTGACGTCGTCGAGGAGGATCACGCCCGGCACCCCCTCCGCGTCGGACGGGGCGGCCAGCGCGGAGCTGACCCGCGCGCCGGTGACGCGGACCGCGTCCCAGGCCATCAGGCCGAGCGCGTCGAGGACTTCGGGATGCAGCCGGACGACGCCGCGGCGGGAGTCCAAGACGGACGGAGTGTGCCGGACGGTCAGCGTGATCTGGGGTGCGCTCACCCCGTCACCCTATCCACGCGGACCGGTCCCAGCGGTCGAAGGACAGGATCTCCCGGGCAGGTCGGCGGGTGGCCGGGGAGAAGTCGCGCTGGGTCGTGTACGCGACGGCGAGCAGGCTGATCTGCGCGACGTCGTCGGGGATCCCGAGCAGCTCCGCGACTTCGGCTTCGCGCGCGGGCAGGTGGTACGCGCACATCGAGCTGCCGAGCCCCTTCGACCTCAGCGCGAGCTGGAAGCTCCAGATGCCCGGGTACACCGAGCCGTAGTACCGTTCTGGATGACGGGGTCTTCCGGCGGGCGGCCGATCATGCAGGGGATCGCGAGGGCGGGGACGCGCCCGAGGTTGTCGACGAGGTGGCGGGCCGATCGCATGACGGCTTCGCTCGCGAGGTGGCCGTACTCGGCCATGGTCGGGATCGCCTCGGCGCGGACGATCTTCGCGATCTCCGTGCGCAGCTCCGGGTCGCGGACGATCACCCAGCGCTGGGCGTCGAGCAGCATCCCCGCGGCAGGCGCCTGCTGCGCGACGCGGACGCAGTCTTCGAGCAGTCCTTCTTCGACCGGCCGGTCGAGGTCGAGCTTGCGGCGGACCGAGCGGGTGGTGGTGAGCAAGGTTTCGGTGTCCATGACGTCCCTCCAGGTGACTTACGACGTAAGCATACGATGTAAGTACTTACGGCGTAAGGGGGTGGCGGTATTCTGGGACGCATGGCGCTGAGCAGGGAGAAGGTGCTCGACGCCGCGTTGCGGCTGGCGGGCGAGCACGGACTGGCCGGACTGTCGATGCGGAAGCTGGCCGCCGACGTCGGCGTGGAGGCGATGTCGCTCTACAACCACGTCGCGAACAAGGGCGATGTGCTCGACGGACTGACCGCGCGGGTCTTCGAGAGTGTGCCGCTGCCTGGGCCCGGGCCCTGGGACGAGCGGCTCCGGGCGCTGACCCATGGCCTGTACACGGCTTTTTCGCGGCATCCTGTGGTGGTGCGGGCGCTGGCGACCGACGCGGCGAACCCGCGTTCGGCAGGGGCGCTGAAGTTCATCGACGCGATGTTCGCCGCGTTGCTGGACGCCGGACTGGACGAGCGTGGCGCCGCGCGGGGCTACCGGTCGCTGATCGGGCTGGTGTTCGGAGCCGTGCTGACCGAGACGGTGGGGCTCTCCGGCGTTCCGGATGCTTCGGATGCTTCGGATGTGGAGCGGGCCGAGCCGGTGGTGGCGTGGTTCCAGCGGTCGGTGACGTCGGACGGGCTGCCGTCGCTGCACCGGGTGCTGCCTTCACTGCTGGAAGGCGACTGTCTGCGGGACTTCGAATTCCAGTTGGACCTGGTGATCGGCGGCCTGCGCGCTTCGGTGCGCTGAACTTTCGGGTGTCGCGCCTGGGTTGCTTCTGGCGATGTCGCGAAAGCCACTTTCGCGACATCTGACGTCCCGAAAGTGGCTTTCGCGACATCCGGGACCCGGCGGGCGGGTGAGCGATATTCGCGTTTGTCCCCAAGTTGTCCACAGGGCCACCCGCTTGTGGACAACTCCCGCCCCGCACCCCAGTTTCCCCAGGTCCCGTCCGGGGGTCCCGATACGCTGGGCGCGGGGCCGTCCCCCAGGGACGGGCGGGGGGTGCGAGGGATGCTTTTGAGGCGATTGAATGTCCGATTGATTTCGCTATGCACGGTTCTGCTCGGGGTCGTGCAAAGTGCTCAAGTCGGACACTTCGAGGTCGCGGCCGGGCTCCCTGTGGTCCAATCCAGGCCGCGCGGTGAAGGCCCACTGTGAAGGTCTCGCTGTGAAGCCGATGGAGAGGGCCCGCTCGACAGCGGACCCGGCCCCACCATGCCTCGACAACCGTGAATCGGCTGAGGGATCAGCGCTTTCGGAGGCCGATTCGGCGCCATGAGCGGCGTCGCGGGCCCCGGGTGTTGTCCCGGTCCTTATCGGTGATGGTGCGCGGAGCGCGGGCGACATGCTGTTCGCCTCGTTGCAGCCGGACGCGCTGAGCGGCGCCGGCCACCACGCGCCGCAGCGGCGGGCGCAGGCCCAGCCGGCGGCGGCTCGACGAACGACGGATCGCGCGCCGTTCCCGCGGCGGCGCCATCCACGCCTCCGGGTGGTTGGCGAGCCAGCGTTGCCGGTACACCGAGTACGGGATGTGCGCCAGGTACAGCACCAGCGCGATCGCCAGCGCCACCAGCGGGAACTGGATGATCGCGGCGGCCAGCAGGCCCACCCCGACCAGCAGCGGCGCGATCGCCTTCGGCGGCGCCTTCACCGTCTTCAGCGAAAGCGTCGGGATCCGGCTGATCAGCAGCGCGGCCACGGCGATCGTCCACACCCACACCGTGTACTGATGCGACCACCAGCCCTGCCCGAACTGCAGCTCCAGGATCAGCGGCAACATCGCCAGCAGGCCACCGGCGGGCGCGGGCACGCCCACGAAGAACTCACCCGCGTACGGCGGCTGCTCGGTGTCCTCGATCAGCGTGTTGAACCGCGCCAGCCGCAGGATCATGCAGACCGCGAAGATCAGCGACGCCACCCAGCCGATCCGCTCGCCCTCCGCGTGCCAGACGTACAGCACCAGCGCGGGCGCGACACCGAACGAGATGCCGTCGGACAGCGAGTCGAGCTCCTGCCCCATCTTCGACGTCGCGTCCAGCAGTCGCGCGATCCGGCCGTCCAGGCTGTCGAGCACCGCGGCGATCCCGATCGACGCGATCGCCATCGGATAGTTGCCGATCAGCGCGAACTGCACCGACGACAGACCGGCGCACAGAGCGAGCACCGTGATGGCGTTCGGCAGCAGCCGCACGCCGGGAGTGGTCACGCGGACCATGGATCAGCCTTCCGGGTGCGGCGCCGTGGGCAGCTCGGCGATCGGCGTCTCGCCGCCGATCGTGCGCTGGCCCTTCGAGACGAGAACCTTGCTGCCCGGAGGCAGGTACAGGTCGACTCGCGAGCCGAAGCGGATGATGCCGTACGTCGCGCCGACGCCGACTTTGTCGCCCTCGCGGATTTCGCAGAGGATGCGCCGCGCCACCAGCCCGGCGATCTGCACCACGACGAGCTCGTGACCGTCTTCGGTGCGCATGAGCACGGAGTTGCGCTCGTTGTCCTCGCTCGCCTTGTCCAGGTCCGCGGACAGGAACTTCCCTGGCCGGTACGCGACCCGTTCGATCACACCCGACGCCGGGATCCGCTGGACGTGCACGTCGAACACCGACAGGAACACGCTCACGCGCATCCGCGGTTCGGCGGGCAGTCCCAGCTCGGGCGGCGGCACGGCCTCCTCGATCAACGAGACCAGGCCGTCCGCCGACGCGACCGCGAGGCCGGACTGGGCGGGCGGGACACGCTTGGGCTCACGGAAGAACGCGGCCGTGGCGGCCGTCGCGAGCGCGCCGACGACGCCGAGGCGCTTGGAGAACCTCCGCAGCACCAGCGTCGCGGCGAGACCGCCGAACACGAACGGCCTGCCGGCCGGGTGCATCGGCGGAACGGTCTCGCGGGCCAGCTTCACGGCGTGCGCGAGGGGATTACCAGTGGCTTCCGGCCGGTTGCCGCTCATTGGTCGGGTTCACCGCAGTTCGTGTCGGGGGGTCGGGACAGGAAGAGCCACCACGCTACCGCCCTGTCCGGGGCCGGGCCGTGGCCTCCCCCGGAAGGGTTTCCCCGGCCCGGGTGGGAGGCACCACATCCCGGTAACGGATGGTGGAAATAAGCGATAACTCTAGGTAATTGACGCCGATAGCCGACTTTGAGGACCCGCGAATGCTCCCCAGCCCGGACCCCGCAGGCGAGCGACTCGCCGAGCTGTTCCGAGCCTGGAAGAGGGACATTTCGGCGGTGCCCATGCCGACGCTCGTCGACCCCGTCCGCGCCGTCTCGCTCATCGCCGAGGCGCGAGCGTCCGGATGCATATGCCCCCCGACGGCACATGCACCCGGACGCGGCCGCTGGAACTGAGCGAACGTCCCACTCTAGTGCGCCGAACGCTGATGATCACTGGTCGCGAGTAAACCGTTACCAACGGTTACTCCGCTGGTCACCGGCGAGAGGAATCGTTCCTGCCGGAGCCGCGCACCAGCCGCAGCAGGGCGAGCAGCACGATCGAGCCGAGAATGGCGACGCCGAAGCTGGGGAAGTCGAACTCGAAAGACCGTTCGGTGCCCGTCGCGAGCCGGTAGAGGAAACCGCCCAGCGCCGCGCCCAGCACGCCGATCAGGATGCTGAACAGGCAGCCGCCCCGGCGGTCCGGGCCGCCCACCACGATGTTGGCCAGCCATCCGGCGATCGCGCCGAACACGATCCAAGAGAAGAAACCCATGCCCCGAGGTTACCGACCCGGATGGAGTAGCGCACAAGAAGACTTGTACAAGGGCTCTTGTGCAACTATCGTTGTGTGTCATGGCCGACCGAGATGTGCACGAAGTCCACGATTCGAAGGTGCTCGCCGCGATGTCGCACCCGCTGCGGCGCCGTCTGCTCGACGTCCTCCGCCTCGACGGCCCGTGCACGGCGTCCGTGCTCGCCGAGCGGACCGGGCAGGCGGTGGGGAACGTCAGTCACCACCTGAAGGTGCTGGCCGCCAGTGACCTGGTCGAAGAGGCGCCCGAGCTCGCCCGGGACCGGCGCGAGCGCTGGTGGCGCCGCGTGGGCTACGCGGTTTCCTGGTCGCCGTCGGACTTCCCCGACGACCCGGTCGCGGCCGCCGCCGAATCCCTCGCCCTCGAACGCCAGGTTTCCATGGCGCGCCAATGGTTCGCGGAACGCGAGAGCTATCCCGAGGAGTGGCATCGGGCCGCGTTCGCCACCGACAGCTGGGCGAAGATGTCCGTCGCCGAGCTGGCCGAGCTCGAACAGAAGGTCCACGAGCTGATCAAGTCCTACAGCGGCCGTGAGATCCCCGACGACGGCCAGGAACGCCGTCCCGTCTTCATCGCCACCCGAGCCGTCCCGGCCCGGCCGTGAGCGTCCGCGAACGCGGCGGGCTGCTGCGTTCCCGGGACTTCCGCCTGCTGTGGACCGGCGAGACGACCAGCGTGCTCGGCAGTTCCATCGCCGTCGTCGCGTTGCCGCTCGTCGCGGTGGTCACCCTGCAGGCGAGCACGTTCGCGGTCGGCCTGCTGACCGCGGCCGCCTGGCTGCCGTGGCTGCTGATCGGCCTGCCCGCCGGGGCCTGGGTCGACCGGTGGCCGAAACGGCCGATCATGCTGGCGTGCAACACCTTCTCGATGCTGGTGTTCCTGAGTGTCCCGATCGCCGCGTGGTCCGGCCTGCTCACGATGACCCAGCTGCTCGTCGTCGCGTTGGCGGGTGGCGTCGCGAAGGTCTTCTTCAACGTCGCCTACCGCGCGTACCTGCCTTCGCTGGTCGCCAAGGATCAGTTGCAGGAAGCCAACGAAAAGCTCCAGGGCAGCGAATCCGCGGCACAGATCGGCGGACCCGGCCTGGCCGGTCTCCTGGCGCAGGGTTTCGGCGCGGTCAGCGGAGTGCTCGCCGACGCCGTCAGTTTCGGGATTTCGGTGCTGTGCCTGCGATCCATCCGGCACCGCGAGCCCGAACGCCCGGCGAAGGCGCGTTCGCGGCTGCGGGACGAGATCCGCGACGGCCTCGCGTTCGTCGTCCACGACCCGTACTTGCGTGTCCTCGCGATCTTCGGCGCCGTCTCGAACGTCGCGCTCATGGGCTACCAGTCGATCGAGGTCGTGTTCCTCGTCCGCGATCTCGGCGTGGGAGAGGGAACCGCCGGACTCGTGCTCGCGCTCGTCGGCGCGGGCGGCATCTTCGGCGCCGCGTTGTCGGGCAAGCTCGCCGCGCGGATCGGCACCGCCCGCGCCTTCGTGCTCTGCGAGGGTTCCGGATCGCTGTTGATGGTGCTGGGCCCGCTGGCGAACGGCGGCTGGGGACTCGCGTTCTTCGTCGTCGCCGGATTCTCGATCAGCGCCGGGGTCGTTGGCTCGAACGTCCTCAACGCCACCTTCAAACAGCGCTACGTCCCGGCGGAGATGTTCGGCCGGGTCACCGCGAGCATGTCCATGCTGAGCCTCGGCGCGATCGCGCTCGGCGGCCTGCTCGGCGGGTTCCTCGGGGAGATCGCCGGCGTGCGGCAGACCCTGGCCCTGATGGCCGGGCTCGAGGTCGTCGCCGTCTTCGCCCTGCTGTTCACGCCGATCGGCCGCTGCCGCGACTTCCCGGCAGATCGCATTTAGCCCGCTAAACGCAGGTCAGAGCAGGAGAACGTCGACCTCGTCGCCTTGCTCGACCGAATCGACGTCCTCCGGCAGCACGATCAGGCAGTTCGCCTGCGTGAACGACGCCAGCAGATGCGATCCCGGCCCGCCGCGCGGTCCGACGATCCCGGTGACCTCCCCCTCGGAAGGCGTGTAGAAGCCCCGCCGGAACTGACGCCGTCCGGCGGGGGACTTCATCGCCTCGGTCAGCCGGGCCCGCACCTTCTGCCGGTCGACGCCCGTATGCCCCATCGCCGCGAGCAACGCCGGCCGCAGGAACGCTTCGAACGAGACGAGCACGCTCACCGGGTTGCCCGGCAGCGTCACCACCGGCACGCCGTTCCACCGCCCGCAGCCCTGCGGTCCGCCCGGCTGCATCGCGATCTTCCGGAACTCCACGCCCTGCCCGGTCAGCGCGTCCTTCACCACCTCGTACGCGCCCGCGCTGACCCCGCCCGAAGTCACCAGCAGGTCGACGTCCGCCAGCCGCGGCTCGATCACCGCGCGGAACTCGTCCACGTCGTCCACCACGCTGCGCACGACCTCGGCCTCGCCGCCGAGCGAGCGGATCGCGGACGCCAGCATGATGCTGTTCGACTCGTAGATCTGCCCGTGCCGCAAGGGTTCCGGCGCGTCGACGAGTTCGGTGCCGGTGGATACGACGAGCACCTTCAACGGCCTGAACACGGGGACCTCGGCGAGCCCGACGGCCGCCGCGAGCCCCAGCTGCGCCGGGCCCAGCACCGTCCCCGCCGAGAGCGCCACCGTGCCCTCGACGACGTCCTCGCCCCGGCGCCGGATGTGCGCGCCCAGGACGGCCGTCCTGAGAATCCGGACGTCCGTCACGCCGCCGTCCGTGTGCTCCACCATCACCACCGCGTCGGCGCCGGGCGGCAACGGGGCGCCGGTCATGATCCGGTGAGCGGTACCCGGCTCCAGCTTCGCGATCTCGACCCGGCCCGCGGGGATGTCGTCGGCGACCGGCAGCGTCACCGGCGTTTCCGCCACGTCTTCGGCGCGGACGGCGTACCCGTCCATCGCGGAGTTGTCGAACGGCGGCAGCGAAACCCCCGCGAGGACGTCCTCGGCCAGGACGAGCCCGGCGGCGGAAGCGAGCGGGAGGCGGAGGACAGGGGCGTTTCCGAGCAGGCCGGTGACGGTCTCACGGTGGGCGTCGACGGAGATCACGCGGACCATCCTCCCGCCTCGGGCCCCGCGTGCAACACTCTGCGCGTCACAACGAACCACCCGGGGAGAAGAAGACATGCAGGTTCAGATTCGTCACCAGCCGTCGTTCGCGGTGGCGAGGCTCATGCTCGCGCCCGGCGAACCGGCTCAGGTCGAGTCCGGCGCGATGATGGCGACGAGCTACGGCGTGCAGGTCCAATCCCAGGCGCAGGGCGGCATCATGAAGGGGCTCGGCCGCGCCTTCCTCTCCGGCGAGTCCTTCTTCATCTCCACCTACACCGCCCCGCAGAACGGCGGCTGGGTCGACGTCGCCGCGAACCTGCCGGGCGACATGCAGGTCATCAACCTTGACGGCCGCACCGGCTGGTGCGTCACCCGCGGCTCGTGGCTGGCCTCCTCCCACAGCGTGCAGACCGAGACAAAATGGGGCGGGCTCAAGAACCTCGTCGGCGGCGAGGGCGGCTTCCTGACCCACGCGACGGGACAGGGCCCGCTGGTCGTGGCCTGCTACGGCGCGCTGGAGACGGTCACCCTTCAGCAGGGCGAGGTGATCACCATCGACACCGGGCACGTCGTCGCGTTCGCCGACACCGTGCAGTACCAGATCCGCAAGGTCGCCACCGGCGTCATCCAGTCGATGAAGAGCGGCGAAGGACTCGTCTTCGACTTCGCCGGTCCGGGCCAGCTGCTCACCCAGACCCGCGACCCGTCGGCGCTGTCCGCCTGGGTGATCGCCCAGGTCCCCTCCCGCTGAGCGCATGCGCGTCCAGACGAGGCACACCCCGAACTTCGGGGTCGCACGCGTGCTGCTGTCCCCCGGCGAAGCCGTCCAGGCCGCCGGGGACACCATGCTGGCCAGCAGTTTCGGCATCACCGAAACCGTGCCCGCACGCGGCGGTTCCCGGGCGGGCAAGGCCGCCCCGTCGGTGTTCAACGCGCCGGAGGGCGGCGGCTGGATCGACTTCGCGCCGCTGACCGCCGGAGACGTCTACCCGCTGGAGTTCACCGGCGGTGCGGGCTGGTGCGTGAGCCGGGACGCGATCCTCGCCCGGCCCGCGACCATCCGGCAGGACCCCGGCTGGGCACCGCTGCAGAAGCTCTTCGGCGCCGACTCCGGTTTCCTGGAGCACTACAGCGGGAGCGGCCCGCTCGTGCTGGCCGCGCAAGGCCCGGTCGACGCCTTCGAGCTCACCGCGGGCGAACTCGTCACCGTGCGGCCGGATTTCCTGCTGGCGTATCCGGACACCGTGCAGTGCCGTCTCCGCGCTGTCGACCAGTCCGGTCCGCAGTCGGTCCGCACCGGCGAAGGGCTCGCGCTCGACTTCGCGGGCCCAGGACGCGTCCTCGTGCAAGCGCGCAATAGGCGGCTTTCTCGCGGGTGACCTTGGGACGAATTGAGCATTGCCGCCGCCGGTAATTCGGGTAGCGTGAGCTGCACTTCAAACGCCGTCCGGGGCAGACGAGGGCGGCGGGTCCCGTGCTGAGGGAGGGCGCCGTGGCAGTCGGCACCGTCAAGTGGTTCAACTCGGAAAAGGGCTACGGATTCATCGAATCCACCGAAGGGCCCGACGTCTTCGTCCACTACTCGGCCATTCAGGCCGACGGATTCCGGACGCTCGACGAGGGTGACCGCGTGGAATTCGAAGTCCAGTCCGGCCGTGACGGGCGGAGTCAGGCGGCGGACGTACGCAAGGTCTCGTAGAGAACTTCGGACGACCCCCGGCGGCCTCGGGAACTGGCGCGTTAGGCTGCGCTGCGTGACAGGCGATGAGTCGGGGGACCTGACCGGTCGCCGGCTGGGCAACTACCGCATCGACGGTGTGCTCGGCAAGGGCGGCATGAGCGTGACCTACAAGGCCACGGACGTGCGGCTCGGACGCAAGGTGGCACTGAAGGTCATCGGTGATCACCTCGGGGCCGACGCCGAGTTCCGCGAACGCTTCGTCGACGAGGCGCGGAACACGTCCGCGATCGACCATGCCAACGTCGTGCCCTTGTACGACTTCGGCGAGCTCGAAGGCATGCTCTACATCGCTATGCGGATGGTCGACGGCGGTGACCTCGCCGGGCTGATCTCCGGTGGGCCGATCGCGCCCTCTCGCGCCTTGAACATGCTCGACCAGGTCGCCGACGCGCTCGACACCCTGCACAACCGGGGTCTCGTGCACCTCGACGTCAAACCGGCGAACGTCCTGGTCACCAGCAAGGAGACCTCGCGCGAGCACGTCTACGTCGCCGACTTCGGCCTGACCCGGCGCGGCGCCACCGGGCACCGCACCCGCGGCGGCGACTTCCTCGGCTCGCCGACGTACGCGGCCCCCGAGCACCTGCGTGGCGAGCCGCTCGACGGCCGCACCGACCAGTACGCGCTCACCTGCGTCCTCTATGCCTGCCTGACCGGCAGCCCGCCCTTCAAGGGCGACGTGCAGACCGTCATCAAGGGGCACCTGAACGGCGAACCCCCGGCCATCTCGCGGATCGTCGGCCTCCCCGCCGGGATCGACGAGGTCGTCCGGAAGGGAATGGCGAAGAATCCCGCCGATCGCTACCCGAACTGTGTTGAGATGATCGCGGCCGCCAGGCGTGCCCTGGGACCGCTCGCGACTTCGAACGAGCCCCCGGGCCCGCCCGGACAGGCGGCGGCCGCGACCGTCCAGCAGGCGGTACCGCAGCAAGCGCCACGGCAGAACACGCCGCCACAGGGAGAGGGGGGCCCCGTGCACCCGTACGGAGGACAGCCCGGCTACGGCCAGCAGGGACCGGGACCGCAGGGTCCCCCGCCGCAAGGGCCGCCCCCGCAGGGTCCGCCGCCCGGTTACGGCCCCCCGCCGCAGCAGGGCGGGTTCCAGCAGGGTGGCTTCCAGCAAGGCCCGCCCCCGGGTTACGGCCCGCCGCCGCAGCAAGGCGGCTTCCAGCAGCAGGGCGGGTTCCAGCAGGGCCCGCCGCCCGGCTATGGCCCGCCGCCGCAGCAGGGCGGTTTCCAGCAGCAGCCCAAGAAGGGCGGCGGCGCCAAGTGGATCTGGATCATCGTCGGCGTCCTCGTGGTCGCGGGCGCGATCGTCGCGGCGATCTTCATCTTCGGTGACTCCAGCAGCGGAAACGGCCCGCAGACCACCGCGCCGAACATCCCGGTCGGCCCCGGCAACTCGGAGTCCCAGGCCCCGGGGTCGTCGGTGAAGCCTCCGCCCACGTCGATCTCGATCAAACCGAGCAACTGACCCGCCGGCCCGCTGACCTGGAGTTCTTGCACTCGACCCTGGAGAGTGCTAAACACGACATTGGCACTCGACGCCGTCGAGTGCCAGGCGGAGCGGTCACCGACCGCACGCCTGAAGGTCGGGACGGTGAGGCCGCACCCTGAGAAGGGTGGGTCGTCCGTCGCGGGCACCGAGCCTGGCCGAGGAAGAGTCCTGCCGCCGCGCTTCTGTGACATTCAAGACAGGGCGTGCGGCGGCGCCCAATACCGGAGGACCACACCGCAATGGCCAAACTGATCGCGTTCGACGAGGACGCCCGCCGCGGTCTTGAGCGCGGCTTGAACACCCTCGCCGAAGCCGTCAAGGTGACCCTCGGCCCGCGGGGCCGGAACGTCGTGCTCGAAAAGAAGTGGGGCGCGCCGACGATCACCAACGACGGTGTCTCCATCGCCAAGGAGATCGAGCTCGAGGACCCGTGGGAGAAGATCGGGGCCGAGCTCGTCAAGGAAGTTGCCAAGAAGACCGACGACGTCGCGGGTGACGGCACCACCACCGCCACCGTGCTCGCCCAGGCTCTCGTCCGCGAGGGTCTGCGCAACGTCGCCGCCGGGGCCGACCCCATCAGCCTGAAGCGCGGCATCGAGGCGGCCGTCGAGGCCATCACCGAGCAGCTGCACAAGGCCGCCGTCCAGATCGAGACCAAGGAGCAGATCGCCGCCACCGCGTCGATCTCCGCCGCGGACCGCACCATCGGCGAGCTCATCGCCGAGGCGCTGGACAAGGTCGGCAAGGAAGGCGTCGTCACCGTCGAGGAGAGCAACACCTTCGGGCTCGAGCTGGAGCTCACCGAGGGCATGCGCTTCGACAAGGGCTACATCTCCGGTTACTTCGTGACCGACCCGGAGCGTCAGGAAGCCGAGCTCGAGGACCCGTACGTCCTCCTCTTCGGTTCCAAGATCTCCACCGTCAAGGACGTCCTGCCGCTGCTGGAGAAGGTCATCCAGTCCGGCAAGCCGCTGCTGATCATCGCCGAGGACGTCGAGGGCGAGGCTCTGGCCACCCTGATCGTCAACAAGATGCGCGGCACCTTCAAGTCCGTCGCCGTCAAGGCCCCGGGCTTCGGTGACCGCCGCAAGGCGATCCTGCAGGACATCGCGATCCTGACCGGTGGCCAGGTCATCTCCGAGGACGTCGGCCTCAAGCTGGAGAACGCCGACCTTTCCCTGCTGGGCAAGGCGCGCAAGGCCGTCATCACCAAGGACGAGACCACCATCGTCGAGGGTGCGGGCGACGCCGACCAGATCCAGGGTCGCGTCAACCAGATCCGCGCCGAGATCGACAACTCGGACTCGGACTACGACCGCGAGAAGCTCCAGGAGCGTCTGGCGAAGCTGGCCGGCGGCGTGGCCGTCATCAAGGCCGGTGCCGCCACCGAGGTCGAGCTGAAGGAGCGCAAGCACCGCATCGAGGACGCGGTGCGCAACGCCAAGGCCGCCGTCGAAGAGGGCATCGTCGCCGGTGGTGGCGTCGCTCTCATCCAGGCCGCCGAGGCCGCCTTCGCCGGTCTGAAGCTCGAGGGCGACGAGGCCACTGGTGCCAACATCGTCAAGGTCGCCGTCGAGGCGCCGCTCAAGCAGATCGCGATCAACGCCGGCCTCGAAGGCGGCGTCGTGGCGGAGAAGGTCAAGTCCCTCCCGCAGGGCCACGGCCTCAACGCCGCCACCGGTGTCTACGAGGACCTGCTCGCCGCCGGCGTGCCGGACCCCACGAAGGTCACCCGCTCCGCGCTGCAGAACGCCGCTTCCATCGCGGCGCTGTTCCTGACCACCGAAGCCGTCGTGGCGGACAAGCCGGAGAAGGCCTCGGCCGCTCCCGCCGACCCGTCCGGTGGCATGGGCGGCATGGACTTCTGAGTTCGAGCCTGTAACACCGGAAAGCCCGGACGCGCCTCGCGCGTCCGGGCTTTTCCTATGTCGTGGGTGTTTCGGGACGTGTTCGGTGCCCGCTGCGACGCGCGCGTGTCGTCCCTTCAGTCACGCGAGTCGTCCATCGGCTGTGCCGTCCAGCCGGTCACACGAAACGGCCTGCCGCGCTGGGGTCGTGAGTGATAAGTGTCGTTAGAACGACCCAAAACACTCACGACCCCCGCCGGGCCTAGCCGTCTATCCGGTACTCGTCGCCGTCCTTCTGCCGGTCCTTCTCGTACGGATTGAGGGAGTTCGGCTCTTCGGGCTTCCGCGGTTCGAGGCCTCGCCGGTCGGTGCCCGCGGCCTCCTTGCCCGGGTCTTCCCGTTCCGTGGTCTCCGGGTTGGGGTCGATCCTGCCCCGGTTCTTGGCGATCCCCTCGTCCTTCCAGTCCTTGAGGAGTTCTTGGAGGATCGCCTTCTTTTCGGCGTCGGTGTTCGCGTAGGCCTCGGCGGCCTTCATGACCTGCTCGCCCGCCAGCAGGAACCGTGCGCAGGCGGTCCGCATGAACTGTTCGAGGGCGTCGCGGATCTCCAGTGTCGTGTCGTCACCCGTGCACGTCGCCCAGTCGCGGCCGGAGAGGTGCCGGTCGGCCGCGTCCGCCGTCATGAGTGTCCGCAGTTGCCCTGAATAGGATTCGGCCGCGTCGAAGCAGGCTTTCGCGATGTCCATGACGAACTTGAGATCGACCTCGAACCTTCGTTTTTCGGGCCTGCCCGTCGCGGAGTTCGCGGTGAGGTCGTAGAGCTCCAGGTTGAAGCTGTGCACCTCGGCGATCGCCCGCTGCAACTGGGTCACGTCCGCGGTGAAGTCCTGTTCGAGGGTGTCCAGCGCGACGTGCTGCTCGTGGAGCGAGGTGTCCAGCCCCTGCAAGATCTCCTGGAGGCTCATGGCGTTGCGTGTCTCGGTCATCTCCTGGGCGATGCCGCCGAGGTAGCCGAGCAGGCCGAGGGCGGTGCCGATCGGCGACATGACCTTGCCGACCTCTTTCGAAAGGCTCGTCACCACCCCGAGGGTCGATCGCACGCGATCGAGGGTGTCCATCTTGTCGCCCAGCTCGAAGGTCTTGACGGTGATCTTCTCGTCGAGTTTCGGGGTGGCCCAGTTCAGGCAGCGGATGATGTTGCGGCGGGTCGCCTCGATCGTCGCGGCACGGGTGGAGTACAGGGTCGACAGGCTGGCCAGGATGAGGGACTGGTTCTGCAGGGTCGGTGCCACGGAGGCGAAGAACCCGGCTTTGAAGGTCGCGGCGGCCAGCCCGGTCCACCCGGTGAACCACAGCTGTTCCTCACCGGTCCGGCCCGCCAGGTACTGGACGTTGTCGACGACCTCGCGTTTCCCGAGCAGGGCGGTCACGTTCTCTTTCGTGTCCTTGAAACCCAGGTTGCCCGCGATCTTGAGGTAGGTGTCGTGGGCGGCTTCGAGCTTCGCGAGGTCGGGGCCCTCCAACTGCGGGACGAACTTGGCGACTTCCTGCCGCCGGTTCCAGGCCAGCCGCTCGATCTGCGCCAGGTTCAGTTCGACATGGCACTCGATGTCGTTCCCGGTCTGCGGGTTGTGACCGTCGCAGTGGACCTCCCTGAAGCTGCCGTTCATGCCGTCCTCGACCCACGTGAGGAACCCGCAGAAGTCTTCGGAGCCCGACAGGTGTCCGTACGCCTCGGGGGGCCACTGCCATGCCCAGGACTCCGCCGAGCACGGAACGGCGGTCGAGAGCTTGGTCATGGCGTCGACGGCGTCTTCCATCCAGCGCTTGGTGAGTGCCTTGTGGAAGTCGTCCAGCGCTTCTTCCAGCATCCGCTTGTACTCGCTGAGGCTGAGGTACTTGGCCATGAAGGCCCCCGCTTCCACTCCCTGTGACAAAGTCACGGGAAGTGTAACGGCAGCGAGACGGTTCCGCGCCCGAAAAGCGAAAGGCCCGGACATCCCCCTGTCCGGGCCTTTCGTCCATCCCCCTGCCCCCTTGAGCGGACGCCGCGTCCCCTGCGCGCGGCGTCCGCCCTCGATCAGGATTCGCCCGGCTGTTCCGGAGTCAGGAGCCAAGCGGCGGCGTAGAGCGGGATCGCGAATCCGGCGGTGAAGAAGACGCCCGCCACGAGGGCGATGCGCAGGATCGCGGCGTCGACGCCGAGGTAGGCGGCCCAGCCGCCGGCGACGCCCGCGAGCATCTTGTCGGTCCGGCTGCGGTAGAGCTTCTTGGTGGCCTGAGGGGTGTACACGCTGTTCGTCATGGCTCAATGTTCGCCCGGGAGCGACCCTTGGCACATCGGGGAACGGCCCTGGGACGACCCTGGAATCCGACCCTGAGAGACCCGAAAACCGGATGACCGTCCGGTGTCGGATCCTGCGCTGCCAGGACGACCGGGACGAACTCGGCATCTGCGTCGAGCCGTCCAGCCACGTGATCGGCCTGAAGCGGTTCGAGCAGTGCATCTTCCGCACGCGGCCCGAAGGCGTCCGGTCCCGGCGACCTCGGCCTGACCGTCTACCTGCTGTCGTTGTTCGTGCCGGAGACCGAAATCGTGGCGATCGACGAGCTCGGCGCCGAACTGCGTGAGAACGCGCACCGGATCGTCGCGGGCCTGCGGGGCAAGGCAGGCAGGCCGGAGCTGATCGAGAAGTACGGCTTCGACACGAAGTTCGCCATGCACATGGTGCGCCTCGGCGTGCAGGGTGTGGAGCTGCTGGAGACCGGGCGGATCACGCTGCCGGTCCCCGAGCCGTGGCTGGGCCGGCTTCGTGACCTGCGGCAGGGCAAGAAGTCCCGCGACGAAGCGCTGGAGGCGGCCGAGTCCCTCGAACACCGGCTCGACGAGCTGGTGCGCGGAGCGTCGCCGCTGCCGGACGAGCCGGAAACCGGCTGGGTCGACGCTTGGCTCGTGCAGGCCTACCTCAGGGCGTGGAAGATGCCTTGATGACGATCAAGGCGAAAGCGGTCATCTTCGGGGTCGCGGTGCTGACCGTGCTGGGAATCGGTACGGCCAGTGCCGCGCCCGAAGGGCATGACGCGCGGAGCAGGCTCGACGTCGTCCAGGCGCGCGGCGAGATCCGCGTGTGCTCGACGGGGGACTACCGTCCGTTCACCCATCGCGACGCCGACGGCGTGTGGAGCGGGATCGACATCGAGCTCGCGGGCGATCTCGCCGGACGGCTCGGCGTCCGGCTCCAGCTGGTCCAGACCACCTGGAAGACGATCGCCGACGATGTCGGGCGGAAATGCGATCTGGCCATGGGTGGCGTGTCGGTGACCCTGGACCGGGCGAAGAAGGGTTTCTACACCACCCCCTATCTCCGGGACGGCAAGACGCCGATCACGTTGTGCGAGAACGAAAAACGATTCCAGACCCTGGAGCAGATCGATCAGCCGGGTGTCCGGGCGATCGTGAATCCGGGCGGTACCAACGAACAGTTCGCCGACGCCAACCTCAAGCGGGCGACCATCGTGCGGCATCCGGACAACACCACGATCTTCGCCGAGATCCTGGCGGGCCGCGCGGACCTGATGATCACCGACGCGACCGAAACCCGTTGGCAGGCAAAGCAGAACCCGCGGTTGTGCGCGGTGCATCCCGATCGGCCCTTCACTTTCTCGGAGAAGGCGTACCTGCTGCCGCGCGACGTCGTGTTCAAGGAATGGATCGACCAGTGGCTGCACCTCGCGCTGAACGACGGCACCTACGCGCGGATCGCGAAGCCGTGGCTCGGCTGAAATCGGTTTGAACCACTTTCGTTATCCGGCCGTATCTCCGGATGTGGGTGAGGAGGAACCAGACCGGAGGAACCACGGATGATGAACAGCGCCGGGAAACACCGCAAGCGGGCGACGATCGGCATCGCGTCCGTCCTCGGGGTGGCCGCGATCGCCGCGGCGATGTTCGCGATCAGCACTCCGGACGGGCAGGCCGCGGAAAGCTGCCAGGGACTGGACACCGCCCTCCGGAACAACCTCGATTTCATCGCGGGCCAGCAGGCGAAACCGGACGCTCTGTCCGAAGCGCGGATCGCGAACCGGCAGGCCGTCGTCGACCTCATCCAGCAGCGCCGCCAGACCGCCGGTTGCACCGAGGAAGTGCGGGCCGACGACGGGAAGAAGCAGCCCGCCGTCGTGACCGGGCAGCAGGCCGACGGCGGCAATGGCGAGGTCGTCTGCCAGGGCTCCACGGTGACGCTGTCCGGTGAGGGCGGCGCGCCCGCCGCGTCCAGCGGAGAGTTCCCCGCGGGCACCAAGCTGAAGGTGACGAACCTGGACAACGACAAGTCCACGACCGTCGAGGTCACCGGCACTTCCGGAAGCTGCGCGCTGCTGAACGACGCGGCCTTCGAACAGGTCCGCGAACCGGGGAAGTTCCTGATCCGCCGGGCCACCATCGAGCGGGTCGGCTGAGACACCCGCACCGGAACGGGGAAGGCGCGGACGGATCCGGTGCGGCGGCGACACGAGTCCTCCCGGTCCCCTCGGCCGGGAGGGCTCGTGGTCGTTTGTATCTCGCTTGTACGCCCTTTCGGGACGCTTCTCGCGAAACGCCGAGAAAGGACATTCCGATGAGACTCAGACGAGTGGTCACCGCGGCCGCCACCGCCTTGCTGGGCATGGCCGGGCTGGCGATCACCGCGACGTCGGCCGAAGCCGCCGTCGGGCCGCGTCCCAACTTCCAGCTTCCGTTCCCCTGCAACCAGGTGTGGAACGGCGACAACGACAACAGCAGCGCGCACAGGGCTTACGAAATCGACTTCAACCGCGGCAGCTCCGCGGGGGCGGACCTGGGCGACACCGTCGTCGCGGCGGCCGCCGGCAAGGTGGTCACCTCGGCGCATCAGGGGTCGGATAACGGCTTCGGCAACCTGGTGAAGATCGACCACGGTGGGGGATGGTCGACCTACTACGCGCATCTGAAGGTGCGTTCGGTCGCGGCCGGTGCGCAGGTCGCGCAGGGGCAGAAGATCGGCGAGGTCGGCAACACCTCCAAGCCGGGCAACAACATCAGCCCGCACCTGCACTACGAGGTCCGCACCAACGACTCCTCGTGGCCGAGCAACATCAAGCCCGTGTACTTCAACGGCGTGAAGTTCGGCTACCCCAACGCCAACGTGACCTCCAAGAACACCTGTGGCGGCAACGGGAATCCCAACCCGTACGACGCCGTCGAGGTGTGCGGCGACGGCTACAAGGTGATCGACTCGCAGGCGCTCGGCAGCGCCGCGACCACGTACCTGCTGTACAACAGCACGAACAAGAACAACTGCGTCACGACCATCAAGGCGACTTCGGTCGGTTCGGCCAGCGCGGTTTCGGCCTTCCTCGAAGTGGAAGGTTCAGCGAGGAAGACCGACTCCGGCAGCTTCGAGTACTACGCGGGCCCGGTGAGCGCGGCCGCCGGCGCGAAGTGCGTCAAGTGGGGCGGCTCGGCGGGATCCTCCAGCTACGAATCCCCGCTGGAGCACTGCGGCTGATCCGCTCTCGCGCGTGTCATGAGGGGTCCCCTTAGGACAAAAAGTGTCCTAAGGGGACCCCTCATGACATCCGGAGGTGGGCGCGCACGCGGGTGAAGCGGTCTTCCCAAGCGGTCCGGACGTCTGGAGCGGCGACGTGAGCGGCGAACAGGTCGGGCTCGGGGGCCTGCGGCGGAACCGGCAGTCGTCCGTCCACAGGGGACAGTGATTCGGTGCAGACATCCGCTGTCAGCAGAGACATCGTGCCCAGGCCGCACGCGAAGTCCAAAGTGGGCAGTGCGCCCGCGAGTGCCAGCCCGGCGGCGAGACCGACGCTCGTCTCGACGGCGGAGGAAACCACGCACGGCAGGCCGCAGGCTTCGGCGACTTCCAGCGCGCGCCGGACCCCGCCCAGCGGCGCGACCTTCAGCACGGCGATGTCGGCCGCGCCCGCCACGGCCACCTTGAGCGGGTCTTCGGCCCGGCGGATCGATTCGTCCGCGGCGATCCGCACGCCGACCCGGCGCCGGACGTCGGCCAGTTCCTCGATCGACGGGCACGGCTGCTCGACGTATTCGAGCCCGCCCGCCGCGAGGTCCAGTTCGCCGATGGCCTTGATCGCGGTGTCCACGTCCCAGGCCGTGTTCGCGTCGACCCGGACCGCGCCGCCGGGGCCGAGCGCCGCCCGCACCGCCTCCACCCGCGCGCAGTCGTCGGCGAGGCTGACCCGGGGGTCGGCGACCTTGACCTTCGCCGTCCGGCAGCCCGACGCGGCAACGAGCTCGTACGCCTTCTCCGGGGACACGACCGGGACGGTCGCGTTCACTTCGACGCTGTCCCGCACCGGCGACGGCCACCCGCGTTCGCTCGCCTCCAGCGCGGACGCGAGCCACGGCGCGCTTTCGGCGTCCGAGTAGTCGGAGAACGGGCAGAATTCGCCCCAGCCCGCTTCGCCGCGGATCAGCAGTCCCTCACGGACCGTGATGCCGCGGAACCGCGTGCGCAGGGGGATCGAGTAGACGTCCATCGACACCGATCATGCCACCGGCGGAATCACGTGCCGTTTCGCCCGATTGCGGACAGAATGAGCGGCGTGGCACTCGACTTTCGCGTGCTGGGACCCACCGAGGTCACGGCGGACGGGCTGCCGGTGCCCTTGGGCGGCAGCAGGCCGCTCATCGTGCTGGCCGGTCTGCTGCTGCGCGCGAACAAGGTCGTGTCGGTCGAGGAGCTGGGCCGCTGGCTGTGGCCGGATGACCGGCGTCGTTCCAAGGGCGCCCTGCAGACCTACGTCCTGCGGGTCCGCCGCGCGCTCGGCGACGAGGTCGCCCTCCGCACCGAACGCGGCGGTTACCTGCTCGAACTCGACGAGAGCCTGCTCGACCTCGCCCGTTTCCGCGCGCTCGCCGCGGCGGGGGTGGAGGCCGCGGCGGACGGCGACCTGCGCCAGGCGGCCGGCCGGTTCGCCGCCGCGCTGGCCGAATGGCGTGGCCCGGCACTGCAGAACGTCCATTCCGAGGCGCTGCTTCGGGACGAAGCCGACCAGCTCGGCGAAGAGCGCCTACGCGTCCGCGAACAGTGGGCGGACGCGCTCATCGCCCTCGGCGACCACGCCACCGTCATCCCCGAGCTGACCAGGCTGTGCCGCGAGAACCCGCTTCGGGAGCGGCTGCACGAGCAGCTCATGCTCGCGCTCTATAGATCCGGCAGGCAGGCCGAGGCGTTGACCGTCTACCGCCGGATCGGCGCGGTGCTGGCCGAAGAACTCGGCCTGGACCCCGGAGCCTCGTTGCAGCGGGCGCACCAGGCGATCCTGACCGGCGAGGAATCCGTCGAGACCACATTGGACTCCGAGCTGACGCGGTACCGGCTCGGCACCGAACCGCTGATCCCGCGTCAGCTTCCCGCCGACCTCCGGGTGTTCTCCGGCCGTCAGCGCGACCTCAAGGCATTGCACGGGCTCGTCCCGGAAGCGCTGGACACTGAGCGGTCGACGTCCATCGCGTCGATCGAGGGCATGGGCGGCATCGGCAAGACGACCCTCGCCGTCCATTTCGCGCACGAGGTCGGCGAACGCTTCCCCGGCGGGCAGGTGTACCTCAACCTGCGCGGATACGGTCCGGGCGAACCTGTCGAAGCCGCCGCCGCGCTCGAGACCATGCTCGTTTCCGTCGGCGTCCCCGCCGACCGGATCCCCGACGACGTCGACGGGCGCGCGGCCACCTGGCGCAGCCACAGCGCCGGCCGCCGGATGCTGATCCTGCTCGACAACGCCGCGAGCACGGAGCAGATCCGGCCGCTGCTGCCCGGCCCCGGCTGTCTGGTGCTGGTGACCAGCCGGTGGCAGCTCCAGGCGCTCGTGGCGACCCACGGCGCGCGGCGGGTGGCGCTGGAGGAGCTGCCGGAAGAGGACGCGATCGCGCTCGTCGCTTCGACGATCGGGCTGGACCGGGTCACCGAGGATCCCGAGGCCACCGAGCGGTTCGTCCGGTACTGCGGCGGGCTGCCGCTGGCCATCCGGATCCTCGCGGTGCGGGCGGCGCAGTTCCCGGACCTCTCGCTGCGGGAGTTCGTCCGGCTACTGGAAGCCGAACAGGACAGGCTGGATTCGTTCGACCTCGCCGACGGCGACGAGACGAACATCCGAGCCGTCTTCTCGTACTCGTACCGGGCGCTCGACGACCGGGCCGCGCGGATGCTGCGGCTGCTCGGGTTGCCCACCGGCGGCGACTTCAGCGTGCCCGCGGCCGCGGCGGTGGCCGGGGTCGACATCGCCGAAGCACATGCGGACCTGGCGAAACTGGCCTCCGCGCATCTGATCGCGCGGTCCAGGCCGGGCCGGTACCAGTTCCACGACCTCATCCGCGCGTACGCGGCGGAACTCTCGGCGAAGGTCGACGGGCCCGAGGAACGGACGGCGGTGCTGGACAGGCTGCTCCACGCGTCGCTCGCGTCCGCGCTGAACGCGTCGAGGCTCTTGCGTTCGGACCGGCACTACCGGCTCGTCGAGCCGGAGCGGTTCGACGGCGCGGGACTGAAGTTCGGGCACTACGAACAGGCCTTGGACTGGTTCGACGAGGAGGCGGGAAACCTCATCGCCGCGGTGAACGCCGCCTACCGGGAGCGGCGGTACCGGGAGTGCTGGCAGCTGGCGTGGCTGCTCCAGTCGTACTTCATCGTGCGGGCCCGGTTGGAGGACTGGCGTTCGGTGTTCGGCGTCGCGCTCCGCGCGGCTCGCGACCTGGGGGACCGCCCGGGCGAGGCCGCCATCCTCAGCGGGCTCGGGGTGGCCTGCGGGGTCGCCCGCCAGTACGCGGACAGCATCGTCTACCTCGAGCAGGTCGTCGAACTGCAGCGGCAGGTCGGGGACCGGCAGGGCGAGGCGCGGGCGCTCTACAACCTCACCCTGGCCAGCCAGGATCCCGACACGGGCTGGGAGTACGGGACGCGCGCGCTGCAGCTCATCCGGGAGTCGAACGTCGGCGCGGGCATGGAGGCCAGCGCGTTGCAGGCCCTCGGCGACATCTGCACCCAGGCCGGCCGCTTCGAGCAGGCGCTCGACTTCGCCGACCAGGCGCTGGCGCTGGAGGCGCACGCGCTCCCCGACGAAGCCCGCTTCACCTTGCACACCAAGGGGACCGCGCTGGTCGGCCTCGGCCGTCACGACGAGGGCATCGCCTGCTTGAAGCGGGCCGTCGAGATGTTCTTCGCCCACGGCGAGCTCTACGAGGCGGCCGACGTGCTGGCCCAGCTAGGTGGACTCCATCTGCGGTTCGGCGATCCCTCGTCGGCGCGGGACTGCTGGCTGCGTTCGGTGCGGGTGCTGACCGAGCTCGCGCATCCGGACGCCGAGGACGTCCGGACGAAGCTCGCCTCGCTCGTCGGCGAAACGGTCAAAGCCGATCAGGGGTGAGGGAGGCACGGGCGCCCGGCGTGCCGACCCCCAGTCGCAGCACGCGAGTACGCCCGTGACCTCGCGCGCTACTTAACAGGACACCGCTCACTGTGCGCTGACTGCGCAGCTCGCGCGGCTCACGCCAGGAGTTTCGCGAGCGCGATCGCGTTCTTCGGGGCCTCGCCCTCGACGTCGTTGTCGAAGTAGACGTACGTGTCGCGATGCCAGCCTTCGATCTTGCGGGCCCACCGTTCGAGCGCCTTGTCGCTGTATCCGCTGACGTACAGCTCCTCCGCGCCGTGCAGGCGGACGTAGGCGAAGTCTTCGCTCGTCATCTCGTCGACGAACGGGAACTTCCCGGCGGTGTCGGCGACCACGAGCGCGATGTCGTGCTCGCGGAACAGCGCGAGGCTTTCGGGTTCGGCGAAGCTCGGATGCCGTACTTCGACGGCGTGCCGGAGCTTCCGGCGAGGCTTCGGGTCGGTGTGCGGTTCGGCCTTCAGCTTGTCGTCGTGCCCGCCCGCGAGCTCGGCGGCGGCGTGCCTGGTGCGCCGAAGAAGCTCGAAGAACGCCTCGACGCGCTCGGCGTCGAACGCGAGCCGCGGCGGCAGCTGCCAGAGGATCGGCCCCAGTTTCCGGCCGAGCGCCAGCACTCCGGAGGCGAAGAAGTTCGCCAGCGGCGTCCCGACGTCGCGCAGTCGTTTCTGATGCGTGATGAAACGGCCGCCCTTGACGGCGAAGACGAAGTCGTCCGGTGTCTCTTCGGCCCACGCCCGGTATCGCCCGGGCCGCTGCAGGGAGTAGAACGAGCCGTTGAGCTCGGCCGAGTTCATCCGGCCCGCCAGGTACTCCAGCTCACGGCGCCGCACCAGCCCGCGGGGATAGAAGTCCCCGCGCCAGGACGGGTAGCGCCAGCCCGAAGTGCCGATCCTCAGCTCCGCGACGTCGATCACCGCCTTCCGCCGGCCTGATTCCCCCTCTCTTCCCGGCGCAAACGCCCGCTCACGCCCACGAGAACCGCCACCGGCGGGTCTGGACCAGGCTGGAGGCGAACTCGCGCAGATTGCCCGGCTGACCGGCGAACGACGGCAGGCAGAACGAACGGTGCTCGGCGGCGACGGTGAGCGCCCGGCCCTGGGTGCGCGGCGGCGCGGCCACCGACAGCTCCATCGAGTCGAAGCCCAGCACCGTGAGCGTGGCGCCGAAGCGGTCTTCCCAGCTGCGCAGGACCGCGGACAGCTCGTGGACCTGATCGGTCGCCTTGATCATGCCGGTCCAGCCGAGGATCGCCGGGATGTCCGCGGGCCGCTCGGTCTGCACCAGCGCGAGCCGGTGCTGTCCGCGCGCGGCCAGGATCGACCCGGTGTTGCCCGCCTCGGCCAGCGGATCCGCCCGGCGCGACGGACGCCGTGCGAGACCGGGGAATTTCGCGCCGAACGGGCGCAGGCAGGCGCCGTCGCAGCACGACGTGTCCCACCAGCGGGCCAGCACCTCGCCCGGGTCCACCGAGGAGATCCGGTGGTCGGCGGGGGCGAGCCTGCCGCGGTCGTCGATCCAGTCCTCGCCGTTGGCCGCGAACCGCTGGTCGTGCGGGATCAGCACCGGCCACAGCCCGGACCGGTCGAACTCGGCGACGCAGCCGGTGTAGCGCTCCGGCCTGGCCAGAGGCAGGTCGGAAACCCAGATCCGGCCGTGCCAGCGGCCGGGCGGCAAGGTCTGGACGGGCGGCGTACCCGGTCGGAACGGTGCGATCGTCATCGGCTTCCCCTCGAACTGGTGTTCGGTCAACTCTACCCGAACACTAGTTCGAAGCACCGACAGTTTTCGATACCCCGTTTGCGGGATCTCGAAGCGGTCGCCCCACTCGCCCCTGGTGTCACACTGGCCCCGGCAGCACCGTCCACAGTGGATGAACGGTGGTGTGAAGGGGACTTTCCCCTCATCGCACGAGCGGAAAGTCCCCTTCACCGCGGGCCTCGTGGTTCCTCGGGTGTCGGAGGCGCCGACACGTCGCGAAAGCCACTTTCGCGACGTCAGACGTCCCGAAAGTGGCTTTCGCGGCACGATCGCCGGGGGCCGCACAGGTCGAGTGGGTCGTGAGTGGCGATTCGGGTTAGAACCCGAATCGCCACTCACGACCACCTGTACCGACCGCTTACTTCGCGACCCAGAACGTGTAGTCGGCCGAGTACCGGACGGCCGTCTGCGTGCCTGCCGCGCAGGCGCCCGCCGGGGCGAGCCCGCCACGCGTACCGAGTCGCTGGACGTAGGTGACCTTGCCGAAAACGCCGTCTCCGGCGTTTAGATTCGCCTTCAGCAGCAGTTCCGGCACCGCGTCCGGCCGGGGGACGGAGGCGCCGGGCACCGCCGCCGCCCCGACCGTGCTGCCGTCCACAGTGGACGCCCACACCGGACCCTTGCCGTGCAGCGCGATCGTCCGCCCGTGATGGCTCAGCGTCGCGGCGGGCTGGATCAGCGTCCACGCGCCGCCGGCGCAGCCGTAGATCTGCACTCCCTCGCCCCGGTACGTGGCGAGACGCTTGTTCCCGTCAGGCACCTTGATCGCGTCCGGCACGCCGGTGCCGGTCGCGGCGTACGCGGTCGTGCCACCGCCGATCAGCACCGCGCCGACGGCGATGGCCACGCTCGTTCGCTTCATGATTTCGCCTCTCCTCATCCCGCCGTGTGCCGGCGAGTCCCGCAACCGACACGGAGATGACCAGAGGCTTGTTCATGACTGTGACACGGGTCACAATGGGTGAGAAATCGTTGTGTTCAAACGGATTCCGGTTCTTTGCTCACCTCTTCGGTGAGCGGATCCGGACTGCTGTGCCGCAGCGACAGCAACCCGCCCACCACGAGCGTGATGATCACGCCGCACAACGTGTACCAGGGCCAGGCCAGCGCCACCGTGTTCCCCGAGGCCTTGCCGAAGTCGACGCCGATCAGGCTGCCGTCAGGCTTGTTGAACTTGACGCCGAGGATGATGAACGCCATCACGACCACCGTCGCCACGAACGCCACGATCGCGTCCGCCTGCCTGGCCCGCTTGATCAGCAGCCCCAGGAGGAACGCGCCGAGCAGCGCGCCGTAGGTGTACCCGGTGATGCCGAGCGCCTGCACCACGATCGGATCGGCCGAGGTCTTGTTGGAGGAGGCGAAGAAACCCGCGCACAGGATCAGCGCGCCCGCCCAGACGATCGTCCAGATCCGGCCGTGCTTCAGCCGTTCGGCTTCCGGCAGCTCCCGGCCGATCACCCGTTCGTAGACGTCGGTCACCGTGGACGAGGCCAGCGCGCCGAGCGACGAACTCAGTGCGGCGGCGAGGATCCCGGCGATCACGAAGCCCGAAAGGCCGCTCGGCAGGTCGTTCACGATGAAGTTCGCGAACAGCTCGTCCTTGTTGGCCAGCCCCAGGCCTTCCGGCTTCGGCTTGGTCGGGGCCAGGCCGTTGTACAGCGCCCACAGCAGCACGCCGATGAACAGGAACAGCGCGAACTGGATGAACACCACGAAACCGCTGGCGATCAAGGCCTTCCGCGCGGCACGCAGGTCGTTGGTGGCCTGCAGGCGCTGCACGATCAGCTGGTCCGAGCCGTGCGACGCCATCGAGAGCACCGCGCCGCCGATCACCGCGGTGAGGAGCGCGTACTGGCCGGTGAGCATGTTCGAGGAGAGGTCGAGGATCTGGAACTTGTTGGCGTCGAAGGCTTTCCCGAACCAGCCGTCCGGAAGCCTGCCGGCGATCACCCAGATCACCACGACCGCGCCGAGGATGTACCAGAGCATCTGGATCGCGTCGACCCAGACGACCGCGCGCACCCCGCCGAAGAAGCTGTAGAGCACCATCGCGATGCCGAGTCCGACCACGATGGTCCAGTACGAGACGTTCAGGCCGTAGGCCGCCATCACCACCTTGATCGGGATCGCGGTGGCGAACAGCCGGATGCCGTCGGCCAGCGTCCGGGTGAGCAGGAAGGTCACCGACGCGGTGCCCTGCAATCCGCTGCCGAACCGTTTGCCAAGGAAGGCGTACGCGGTGACCAGGTTGCCCGCCACATAACGCGGCAACAGCACCATCGACACCACGATCCGGCCGACGATGTAGCCGATCGCCAAGGCCAGGTAGGTCATCCCGCCGTCGCCGGGGGTGGCGATGTAGGCCACCGTCGGCACGGAAAGCACGGTGAGGGTGGACGTCTCCGCGGAAACCACCGAAAGGCAGGCCACCCACCAGGAGATCTTGCCTTCGCCGACGAAGTAGTCGGAACCGGATTTCTGTTTGCCGCCGATCCACACGCCCAACAAAGGCATGCCGACCAGAAAAAGCCCGATGATCGCGAGGTCAAGTGCGCGCATCCGTATCTCCTATCGCTCGCCGGTCGTCGCCGCCACCCGTAGCCGGGTCACGGTTGAGCCATGTGGGGCGGGGAGCCGCAGGGGACCCGCGCCCGGGGTGATGCTGCCGAGCAACCGGTCGCCCCGGGCCCCGGTCGCCGACGGGAGGTTTCCCGGGACGCCGGACCAGGTCAGCCAGCCGAGCAGAATGGTCAGGTATGCCTCTTTGCCCGCGCGTGGCAGTCCGTGGTCGTCGCTGGTCTTCACCGCCGCGCCGGGCAGGTTCCGGGCGAGCGCGGCCATCAGCGCCGGGTTGTCGGCGCCGCCGCCGGAGACGATCACCGCGGCGATGTCGTGGCGACGGCATTCCGCGGCGATCGTGACCGCGGTCAGTTCGGTCAGGGTCGCCAGCAGGTCTTCGGCTCCGACCGTCGGGAGTCCGTCGAGCGCCGCGTCCAGGTACGCGCCGTGGAACAGTTCCTTGCCGGTCGACTTCGGCGGCGCGGCCGCGTAGTACGGATCGAGCAGCAGCTTCTCCAGCAGGTCGGCCCGGACGGTGCCGCGCAGGGCGAGCGCGCCGTCGATGTCGGCGCGACGGCCGGTGGCGCGGTGCGCGGCGATGTCCATCAGGGCGTTGCCGGGTCCGGTGTCGTAGGCGAGCACGCTTCCGCCGGCGGGGACGACGGTGACGTTCGCGATACCGCCGATGTTGAGCGCCGCGACCGGCCCGAGGGCCGCCATTTCCCGTAGCCACAAGGCGTCCAGCGTGCCGGCGAGCGGTGCGCCGTGCCCGCCGGCGGCGACGTCGCGCACCCGGAGGTCGGCCACGACGGGCACTCCGGTGCGCTCGGCGATCCACGCCGGATTGCCCAGTTGCAACGTGCCGCGGGCGGTTCCGTCCTCGACCCAATGGAACACCGTCTGGCCCAGCGAAGCGACGACGTCCGCGTCACCACCGGCCAGTTCCTCGATGCCCCTCGCGGCCGCTTCGCCGAAGGCCTGGCCCACCAGGGTGTCGAGCTTCGTGAGCTGTTCGGCGCTGCACGGATTCGGCGGCAGTGCTTCGAGCAAGGCCTCGCGGAGCGCTTCGGGATACGGGACTTCGAGTTCGCCGAGCGGGGACAGCACCACCGTGTCCCCGTCGGCGCGCAGTTCGGCGGCCGCCACGTCGATCCCGTCGATCGACGTGCCGGAGATGAGCCCGATCAGCCGGACACCGGCGCCGGTGAAAACCGTCATTCGGAGTGGTCTAGCCGTCTTTCCGGAGACCGCGCAAGCGACACCGTTTCTTCTTGTCCGAAATGAGTCCTATCCAGTGGGCGCCTGACAAGATCGGCTTCCTTCCCGTGGGGCGTCTACGACGTGCCGTGCGCGGATGCGAGGATTGACGCCGTGTCGAGCACCCCCTGGTTCTGGATCGTTGTCGTTGCCGTCGTCGTCCTGGTCGCCGTTCTGGTGGCCGGGCTGCTCATCGCGCGCCGCCGCCGGATCAGCCTGGACGAGTCCAAGGCTGCCGACGTCGTCGAGAAGCCGAAGGGCGGCGGCTATACCGCGACAGGCGGGATCGCGCTCGCTCCGGGCGGCGAGAAGACCGAAGAGGCCGAAGAGGCCGAAGAAGCCGGGCATCCGGTCGAGGACCGCCCGGAGACCGACGGCCAGCCCGCGGTCGGGGACGACGCGGCGGTGCCGAGGGATTCCGCGCAACGCGCGGTGCGTGACGTCGAACTTCCCGAACCCGCCGAGGAAACGGCCCCCGCTCCCGCCGAGGAGATCGCCCCGGCCAGCGGACGCCTGGAGCGGCTGCGCGGCAGGCTCGGCAAGTCCCGTTCGGTGTTCGGGCAGAGCCTGCTCGGCCTGCTGGGCGCCGGCGACCTGGACGAGGACTCCTGGCAGGACGTCGAAGACACGCTGCTCATGGCGGACCTCGGCGCCGCGACGACCACCGAGATCGTCGATCGCCTTCGTGAAGAGCTGAAGCGCCGCGCCGTGCGGACGTCCGAAGACGCTCGCGCGGTCTTGCAGGAGGTGCTGACCTCCGCCCTGTCGACCGACGCGGTCCGTGCCGTCCGTGCCTTGCCGCACACCGTCGACGGCGTGAAGCAGCCCGCGGTCGTGCTGGTCGCCGGGGTCAACGGCACCGGCAAGACGACCACCACCGGCAAGCTCGCCCGGGTGCTCGTCGCGCAGGGGAGCACCGTCGTGCTCGGCGCGGCCGACACCTTCCGCGCCGCCGCGGCGGACCAGCTGCAGACCTGGGCCGAGCGGGTCGGCGCGGAGGTCGTGCGCGGCAAGGAAGGCGCGGACCCGGCGGCGGTCGCGTTCGACGCCGTCAAACGCGGCACCGAGGCGGGCGTGGACGCGGTCCTGGTCGACACCGCCGGCCGTCTGCACACCAAGACCGGCCTGATGGACGAGCTCGGCAAGGTCAAGCGAGTCGTCGAGAAGCAGGCGAAGGTCGACGAGGTGCTGCTGGTGCTCGACGCCACCACCGGGCAGAACGGGCTGATGCAGGCCCGCGTGTTCTCGGAGGTCATCGACGTCACCGGCATCGTCCTGACCAAGCTGGACGGCACCGCGAAGGGCGGCATCGTCTTCCAGGTGCAGCGTGAACTCGGCGTGCCGGTCAAGCTGGTCGGCCTCGGAGAGGGGCCGGACGACCTGGCGCCGTTCGAGCCGGGTGCCTTCGTGGAAGCGCTGCTGAGCAACTAGCGGATGTCATGAAAGGGTCGTTCAGGACGAAAAATGTCCTGAACGACCCTTTCATGACACAACTCAAGCCGCGACAGCGATACCCCCAGAAGTGCCTGCGTACGTTGTTCGTTGCTGCGCACACTGTACGCAAAAGGAAACGCCGTTCGCAAGAGGGCACGTCGTGCGCTAGGGTGGGCGGCATGGCGACCGAGGAACGAGCGATCCAGTCGGTGTGGACCAGGCCCCGGCGTACGCGGGATCAGCCCGCGTTGAGCCAGGCGCAGATCGTCGCCGAGGCCGTCCGGATCCTGGACGCCGAAGGGGTCGACGCGCTGAGCATGCGCAGGCTCGGCACCGCGCTGAACGCCGGCGCGACCTCGCTCTACCGGCACGTGGCCAACCGCGACGAGCTGATCGAGCTGGTCGTCGACGAGGTCTACGGCGAGATCGCCGTGCCGGACGACGATGATCCGGCCGGATGGCGCGAAGCGGCCGCCGTCGGAGCGCAGAGCGTCCGCGCGATGATCCTGCGGCACCCCTGGATCGCTTCACTGCTCGGCTCGGTCGGCCTGTCGTACCTCGGGCCGAACGTCATGCGGCTCAACGAGCGGCTGCTGGCCGTCTTCGTGACCGCGGGTTTCCCCGGCGACGAGGCCGAGCAGGCGATCAGCTCGGTCACCGCCTATGTCATCGGCATGGGGACGAGCGAGGCGGCCTGGCTCACCACGGTCGCGAAGAGCGGCCGGAGCGAACGCGAGTGGACGGAGCAGCTGCGTCCCGCCGTCGTGGAGGCGACGCGGGAGCATCCCCACCAGCGAGAGCGGATCGCGCAGGACGATGCCGACCCGGAGCGGCTTCGCGACGAGAAGTTCCGCTACGGGCTGGAGAGGATGCTCGACGGTTTGGAGACCAGGCTCAAACGGTGACCCCGTCACGCGAAAGGGTGGAGCCGAGCGAGTTCGCGATCCGCTGGACGACGGGCGCGATCCGCTCCACGGCCTCCACGGTCAGCCGTCCCGAGGGGCCGGACACCGAGACGGCCGCCGGCACCGGCGCGCCCGGGACCGCGACGGCCACGCAGCGGACGCCCAGTTCCTGCTCGGCTTCGTCGAGCGCGTAACCCTGCTCGGCGATCTTCGCCAGCTCGCGCAGGAGCGCGTCCTGGTCGGTGAAGGTGTGCTCGGTGTACGAAGGCATGCCGGTCCTGGCGAGCAGCGCCGTGACGTCGTCAGAGGGCAGATGCGCGAGCATCGCCTTCCCCACGCCGGTGCCGTGCGGCAGGAGACGGCGGCCGACCTCGGTGAACATCCGCATCGAGTGCTTCGACGGCACCTGGGCCACGTAGACGACCTCGTCCCGCTCCAGGACGGCGAGGTTCGCGGTCTCGCCGACCTCGTCGACCAGCTCGGCGAGCAGCGGCCGGGCCCACGAGCCGAACTGCATGCTGGCGTTCTCGCCCAGCCGGATGAGCCGGGCGCCCAGCGCGTACCGGCGGTTGGTGTTCTGCCGGACGTAACCCAGGTCCACCAGCGTCCTGATCAGCCGGTGGATGGTCGGCATCGGCAGTCCGGACAGCGTCGCCAGCTCCGAAAGACTGGCCTCCCCGCCGGTGTCCGCGAGATGTTCGAGGAGCTCGAAGGCCCGCTGAAGGGACTGGACGCCGCCATCGCGCCCGTTCTTCTCCGCTGCCACCGTGGTACTCCTAACGTCGGCGTTGATGTTCCGCTATGCAGAAACTATAGTCCGTCATGTAAAACCGTAGGGACGTTATCTATAGCCGATCATTTCCGACGCGGGGTGTTTCACATGTCTGACCAGATCTCAGCCCAGGTGCTCGGTGCGCCCGTCGAGCGTGGAGGTGAGATTCTCACGCCGGAGGCGCTCGCCTTCGTGGCCGGCCTGCACGAGGCCTTCGCCGCCCGTCGCGACGAGCTGCTGCAGGCCAGGGGCAAGCGCCGCGAAGAGGCCAGGGCCACCGGCAAACTCGACTTCCTGCCCGGGACCAAGGAGGTCCGCGAGGGCGACTGGAAGGTGGCCGAAGCCCCGCCCGCGCTGCGCGACCGCCGTGTCGAGATCACCGGCCCGACCGACCGCAAGATGACCATCAACGCGCTGAACTCCGGCGCCAAGGTCTGGCTCGCCGACCTCGAGGACGCGAACACGCCGCACTGGGCGAACGTCGTCTCCGGCCAGGTCAACCTGTACGACGCCGTCCGCGAGGACATCACGCTGGAAAGCGGCGGCAAGAGCTACGCGCTGAAGGACGACGTCGAGCACGCGACCATCGTCGTCCGCCCGCGCGGCTGGCACCTCGACGAACGAGGCCTGTCGTTCGGCGGGCGCCAGGCCGTCGGCGCGCTGGTCGACTTCGGCCTCTACTTCTTCCACAACGCGCAGGAGCTGCTCAACCGCGGCAAGGGCCCGTACTTCTACCTGCCGAAGATGGAGAGCCACCTCGAAGCCCGGCTCTGGAACGACGTCTTCACCCACTCGGAGAAGACGCTCGGCATCGACCACGGCACCGTCCGCGCGACCGTGCTGATCGAGACCATCCCGGCCGCGTTCGAGATGGACGAGATCCTCTACGAACTGCGCGAGCACGCTTCCGGCCTCAACGCCGGCCGCTGGGACTACCTGTTCAGCGTCATCAAGTACTTCCGCGACGCGGGCGAGAAGTTCGTGCTGCCGGACCGCAACTCGGTCACCATGACCGCGCCGTTCATGCGCGCGTACACCGAACTGCTGGTGCGCACCTGCCACAAGCGCGGCGCGTTCGCGATCGGCGGCATGGCCGCGTTCATCCCGAACCGCAAGGACCCGGAAGTCACCGCCGCCGCGCTCGACAAGGTCCGCGCCGACAAGAGCCGCGAGGCAGGCGACGGTTTCGACGGTTCCTGGGTCGCGCACCCGGGCATGGTGGACATCTGCCGCGAGGAGTTCGACAAGGTCCTCGGTGACAAGCCGAACCAGCTCGACCGGACCCGCGACGAGGTCTCCGTCACCGCCGACCAGCTGCTCGACGCGGCTTCGACGCCGGGTGCGGCGACCGCTGCCGGCCTCCGTGCCGCTGTCGACGTCGGCATCCGCTACCTCGCCTCCTGGCTGGGCGGGAACGGCGCGGCCGCCATCCACAACCTGATGGAGGACGCGGCCACCGCGGAGATCTCGCGGTCGCAGGTGTGGCAGTGGGTGCGCAACGGCACGCAGCTCGACACCGGCGACAAGGTGACCGGGGAGCTCGTGCGCGGCGTGCTCGCCGAAGTCCGCGGCGAACTCGCCGCCGAGATCAAGCCGGAGCTGCTGGAGCCCGCCGTCGAGCTGTTCGAGCAGGTCGCGCTCGCCGACGAGTTCCCGGACTTCCTGACCCTGCCCGCCTACGAACGGATCAAGTAGACAGATGGGGAACGGGCGGCTCACCGAGGACGTCTACACCGCTGCCGACGCGCGCCTCGCCGAGGCGGACGCGCGTGTCGTGGCGAACTATCCCGGCGAGCCGCCCGGCCGCCGGCCCGTGCACACCGTGTACGTGCCCGCGTCGCAGTACAAGACGCGGCTCGTCGCGGACTGGGGCAAGCAGGCCCTGCGGGTCTTCGGCGAGCACGCCGATCAGCTGCGCCTGGACGCGGACATCGCGGACCGGGTCAGGACCAAACTCCTGACCGAGCCCATCGAGGATCTGCGGATCGACTTCGAGGACGGCCTCGGCAGGCCGAGCGACGAAGAGGAGGACGCCACCGCGCTCGCCGCGGGGCGGACCCTCGCCGTCACCGGCGGGACGCCGTTCGTCGGCATCCGGTTCAAGAGCTTCGAGCAGGCGACCCGGCGCCGCGGCATCCGCACCCTCGATCTCTTCCTGGCGGGTTTGCTGGAAGGCGGGCCGCTGCCGGATGGTTTCGTCGTCACGTTGCCGAAGGTGACCGCCGTCGAACAGGTCGAAGTCGCGGCGGATGTCCTGGAGCGCCTCGAATCCGCTTACGGCCTGCCCGATGGGTCCTTGTGCTTCGAGGTCCAGATCGAGACGGCTCAGTCCATTGTGGACATCGATGGGACGGCGGCGGTGCCGCGGATCATCCAGGCCGCGCGCGGCCGGTGTTCGGGACTGCACTATGGGACGTACGACTACAGCGCCGGGCTCGGGATCAGCGCCGAGTACCAGAGCATGGAGCATCCGGCCGCCGACTTCGCCAAGCAGTTCATGCAGGTCGCGGCCGCTGGGACCGGTGTCCGGCTTTCGGACGGGTCCACGAACAAACTGCCCGTCGGCGACGCGATCCTCCCGGCCTGGCGCGAACACCTGCGACTGGTGCGGCGTTCCTTGGAGCGCGGCTTCTACCAGGGCTGGGATCTGCATCCGCATCAGCTGCCGACCCGGTTCGCGGCGACGTACGCGTTCTTCCGCGAGGGATTCCCAGCGGCGCTGGGGCGGTTGCGGGACTACGCGGACCAGACCGGGCGCGGGGTGCTGGACGAGCCCGCGACGGCTCAGGCCTTGGCGAGTTTCTTGCTGCGGGGCTTGGATTGCGGGGCCGTGGACACGGGGGAGCTGTCGTTCTCCCGGGCCGAATTGGACGGCTACGCGCGACGGACCGTATGAGCAGCGGCTGAGGGAGCGCCTTTCGTGGCAGGCGTTCCCTCAGCCGCTGCTCTCCCGAACGGCGTCAAACGGATGAGCCGCGGCCGGGTGTCTCCTTCGGATGCGCGGACTTCGCGACGAGCACCAGCATGGCGAGCTGGCCTGCGATCGTTCCCGCCGTCGCCCACGCCGGAAAGGTGGCCGGAACCACCTGCAAGGTGAGCGCCGGGCCGAGTACGGCTCCGAGCACCAACAACGTGTTCAGGATCGTCGCGAAGAGCCGAGAGGTTTCAGCGGCGGGCACCGTCGCTTCGGCCTTCAGCTCGGTTGTTTCGATCCTGACCCTGGCGAGCGGGGTCGGTGTCTCGTCCCAGCTCGGTACTGCTTCCACGGGCGCGGTCTCTCCCGAGCCCTCGATTTCGGCAGCCATGCGCATGCCCTTTCCGACCCAGTCAGGCGAGCCGGGGTTGGCACGTCAAGCTGGGGACCACTTTGTGCGGAGGCAAGTCCCGACCTTGCCTCCGTTTCCCCCAGATGTGCGGCCGCGAGCCCATCCCCCGTCGTCGGAGCTCGCACGCCGCGTTTCTTCCAGACCGACGAAGTGAGTGGTCGCACTTGCCGTCCGTCGCATGGGACGGATGCCGGTCTGGCTCGGCCCCGGAGGGCCGAAACCCACTGTAGGGCTCGGGTGGGGGAGGTCGCAACCCTTCTCACACATTTTCAGTGTGGAAAATGTGGTTAGTTGGCACCATTGTGTGTCACCATGACAGGGCGACCATCTGGTCGCAGGGGAAGGGAGCGCTATGCCATCGGTCGAGGAGACCACGACCGGCCGTCCCGCCGTGGTCGATCGCGTCAACGTCGCGCTGATCGCCGAGGCGGTCGACGCGCTAGGAAAACTGCAGGGGCGCACCGGGTTGAAGAAAGTCGACCTGGTCAATCGCGCGTTGCTGATCTACGAGTTCGTCGACGCGGAACTCCGTGCGGGCAAACAGGTCGTGCTGCGGGATCCGGACGGACAGGATCAGCTGGTCAAGATCTTCCTTTGAGAACCGTGATAATCGGCGAGCACCTCGTCCAGTGAGCCGCCGGCGCGGATCCGGCCTTCGTCCATCCACAGTGCGGTGGTGCACAGCTCCCGCAGCAGCTCGTCGGAGTGTGACGCGAAAACCAGCACGCCCGAGCGGCGGGCGAGGTCGACCAGCCGCTCCCGGGCCTTGGCGAGGAACGCGGCGTCGATCGCGCCGAGTCCCTCGTCGAGGATGAGGATCTCGGGGTCGATCGTGGTCACCACGCCGAGCGCGAGCCGCACCCGCATGCCGGCGGAGTAGGTGCGCAAGGGCAGGTGAAGGTAGTCGCCGAGTTCGGTGAACTCCGCGATGTCGTCGACCCGTTTCGTCATCTGCTTGCGGGACATGCCGAGGAACAGGCCCCGGATCAGGATGTTCTCGTGCCCCGAGACCTCGGGGTCCAGGCCGACGCCGAGGTCGAACACCGGCGCGATCCTGCCGATGACCCGCGCGGTGCCCCGGGTCGGTTCGTAGATGCCGGACAGCAGCCGCAGGAGCGTGGACTTCCCGGCGCCGTTGTGCCCGATCAGGCCGACGCGGTCGCCGTCGCTCAACGACAGGGAGATGTCCCGCAGTGCCTCGATGATCGGGACTTTCGCGTCGGTGCCGATCTTGCCGCCGACCTTGCCGAGCACCTGTTTCTTGAGCGACCGCGTCTTGGCGTCGAAGATCGGGAAATCGACGTAGGCGCTCTCTACCTCGATGCTCACCATGGCGCGGTCCTCCTCGTCTCGAAAAATGCGAACGGAAGTTACCATTCACATCTGGGTGCGGTAACGTGCGGCCGGTGAGCCAGCCATCCGCCGATCAGGGCTTCCGTCCGCCGCAGCAGGCCCGCAGCCGGGAGTCCTTGCAGAAGGTGCTGGCCGCGGCCGAGCACGTCCTGGCTGTTCAGGGCATCGAGGAGTTCACCGTCGGCGTGGTCGCCGAGCAGGCGGGGATGTCGGTGGGGGCGATCTATCGCCGGTTCTCCGGCAAGAACCAGCTGCTGTACGCCGTGAAAGATCAGTTGCTCGGACAACTGGAGACCGGCGTCGGCGAAGCGCTGCGCGCCGCTTCGCCCGGGTTGGCGGGGATCGTCGGCGCGTTCGTCCAGGCGCTGGCGGACACTTTCGCCCGCCACGACCGGATCTTCCCCGAGTTGCTCGACAATCAGCGCGCCGAGGGGCGCGATCGTGGCCTCCAGGCGCTGGCCACGATCCAGGGTGATTTCGTGGACTCCGCCAGGCTTTGCGTCGGGGCGGGCCAGGAGCAGGCCGTCAGCATGGTGGCTCGGACCATCATCGGTTCCTGCGTGCACCGGGCCGCCAGCGGCCGGTTCTGGCCGGACGGCCTGACCTGGGATGAGTGGGCCACTGAAACGACCGGGATGGCGCTGGCTTACCTGGCTTCGCCTGGGGGCGGGCCGCGCCTTTAGCCCTCTGAACGCGGACAGGCGGGTGGTCGTGAGTGGTAAGTGGTGTTCTCACGGACTCGTATGTGCTTACCCACTGGTACGACTGGCGGTCGTGTGGGGAGGATTCGGGATGTTCAACGTCTTGATCCTTCACGCTCGGCTTGTCTCGGTGCCGAGTGGAGCGGGGGAAGATTCCGGACGTTGAGTGTCCCGGATCCTCCGTCGATCAAGGCCCGAGATCGTGCGACCGCGCGACGGACTCTCGCGCAGGTCAAGCGTGGGTAGGTAAACACTGGTCCGCTCTAACGCGACTTACCACTCACGACCCCCTTGACCCACTCGGTACCGGCGCTTGACCTGATATCGCCCCAACCCCACCGGCGGGTGACCCGACGCGTTAGTCCGCTGAATGCGAGACCGGTGAACCCGCTTAAGAGAGGGCCTTCACGTAGCGGTGGCAAGGCACGGAAATCGGCCCGTCGGGACCGAAAGCCTGATTGTCGAACAGGCCCTCGTCGGCCCACCCGCACCGCTCGTAGAACCGCCGCGCCCGGGCGTTCCCGGGCGCCACGGCGAGCCAAGCGCGGGAATGTCCGCCGTCACGAACAAGCCGTTCGGCTTCCGTGAGCAGCGTTCCCGCGACTCCGCTGCCGCGATGATCCGGGGAGACGTAGACCTGCTCGACCTCTTCGCCGACGACCATGACGAACCCCGCCACCTCATCGTCCACCACGGCGACGGTCGTGTCTCCGACGCGGTTCGCGGCTCGCTCCGAGAACGAATCGCGCGTGCGGACCCGGACGAGCGAGTCGGGCACGTTGCCGAGATGGCCGTCCTGCCAGCCGTGGTACCAGATTTCCGCGACGGCGCCGGCGTCCGCGGGGGCCGCCTGTCGAAGTGTCAAAGGCATGACGCCGAGTTTAGGAAACCAGCGCGCCGATCCGCTGCTCTACTTCGTCCGCGCTCGCGTTCCCGGCGACCAGCGTCACGATCCGTTCCCCGTCGTCCGCGAGCAGAGTCGGGTATCCCGTGACGCCGAGTTCTCGCGCCCGCCGGAAATCGTCCGCGGCGGAAACCCGGTCCAGCGCGGCCTCGACGGCGTCCCCGTCCAACCCCGCCCGCTGCGCGACCACGCGATACGTCGAGACGTCGGACAGGCTCAGCCCGTCGAGGTAGAACGCCTCCTGGAGCAGCGCCGCGAGCCGCACTGCGTTGTCCGGCGCGACTTCGCGCAGCGCGGCCATCCCGCAGGCGGCGGCCTCGGAGTCCATGACGAATTCGCCGTCGGCGATGAGGCGCTCGTAGCTCTCCCCGAACGGCGCCCCGGTGCGGCGGGTGATCTCGGCGTTGGCTCCCTGGACGTAGCCGAACTGCCGGATCGGCACCCGGCGCCCGTCGAGGAACAGGCCGCCGGAAACCACTTCGACCGGCAGGTCCGGATGCCGGTGCGCGACGTCGGCCATGGTCCTGGCGAATCCGTAGGACCAGCCGCAGTACGCGTCGAAGACATAGATGAGCCTCATGACGAGACCCAACGATGTCTGACCAGTCAGATATTCCTAGCGGAGCCGGGGGAGCGCGTCACGGGCGGAATGACTCAGCGTCCGCAGGTCCTGGGCGAACCGTTCGCGATGGTCCGCGGGCAGCGGGTCGAGGAAGAGCCGCTGGATGTTCTCGACGTGGACCAGCGCGGCGCGGACGGTCGTCTCCTCGCCCTTCGCCGTCAGCCGGACGAGTTGCACGCGGCGGTCTTCCGGGTCGGCGGACCGGACGACCAGGCCGAGCGTCGTCATCCGGTCGACCAGCCGGGTCGCGCCGCCGGTGGTCAGCACCTGCTCCTGCGCGATCGCGCGCATGCTCATCCCGGCCTCGCCCGCTCTGCCGACGATCAGCAGGACTTCGAACATCAGATGCGAGATCCCGCATTCGGCTTCCAACGCGCGGCCGAGCAGGTATTCGAGCCGGTTCGCCGCGCCCATCATCCGCCCGAAAGCGACCACACGCGGGTCGTAGGCGGCTTCCTTTGCCGTGGTGATGCCCATTTCAGCTCCCTGCCGACAAGGCCAAATAGACGTCGAGCTGTTCGGTGAACTCGGTCAGATCGGCGCCGAGCAGTTCGCTCGCCCGCCCGATCCGGTACCGCAAGGTGTTGACGTGGACGTGCAGCGCCCGCGCGGCCCGCGTCGGCGAACCGGAACATTCGAGGAAGACGCGCAGGGTGTGCACCAGATCGGTGCCCTGCTCGGCGTCGTAGCTCAGCAGCGGGCCCAGCACCCGCCGCCGCAACGCCGCCCGGAGGTCGTCGGGCGCGCCGGCCAGCAGCAGCCGGTGCATGCCGATCTCGCCGCCGGGGACGACCTCGATCGTGCCTGGCCGTTCCGCCGCCACGGCCAGCGCGTAGCGCGCGACCTCTTTCGCGCCTCGCAGCACGGAAACCGGGGAACGATCGCTGATCCCGATCAGCACCCGGCGGCACGGCAGCAGTGACTCCACTGTGGACAGTGCGGCGGTCGCCGCCGCGGGCCAGTCCTCGGGCCATTCGCCGTCGTCCTCGGCCAGCGCCCACGTCGTCTCCCCGGCGGGCCCGACGAGGGCGCCTGGCGGCAGTAGCTCGGTCAGGATCCCCCGCGCGGCTTCGGACCCTTCGGTGCGGGCGACGACGACGCGCAGATCGCCGCGCAGCCCGGTCGCGGTCAACGCCGCGTGCGGATCGCTTCCTTCGTCGAGCGCGGCGAGCAGCGGTTCGAGCACCCTGTCGGTGACCGCGCGGACCTCGTCCGCCCGCGTGCGCGCGAGCCCGATCAGCCCGGCGAGTTCCTCCGCGATCTCCGCCTGGGCCGCGGTCAGCGCGCCGCCGATCGCGAGCAGCCACGGCAGCGCGTGCCTTCCGCCGACCGGCCGGACGGAGACGTCGTCCGCCTCCAGGGAACGTCCGCCCGCGGCGACGAACCGCCGCACCAGATCCGTCGGCGTCCCGGCGGGCACCACCCAGCACGGGAGACCGATCTCCGCCCGCGCCCGCTCCAGCAGCGTTTCCACCGACGCGTCTTCCGTAGCCGCTGAAAGCAAACGTTTGCGAGCGCCTTCCGCCGCCGCGGCCAACGCCAGGACGACGCGTTCGGTGACGACCGAGAACGACAGATCCGTCGGCACCTCCAGCAACGGAATCCCGTGTCGCGTGCAGGCTTCGACGAGGTCTTCGGGAATCCCGTCGGAGTCCGCTCCGGATGCCGCGAGCGCCGCGGCCCCGGCCTTCGCCAGCGCGGCGACGAAAGCCTCGGAATCACCCGGCCCGCGCCACCACAGCAGCCCGCTCAGGACGAGCTCGCCCGCCGACACGTACCGCCCGGGATCGGGCAGTTCGGTGACGTAGATCCGGGACACCGGACGGTCGAGCAGAGCCGTCCCGGCGCGCACGCGCAAGCGCAGCCCGGGCAGCGCGAGCAGAGTTTTCACGGTCGTCATCAGGTTTGTAGGAAACCACGAATCGACCGGCTCGTGCTGGGGAGATTTCATGCTTCGGCACCGTTGCCGCCATACGGGGGCAAGGCGTCTACTGAGTCAGCCGTCACAGAACTCCGCCGAACCGAGGAGCCCGAGAGTGGATTTCCTGCGCCCCAGCTCGCTGACCGAGGCGCTCGCCGTCAAGGCCGAGCGACCCGACGCGGTGCCCATCGCGGGCGGCACGGACGTCATGGTGGAGCTCAATTTCGACCACCGCCGTCCCGGCGCGCTGCTCGATCTGAACCGCGTCGCCGAACTCGCCGAGTGGACCGAGAGCGACGGCAGGATCCGGCTCGGCGCGTCCGTGCCCTACGTCCGGGTGATCGCTGAGCTGGGTGAAGTTCTGCCCGCGCTCGCGATGGCCTCGCGCACCGTCGGTTCGCCGCAGATCCGCAACCGGGGCACCGTCGGCGGGAACCTGGGCGCCGCTTCTCCCGCCGGTGACACGCATCCCGTGCTGCTCGTGCTCGGCGCCGAGGTCGAGGCCGCCTCGGTACGCGGGACGCGGAGGATCCCGGCCGAGGAGTTCTACCTCGGCGTCAAACGCAACGCCCTCGAACCCGACGAGCTGATCACCGCGGTGCATCTGCCCGCCGAGGCCGGTCCGCAGCAGTTCGCCAAGGTCGGCACGCGCAACGCGATGGTCATCGCGGTCTGCTCGTTCGCGCTGGCCCTGCACCTGGACACCCGCGAGATCCGCGCGGCCGTCGGCTCCGCGGCCCCGACCCCGCGCCGGGCGAGCGCCGCCGAGGAATTCCTCTCCGCCGAACTTCCCTGGTCCACCAAGGCGGCGATCGCGGATTCGGTGAAACGCCGGTTCGGCGAGCTGGTTTCCCAGGCGGCGTCGCCGATCGACGACGTCCGCGGCAGCGCCGACTACCGCAAGCACGCGTTGTCCGTCCTGGCGCGGCGGACGCTGACCTGGGCGTGGAACGACTTCCAGAAGGGTGAACGCGAGTGCGCGTGAACGTGACGATCAACGGCGAGTCCCGCCAGGCCGACGACGTCTGGGAGGGCGAGAGCCTGCTCTACGTGCTCCGCGAACGGCTCGGGCTCCCTGGCTCCAAGAACGCCTGTGAGCAGGGCGAATGCGGATCCTGCACGGTGTACCTCGACGAGGTCCCGGTGTGTTCGTGCCTGGTCGCGGCCGGGCAGGTCGAGGGCCGCGAGGTCCGCACGGTCGAAGGGCTCGCCGAGGGTGACAAGCTCGACCGCGTCCAGCAGTCCTTTGTGGACGCGGGCGCCGTCCAATGTGGCTTCTGCACGCCCGGTCTCGTGGTGGCCGCGCACGATCTGCTCAACCGGGTCGAGTGCCCCGCCGACGAGGAGATCCGCGAGGCGCTGGCGGGGAACCTGTGCCGCTGCACCGGCTACGAGAAGATCCTCGACGCCGTCCGGCTGGCCGCGACCAGGGGAGAGACCGCGTGAAGACGGTCATCGAGAACGCCGCGATCGCCACCGTCGACGTCGCGGGCACCGAGCACGCCTCGGGCCACGTCGTCATCGAGAACGACCGCATCACGGCGGTCGGCGCGGGAAAGGCTCCCGACGGTGAGTACGACGAACGCGTCGACGGCTCCGGATGCCTGGTCACGCCCGGCCTGATCAACACCCACCACCACCTCTACCAGTGGGCCACGCGCGGCCTCGCCGCCGACCACACGCTCTTCGAATGGCTCGTCGCGCTGTACCCGGTCTGGGGCAGGCTCGACGCCGAGATCACGCACGCGGCGGCCACCGCCGGGCTCGCGCGGCTCGCGACCACCGGCTGCACGACCGTCGCCGACCACCACTACGTCTTCCCGCGCGACGGCGGCGATCAGGTCGAGGCCCTCGCCGCGGCGAGGAGCCGGGTCGGCGTGCGGCTGCACGTCGTCCGCGGCTCGATGGACCGCGGGGAGTCGCAGGGCGGGCTCCCGCCGGACAACCTCGTCGAGGAGACCGAGGCCGCGCTGCTCGGCACCGAGGCCGCGATCGACCGGTTCCACGACGACTCGGCCGGCGCGCATCTGCAGATCGCGGCCGGTCCGTGCTCGCCGTTCTCGGTGAGCGAGCGGCTGATGACCGGCGCGGCGGACTTGGCGCGCCGCAAGGGAGTCCGCCTCCACACGCACCTCGCCGAGACGGTCGACGAGGAGAAGCAGTGCCTCGCCGAAGTCGGCTGCACCCCGGCCGAGTACGCCGACAAGCTCGGCTGGCTCGCCGAAGACGTCTGGCTCGCGCACTCGATCCACCTCGCCCCGGAAGCGATCCGGCGCCTGGGCGCCAGCGGGACGGGAGCGGCGCACTGCCCGACGTCCAACGGGCGGATCGGCGCCGGGATCGCCCCGGTCCGGCAGCTGCTCGACGCCGGGGTCGCTGTCGGGCTCGGCGTCGACGGCGCCGCGTCCAACGAATCCGGTGGCCTCGGCGAGGAACTGCACCAGTCCCTGCTGCAGGCTCGGCAGCGCGGCGGACCTCGTGCGCTGACCACGCGCGAGGCGCTGTGGATGGGCACGATGGGCGGCGCGCGCTGCCTGGGGCGCGAGAAGGACCTGGGTTCGGTCGAGGCGGGCAAGCTCGCCGACCTCGCCGTCTGGAACCTGAACGGCCTGAACTACGCCGGGATCACCGACCCGGTCGCCGCCTTGGTGCTCGGCGCGACCCCGCCGATCGCGCGGCTGTTCGTCGGCGGCGCGACCGTGGTGACCGGCGGGACCCTGCGCGAGGAATCCGAAGACGAGATCGCCCGTGAGCTGGCCGTGGCCAGTGCGAGGCTGAGGGAGACGGTATGACCACCACTGAAGTCTCCAAGCGGACCACCGAAAACGGCGTGGGCGCGAGCCCGCTGCGTCCGGACGGCACGGTCAAGGTCCGTGGCGAGTTCGCGTACTCCTCGGACCTGTGGCACGAGGACATGCTCTGGGGCGCGACCCTGCGCAGCCCGCATCCGTACGCGCGGATCACCGGTATCGACATCACCGAAGCCCTTGCCGTGCAAGGGGTCTACGCGGTTCTGACCCACGAAGACGTGCCCGGCTTGAACAAATACGGCCTGGAGCACGCCGATCAGCCGGTGCTCGCCGTCGACGTCGTGCGCTACCAGGGCGAACCCGTCGCGCTCGTCGCCGCGGACCATCCCGAGACCGCGCGCCGGGCCATGAAGCGGATCAAGGTCTCGTACGAGGTCCTCGAACCGGTGACGGACTCCGAGAAGGCCGCCGCGGGCGAGGGTGCCGAGCTGCACCCCGGCGGGAACGTCGTGCGGTACGCCAAGATCCGCCACGGCGACCAGTCGGTGAAGGCCGACGTCGTGGTGTCCGGCGTCTACGAGGTCGGCATGCAGGACCAGGCCTTCCTCGGGCCCGAGTCCGGCATGGCGATCCCGGACACCGAAGGCGGCGTTGACCTTTACGTGGCCACGCAATGGCTTCACGTCGACCAGCAGCAGATCGTCGCCGCGCTGGGCTTGCCCAAGGACAAGGTGCGGCTGACGCTCGGCGGGGTCGGCGGCGCGTTCGGCGGACGTGAGGACCTCTCGATCCAGGTGCACGCGTGCCTGCTGGCGCTGCACACCGGCAAGCCGGTCAAGATGGTCTACAACCGCGAGGAATCCTTTTACGGCCACGTGCACCGCCACCCCGCGAAGATGTACTACGAGCACGGCGCGGACAAGGACGGCCGGCTCGTTTATGTGAAGGCGAAGCTGTACCTGGACGGCGGCGCGTACGCCTCGTCGACCGGTGCGGTGGTCGCGAACGCGGCCACGCTCGGCGTCGGTCCGTACAATGTGGACAGTGCTTCGGTCGACTGCTGGGGCGTGTACACCAACAACCCGCCCTGTGGTGCGATGCGGGGCTTCGGTGCGGTGCAGGCGGGCTTCGCCTATGAGTCCCAAATGGACAAACTTGCCGAAGCGTGCGGGATCGACCCTGTCGACATCCGGATCCTGAACGCGATGGAGGAAGGCAGCCTCATGCCGACCGGTCAGGTGGTCGACTCGGCCGCGCCGGTGGCGGAACTGCTGGAACGTCTGCGCGCCAAGCCGTTGCCGGTCACGCACGACGAACTCGACCTGCGCCGGATGCCCGGCGGCGTCTCCAACACCACGCACGGCGAGGGTGTCGTCCGGGGTGTCGGGTACGCGGTCGGCATCAAGAACATCTGTTTCTCCGAGGGCTTCGACGACTACTCGACGGCCCGCGTGCGGCTGCAGCTCGTCGGTGGCGAACCCGCGGCGACCGTGCACACCGCCGCCTGCGAGGTCGGCCAGGGCCTGGTCACGATCATGCAGCAGATCGTCCGGACCGAACTCGGCATCGAGCAGGTGACGATCCTGCCGATGGACACGAACATCGGCAACGGCGGTTCGACGTCGGCGTCGCGGCAGAGTTACGTGACCGGTGGCGCCGTCCAGGCGGCGTGCGTCGCGGTCCGCTCCGGGCTGCACAAGCACCTGGCGGGCAAACTCGCCGCGGACGGCAAGCTGAACGTCGTCGCGAACAAGGTCGTCTCCGTCGACGGCAGTGTGCTGGCGGACCTCGCCGACGTCCTCGGCGACGAGGTCTTCGACGAGACCGTGGAATGGCGGCACCGTCCGACGACACCCATCGATCCCGAGACGGGACAAGGGAACGCGCACGTCCAGTACGGTTTCGCGGCACACCGCGCGGTCGTGGACGTCGACACCGAACTCGGGCTGATCAAGGTCGTCGCGCTCGACTGCGCGCAGGACGTCGGCAAGGCGCTCAACCCGCAGGCGGTGCTCGGCCAGATCCAGGGCGGTTCCGCGCAGGGCCTCGGGCTCGCGGTGATGGAGGAGATCCAGACCGTGGACGGGAAGATCCGCAACCCGTCGTTCACCGACTACCTGATCCCGACCGTGCTGGACATGCCGCCGATGGACATCGACGTCCTGGAACGGCCCGACCCCAACGCGCCGTACGGTCTGCGCGGGGTCGGCGAACCGCCGACGATCTCGTCCACCCCGGCGATCGTCGCGGCGATCCGCGCGGCCACCGGGCTGGCGCTGCCGCGTGTCCCGGTGCGTCCCGAGCACCTCACCGGCACCTGATATCCGTACTTTTTCGAGCTAGGAGCACATCCGTGGGTACCCGTCTGTCCATTTCGGAGTCCGACGAGCAGAAATGGCTCGCCGAAGCCGTCCAGCTGGCCACCACGAACGTCGAACGCGGCGGTGGACCGTTCGGCGCGATGATCGTCCGCGACGGTTCGGTGCTGGCCACCGGGACCAACCAGGTGACGCCGACGCTGGACCCGACGGCGCACGCCGAGGTCGTCGCGATCCGCGCGGCCTGCCAGGCGATCGGCGACTACAAACTCGACGGCTGCGTCCTCGTCACCTCCTGCGAGCCCTGCCCGCTCTGCCTTTCCGCCGCGCTCTGGGCGCGCGTCGGCAAGGTCGTCTACGCCGCGGACCGCCACGACGCGGCCGAGGCGGGCTTCGACGACCGCGAGTTCTACGAGCTTTTCTCCCGCCCGCGCGAGACCTGGTCGCTACCCGTCGGCCAACTGTCCCTTCCGGACTCTTTCGCGCCTTTCCAGGCCTGGCTGTCGAAACCCGACAAGAAGGCTTACTAGCATCTTCCCGCCCCACAACGTTGTGGAGTAGGCATGACCCAATTAGGTACAGAGCGTCCCCACCTGCCCTCGTCCGAGCCGAGGCGGTTGTCCGGGCTCGACCGCTGGTTCAAGATCTCCCACCGCGGCAGCACGATCGGCCGCGAGGTGCGCGGCGGGATCACCACGTTCGTCGCGATGTGTTACATCGTGTTGCTCAACCCGCTCATCCTCGGCGCGTCGGCCGACATCACCGGCGCCCGGCTCAGCACCGAGGCGATCACGACCGCGACCGCGCTCGCGGCGGGTGTCACCACGATCCTGATGGGACTCGTGGGGAACGCGCCGCTGGCACTCGCGGCCGGTCTCGGCGTCAACGGCGTCGTCGCGTTCCAGATGGCGCCGACCATGACGTGGGCGCAGGCTTTCGGGCTCGTCGTCCTCGAAGGCGTCTGCATCGTGTTCATGGCGGTTTCCGGGATCCGGGAACGGATCATCAACGCGATCCCGATGCCGCTCAAGGTCGCGATCACCGTCGGCATCGGGCTCTACATCGCGCTGGTCGGCCTGGTCAGCGCCGGATTCGTCACCCGGACACCGGACTCCGCGCAGTCGACGGTGCCGGTGCGGATGGGGATCGGCGGTCACCTCGAAGGCTGGCCGATCGCGATCTTCTGCCTCGGCCTGCTGCTGATGATCGTCCTCGTGAGCCGCGGCGTGCCGGGCGCTGTGCTGATCAGCATCGCCGTCGCGACCGGGCTCGCGGTGCTGGTCAACAGCGTTTTCCAGGTCCAAGGCTGGGGACTGGTCGAACCGAAGGTGCCCGACCAGGTCGTCGCGCATCCCGACTTCAGCCTGCTGGGGGATATCGACCTCTTCGGCGGATTCGGTTCGGCGGGCGCGGTCACGGCGGCGGTCTTCCTGTTCACGCTGGTGCTTTCCGGGTTCTTCGACGCGATGGGCACGATCACCAGCGTCTCCGAGGAAGCGGGGCTGACCAAGGACGGCAAGGTCGAGGGGATGGGCCGCATCCTGCTGGTCGACGGCGCCGGCGCGCTCGCGGGCGGTGTCACCGGTTCGGCCCCGAACACCGTGTTCCTCGAATCGGCCGCCGGTGTCGGCGAAGGCGCTCGGACCGGTCTGGCGAGCATCGTGACCGGCGGGTTGTTCACCGCGACGCTGTTCCTGACGCCGATCGCGGCCGTCGTCCCGGCACAGGCCGCGGCGCCCGCGCTGGTCGTGATCGGCGGGATGATGATGGCCCAGTGCGCGCGGATCCCCTGGCGCGACCTGGATTTCGCGATCCCGGTGTTCCTGACCATCGCGCTGATCCCGTTCACCTACTCGATCACCAACGGGATCGGCGCCGGGCTGGTCGCCTACGTGCTGATCAAGATCTGCAAGGGCAAGATCCGCGAGATCGGCTGGATCCTCGGGATCCTGGCCGCGGTGTTCGGGGTGTACTTCGGGATCGAAGGGATCATGTCGTGGTTCTGATGTTCCTCAACGGCGGCGGGATGCGCGGCGGTCCGCTGCACGAACAGTTGCAGGGCGCGCCGCTGTGCTGCGTGGCCCGTTCGGCGCCGAAGTACCACTACTTCTCGGTGGGCGACCGGTTCCCGGCGATGTACGCGGGCGGTTCCGGATCCGTGGTCGGCGAGGTCTACGACCTGCCGCTGGCAGTGTTGCGGGATCACCTCGTCCCGGCGGAACCGCCGGAACTGGAGCTGGGCGTCATCGAACTGGAGGACGGCGCGGCCTGCCTCGCCACCGTCCTGCGTTCGTCCTTTGCGGACTCACCTGACCTGACGGACATCACCTCCGTCGGCGACTGGCGGGCCTACCTCGCGTCTCGCTAGCCGTCCGTGAAGGCCTCCTTGAGGGACCCAGGGTCCCTCAAGGAGGCCTTCACGGAACGTCAGAGCACGAAGACGAGGTCGCTCGCCGCCGCGTGGAACATCTCGGGCGTGCCCGCGTAGAAGGCCCGCCAGACGCCGGGCTTGCGGTACTCGGCCGACGCCGAGAAGGCCCAGGTGGTGCCGTTCCAGGTGGCGTCGGCCGTCGCCACCGTGGTCCAGCGGTAGGTGCCGAACGAGAAGTACTGGAGTTCGACCGGGATCGGATTCGCGGTGTACTGGCCCGGGAAGTCGATCGTGCCGGATCCGGTCACGGCCTTGGCCGCGTTCCGGCCCGCCGCGAACGACGTGACCTTCGCCGGGTGGAGTACGACGATCTTCGGGGTGTCGGCGCGCGAGTCCGCGATCGCCGGGTCGGCGGAGAAGAAGTCGGCGTGGTAGGTGCCGGTGCGGATCGGGGACAGCTTCGCGGTGTAGACGCCGGCGGCGTCGGTGACCGGTTTGGCCTGGGCCTCGCCGCAGAAGCCGTTGAAGCAGAAGGAGATGCCCACCTCGGCGCCCGCGATCGGGGTCGAGTCGGACTTCGTGAGCTTCCCGGAGATCGTGACGGTCTTGCCGGCGTCGATCTTGGTGCTGCTGGTGGACGTGGTGAGGGTGGACGGCCGCGCCTCGGCGGCGATCGCGGGCACCGCGCCCGCGGTGAGCAGCGCGGCGGCGGCGATGGTGCCGATCACGAGCTTCCTGATGATCATGTGCTCCCCAAACGCATTCCGGACTTGACGACCGCTAGGTCGGCCGGAAGTCGTTGCCCGTTGCGGGGAAATCCCGGTGTTCAGCAACCGGCCGTCGGTGCTTCACGCATCGGGGAGCAGCGTGCGCGCCAAGGCGACCGTCGACGCTCCCGCGACTTCGAGCGCTTCGGTGTCACGCAACGATCTGCTCAGCACGAACGCCCCTTCGAGGCTGTTCACCAAGGCGATCGTGAGCTTCCGGGCGGCCGCGGGTTCGAGGCCGTACTTGCCCAGCTTCTCGGCACCGGTCTCGATCCACGCCGTGAACACGTCGGCCGTCGCGATGCGCAGCTTCTCGTTGGTGCTGGCGACCTCCAGCGCGACCGTCGCGATGGGGCAGGCGTCGGCGTAGTCGGTCGCTTCGAGTGTGTCGGCGGCACTGGCGAAGGCCATCTCGATCCCGTGGATCAGGTCCGGCTCGTCGGCGAAGAAGATTTCGAACAGCGCGAGGTACATCATCCCGGAGGTACGGATGACCTCCTCGCCGAGCTGCTCCTTGCCACCCGGGAAGAAGTGGTACAGCGAGCCGAAAGGCGCGTTCGCGGCCTCGACGATCTGCTTCACCCCGGTGCCGGTGTACCCGTTCCGCCGGAGCAGTTCGGCGCCGGCGTTCACGATGCGTTCCCGCGTTCCAGTCACGCCTTCATGATAGAGCGTTCTATCAAACTTCCTGAAACGTGAAAGATGCTCACTTCTATTGTGGACAGAGGTGAGAACTTGTCAGGATCGGCCGGTAGTCCAACGACGGATCACGAGGTCGCCATGCGCCGCACCACCCGACTTGTCCTCGCCACCCTGCTGGCGGTCGTCTCCCTGGGGAGTGTGGGGATACCGGCGAGTGCCGCCGAGACCCCGTCGTTCCGCAAGTACGTCGCGCTCGGCGACTCCTACACCGCGGGGCCGCTGATCCCGTGGCAGCAGGCGAGCTGGTGCTTCCGGTCGAACAACAACTACCCGGCCTGGCTCGCCACCAAGCTAGGGCTCTACCACAAGTCCGGCGCCTTCACCGACGTCAGCTGCTCGTCGGCGGACACCACGAACATGCTCAGCCCGCAGACGGTCCCTTCGCCGAGCCTCGCGCTCGGGTCGGTGCCGCCGCAGTTCGACGCGCTGACCCTGGACACGGACCTGGTGACCATCGGCATCGGCGGCAACGACTACGGCGTCTTCGGCAGCCTGATCGGAACCTGCCCCGAGCTGCGCGACGACGACCCGACCGGTTCGCCGTGCAAGGACCACTTCACGATCAACGGCACCGACACCCTGCTCGCCGCGCTCAAGAACACCCAGCGGAACCTCGAACGCGTCGTCAAGGGCGTCCGGGAGCGTTCGCCCGCGGCCACCATCGTGCTGGTCGGCTACCCGCGGATCGCGCCGTCGAAGGGCTACTGCCCCAGCGTCCTCCCGTTCGCCGACGGCGACTACGCCTGGGCCGACGAGGTCGAACGCGCGCTCAACAAGGCCGTATCGACCGCCGCCCGGAAGCAGGGCGCCCGTTACGTCGACACGTATGGGCCGAGCGACGGTCACGACGCTTGCGCGGGTGACGCGGCCTGGGTGAGCGGCAAGGACACCAACCTGTTCCGCGCGGTCGCGTATCACCCGTACGCGGCGGGGATGAAGGCCGAAGCCGACCTGATCTTCAAGGCGCTCGGCGGCACCACCGCGACGTCCACAGAGGCACCGGACGCGCGGAACGCGAGCACTCCGGCCGAACTCCAGCGCAAGGCCGCCGCGGCCGGGCTTGTGCCGCGGACCTAGCCGCCCCTCAATCCTTGGTTCACCTTCCGGCGCTACCTGCGGTCGATGTTCGCCGGGTGTGCCCGCCCCTAGCGTCGGGAGCCGTTGGGAATCGAGGAAAGAAGGGGGCAGCAGATGAAGCGGCTACTGACCGCCGGGGTGATCCCGGTGGTCGTGGGCGGACTGCTCGCCGGAGCCGTTCCGGCTACGGCGAGCACGCTGAACACGACGGGCATCCCCGGCTACTACACCGGTCAGACCCTGGATTGGCATCCCTGCGCGGCGGAGGAACTGGTCTCGTTGCCGCCGGGCACCGACATCGGCGGACTCGAATGCGCGTCCTATCGCACGCCACGCGACTGGGACCGCGCGGGGGAGCGGCAGGACCTGACCATCGCGGTCAGCAGGCTGAAGTCCACCGGTGCGTCGACGGCTTCGGTGCTCACCAACCCGGGCGGGCCGGGCGGTGAGGGCCGCTGGTTCCCGGTGACGTTCCGCGGGCAGGAGAAGCTGCGCGAACACCAGGACGTCATCGGCATCGACGTCCGCGGGACCGGCAAGAGCACCAACGTCACCTGCCGGGGCGCCGTCGACGCCATCCGCGAGCTGGACCCGCGGGACCGCGACCCGGCCAATCTGAACCAGATCCTGGCCAACGCCGAACACGCGGCCAAGTCCTGCCAGACCGCGAGTGGTGAACTCGGGCCGCTGATCACCACGTACCAGACGATCAAGGACTACGACCTGCTCCGCGTCCTGCTCGGCCGGGACAAGATCAACTGGGTCGGCTACTCGGGCGGCACCTGGCTGGGAGCGCACTACGCGCAGCGGTTCCCCCAGCGGACGGGACGGTTCGTGCTGGACTCGTCGACGGACTTCACCACGGACTGGCAGAAGACGTTCGACCAGCAGCCGGTCAGCTTCGAGCGGCGCTGGCGGCAGGACTTCCTGCCGTGGATGGCGCGTTACGACGCCAAGTATCACTTCGGCACCAGTGGCGAAGAGGTCCGGCAGACCTACGAGCGGGTCCGCTATGCCTTGTCCCGCAACCCGATGGACGGGAAGGGGCCGATCCAGCTCGAGAACGTCATGATCTACCTGCTGTACAAGAAGACGAGCTTCCCGGCGCTGGCCGACCTGATGGTCAAGGTGCGCAACGCGATGGAGAACCCCGCTCCGAAGGCGAAGGCCGACGCCAAGGCCGCCGTCGAGGCGGCGGGTGACTTCCCCGACGCGGCGGACGCCACCTTCTGGAACACCGTCTGTGGCGAAGGGCGTTTCGTCGGCACCCGTGAGTCGAGGATCCGCGATTCGCAGCGGAACCTCGACCGCGGTCTGCTCCTGGCGGGCGGCGGCACGCTGAACGCGTCGGTCTGCCTGTTCTGGGACAAGCAGCCGCGTCCGCTGCCGAAACTGGACGGCAAGGGCGTGCCGCCGGTGCTGATCGTCCACTCCGAGCACGACCCGGCGACGACGATCGAGGGTGCCCGGCGGGCGCACGCGGGATTCGCGAACTCGCGGATGCTGACCGTGACCGGTGAGGGCGACCACGGGCTTTACGCGGGTGGCAACCCGGCCGTGGACAAGATCGTGGACGAGTACCTGGTCGGCGGAGCGATCCCCGCCGACCAGAGCGTCACCGGAATGCCGCTGCCGACGCCTTAGTCCGCGATGACGTCGGGGTCCTGCCCGGTCGGCGGGGCCCGGCGTTTCGCGCGTGTGGGCTTGTGGTCGCGTGGGTCGTGAGTGGCGGCGGTTCGGGTTCTGTTGGGAGGAAAGGCAAGGGTGGCGCGTCCTGTGGGGCGTCGGTACCTCGACCCAGCGTTCTCCGGCAGCTCCATGGGTCGCGAAAGCCACTTTCGGGACGTCTGGTGTCTCGAAAGTGGCTTTCGCGACACCCGAAGCCCGGCAGGCGCGCGAGCGGCAACGCCACACACGACCACCCGTACCGAAGGGCCACAACCGCCCTTAGAAAGCGGCGAGGGTGTGCCAGGCCAGGCCCGGGTCCTCCGCGTCGTCGCGGAAGACCACACCCTCGATCAGGCCGTACGGGCGGTCGGCGGCGTAGAAGACCTCGTTGTCGTTCTTCAGCCCGAACGGCGAAAGATCTACCAGGAAGTGGTGCTTGTTCGGCAGCGAAAGCCGGACTTCGGCGACTTCCCCGCGTTCCTTGAGCACAGCCTCTCCCATCGCGTACAGCGTTTGCTGCAGGGAGAGGCTGTGCTTGTCCGCGAAGGTCTCCAGCAGGATCCGCCGGACCTCCGCGTGGCTCGTGGCCCAGTCGATCCCGTCGCCCTGATAACGCCAGCGGGCGGTCACGGCGGTCGCGAGGATCCGGTCGTTCGTCTCGGCCAGCGTCGTGTACTCGTCGCGGGGGAAGCCGTGGAACTCCGAACCGGTCGATTTGAGCACGACGAGATCGTCCAGACCGGAGACGACCCAGGCCTGCCCGTCCTGAACGGTCACCGCGGTCGTCCGCTTCTCACTGCCTGCCTGGGAGAACGCGTGATCGTGGCCGGAGATGCGGTTCCAGCCGTGTTCGTCGATCAGGATCCGGGCCCCGGAGATGTGCTCGAACGAGTCGACGAAATGCCGCCCGAGACGCAGTGCGAAGTCCTCGATTTCGCCGACCGGGGACTCCTTGGCGAAGGCGTAGACGGTGTTCTTCTGGGTGTCGGTCGCGACGACGTCGGCGTTGTCGCCGGTGAGGTGCGTGGCCGCGAGGTCGCCGCGAAGCGACGTCGAGACGGTGAGGTCCTTGAGGTGGTGGACGGTGCCTTCGCGCTGCACGGTGACGAGCCGGACTTCGGCCTTGCCGTACTGGTTGGGGCCCAGGGTGATGGCCACGGGCGATCAGCTCCCTCGATAGGTGGAATAGGCGAACGGGCTCAGCAGCAACGGCACGTGGTGGTGCTCGGTCCCGTCGGCGATGCGGAAGGTCAAGATGACTTCGGGGAAGAAGGAGTCCGTGCCGAGGTGGGCGCCGGTGTCGAAGACCAGCCGGTAGACCCCGGGTTCCAGGGTGTCCGGGCCGAGGTCGCGGATCCGGCCGTCGGCGTCGGTCCGCCCATCGGCGACGGGATCGCCCGCGCCGGTTTCGAGCCGGACCGGGACGTTCGCCGCCGGCCGTCCCGCGGCGGTGTCGAGGATGTGCGTGGTCACGAGGCTCATGCCGTCACCGCCTTTTCCAGCCGCAGCGCGGCGATCTCGGCCAGCTCTTGGCCGGCCACTTCGAGTTCCTTCTCAGGGTCGTTCGAAAGCCTCGAACGCAGGTTCTCCAGTAGTTCGGCGCCACTCCGGCCGCTCGCGCAGACCAGGAAGACATGCCCGAACGTCGCTTCGTACTCGGCGTTGGCCGCGGCGAACTCGCGCGCCGCGTCACCGTCCACACCGGACTGCTCCGAGCGCGACCAGCCCGCTTCGGTGCTCGCGCCGCCCGCTTTCTCCCCGATCCGGGGATGGGCGGCCATGGCGCGCCGGACCTCTTCGGGGCGCAACGGGGTGAGCGCCTCGGACGCGGCGAGCAGGCTGGCGAGGTCGCCGTACGGGCGCCTGGCCAGCAGGGTTTCCACCCAGCGCGGGACGTCGAGGCAGGCTGTCAGCGCCGGCCGGAGGTCCTGAGCCGGAGCCTGGTCGAACTCTCGAATGGTGAGCGGCACGGGATCTGACGGTACGGCGACGATTCGGCCGCCGTCAACATTTTGTTGAAACAGGCCTTCAGTCTTGGTCCCGGTTGAGGTAGTTGTAGACCGTGAACCTCGTGACCCCCAGTGCCTCGGCGACGGTCGACACCGACTTGCGGAGGCCGAACGCGCCGCGTTCCTTGAGCAGCCGCACCGCGCGCTGCTTGGCGGCGCGGTCGAGGGTGTCGAGCTTGCCGCCGAGCTCGCGTTCGACGTCGCCGATGAGGCGGGCCAGCGCGCTGTGCAGTTCGACGGCGGGCTCGGTCGTGTCGTCGCCGACCTGCCGGAGCTGGAGGGTCACGCGGGTCGCGCCGCCGTTCAGCGCCGCTCTGGCGATGGAGGGGAGCGCGTCGAGCAGGGTGTCGGCATCGCCGCGGACGAGGGTGCCGAGCGGGCCGAAGTCGGCGGACAGGCCCGCGTCCTCCGCGGTGTCGCGGGCTTTGACGGCGTGTTCGGGTGGCGGACCCTCGCCGTGGAACGGTTCGCTGGTGAACTCGGCTTCTAACTGCACCAAGCGAAGGTAGCGCCGCCGGGGCTCATTGACGAGCAGGGTGGCCGGAGTTAATGTCGGAGTGCGAAACCTCGATTCCACTCAGTGGAAATTGGGAGTATTTATGGACTTGGTGATCAAGGCCGCCCGAGCCGTGACGGCCGCCGGAGAGGTACCCGCGACGATCGGTGTCGACGAGGGCCGCATCGTCGCGGTGGAACCCGCCGGAGCCGCGCTGGACGGCGATCGGGTGCTCGAATTCGGCGAGGACGTCGTGGTGCTGCCGGGTCTCGTGGACACGCATGTGCACGTCAACGACCCGGGCCGCACCGAATGGGAGGGGTTCGCTTCGGCGACCCGCGCCGCCGCGGCGGGCGGGGTCACCACGATCGTGGACATGCCGCTGAACAGCCTGCCGCCGACGGTCGACGTCGCGTCGCTGGAGGTGAAGCGCAAGACCGCCGAGGGCCGCGTGCACGTCGACGTCGGGTTCTGGGGCGGCGCGATCCCCGGCAACCTCGCGGATCTCCGTGGCCTGCACGAGGCAGGCGTGTTCGGCTTCAAATCGTTCCTGCTGCATTCCGGTGTCGACGAGTTCCCGCCGCTGGACGCGCACGGGCTCGAAGAGGCGATGACCGAACTGCGGACCTTCGACGGCATGATCATCGTGCACGCGGAGGACTCCGACGCGATCGATCACGCGCCCGACCCGCACGGCGAGAAGTACGAGGACTTCCTGCACTCGCGCCCGCGCGGTGCGGAGAATGTGGCGATCGCCCAGGTCATCGAGCTCGCCAGGAAGACCGGCGTCCGCGCGCACATCCTGCATCTCTCGTCTTCGGACGCGCTGCCGATGGTCGAGAGCGCGCGGCGCGACGGTGTCCGGCTGACCGCCGAGACCTGCCCGCACTACCTGAGTTTCACCGCGGAGGAGATCGGCGACGGCGCGACGCAGTTCAAGTGCTGCCCGCCGATCCGCGAGGCCGGGAACCGCGAGCTGCTGTGGCAAGGTCTCGCGGACGGCGTCATCGACTGTGTGGTGACCGACCATTCGCCGTGCACGCCGGAGCTGAAACGCTTCGACAGTGGCGATTTCGGGCTCGCCTGGGGCGGGATCGCGGGACTGCAGCTCGGCCTGCCCGCGGTCTGGACCCAGGCGCGGCAGCGCGGGTTCGCGCTCACCGACGTCGTCCGCTGGATGGCCGAGAACCCGGCCGCGCAGGCGGGGATGCGGCGCAAGGGACACCTCGCGCCGGGTCACGACGCCGACTTCAGCGTGTTCGCGCCCGACGAGGCTTTCGTCGTCGACGTCGCGAAATTGAAGCACCGCAACCCGGTCAGCGCCTACCACGGGCGTCCGCTCGCGGGCGTCGTCCGGAGCACGTGGTTGCGGGGCGAGGAGATCACCGGTGACGACCCGGCAGGCGTCCTGCTGACCCGGGGTGACTGCTGAGATGGAGGAGACCGTGAACGACCGTCCTGAGTGGACAGCCCTGCCCGACCTGGCCTCGCGGAAATTCGGCGGGACCGTGATGTGGGCGACGGACGAGTTGTTCGCCGAGAAGGAGAACCTGGTCAATCCGTGGGTGCCCGCGCACCGGACGGAGACGTTCGGGCCGAAGGGGCAGGTCTACGACGGCTGGGAGACCCGGCGGCACCGTGAGCCCGGCGACGACCAGGCCGTCGTCCGGCTCGGCCTGGCGGGCGCGATCACCGGCGTCGTCGTGGACACCGCGTTCTTCAAGGGGAACTACCCGCCGTTCGTCTCGGTCGAGGCGTGCGCCGTCGAGGGTTACCCCAGCGCCGCCGAATTGTCCACAGTGGACTGGGACGTGCTGGTGAAGCGCGGCGCGGCCGCGGGGCATACGGAGAACTTCTTCGAGATCGGCGGGAGCAAGCGTTACACGCACGTCCGGCTGACCATGCATCCGGACGGCGGCGTGGCCCGGCTGCGGGTGCACGGCACGCCGATCCCGGATCCGGGCCTGCTCGACCACGGCGCGCTCGACCTGGCCGCGCTGGAGAACGGCGCGGTGGTCACCGGATGCAGCAACATGTTCTATTCCTCGCCCAACAACCTGTTCTCACCGGGGCTCGCCGCTCATCAGGCGGAGGGCTGGGAGACGGCGCGGCGGCGTGACGACGGGAACGACTGGGTCACCGTGCGGCTGGCGGGCGCGGGCGTCGTCCGGTTCGCCGAGTTCGACAACAGCAACCTCAAGGGCAACGCGCCGGGCTGGGCGGCTTTGAGCGGCCGGGACGGCGACGGCGAGTGGGTCGAACTGCTGCCGAAGACGCGGTTGCAGCCGGACACGCGGCACCGGTTCGCGCTCGCCGAGGGACCTGAGGTGACCGAGGTCCGCCTCGACATCTATCCCGACGGCGGGATGGCGCGCCTACGTCTCTTCGGAGCGCTTTCCGAGCGGGGCCGTGCCGACCTCGCTGCGCGTTTCGAGGGCGCTCAGGGCTGAGCGCCGGGCCGGTTCAGGTACGCGGAGAACAGCGACAGGACGATCCCGATCGAGAAGATCGCGGTGAGCCACACGGCGCCGTCGATGGACAGGTTCCACACCAGGGCACCCGCCATGAGCACTGCCATGACGATGTTCCTGAGCTGCAACGGCGTCGGTTTGGCCATGCCGCCACCCTCTCACGCGCCGCCCCGGCGCTGGTCAGGGGGCGTTCTAGCCGAGGGCGGAGCGAAGCCGGCGGTCCCGTTCTTCCGGCGTCTGCCGGGGACAGCTGGTGCATTTCGGATTGCCAGCTTCGTAGATCAGGCAACAGGAAGCACGGCGCACCACGGTGTTCCGCCCGATCCGGGAGAACCGCGGTTCCGGCATCCCGAGTCCGATCGCGGCCACGAGCGGGGCCGCCAGCGTGATCGCGCGTTCGGTGTCGCCGGTCCACAGGAGGCGGTTGCCGATCGAATCCGTCGCGATGGCGCCCAGCGCGCGTGGATTCGCGCCCGTGACGTCCGAGATCGTCCCGATCGCGGTGCCCAGCGTCGCGGCGAACGCCTCGCCGAGTTCGGCGATGCCGCCGGAGAGGACCCGTGACGATCGCGCGCCGGTGAACCGGCCGTCCGGGACGAGATCGATCGTGACGGCGTCGAGCGACGGGTCCAAGGGGGAGCCGTCGCGCACGAGGGATTCCACCGACGGCGCGACGAGGACCGAGGACAGCGAGTACCACCAGATGGTGCCGAGCACTTCGGGCCGGGAACAGCCGTAGAGCTTCGCCGCGCCGCCGATGCGGGCGCTGACCCAGGCGGCGTCGGCGAGCAGGGTCGCGGGCGCCTCCATCAGGACACCGGCCGGTGCAGCGTGATACCGAACGACGTGGTGACGTCCACCGGAGCGGTGATCGCGTCGAGGCGTTCCCGGCGTCCGTCACGGTGGAGGTGGTGCGCGCTCGGGCCCATCTCGACGACCTGCCGGACCTGGGCGGGGGACAGCGTCACGCGCTGGGTGACCTCCAGCCGGTCCACCCGGCGGAACCGCTCGCCGAGGGTCTCCTCCAGCCGCGCGTCCTTGCCGCCGTCGACGGAGATCACCAGGTCGCCCAGTTCCTGCAGGTGCCCGGGATTCGGCGTCGCGACGACCAGCAGCCCGTCGGAGGTCAGGACGCGGTGGAACTGAGGGGCGTTGCGGGGCGCGAAGACGTTGAGGATCAGTGACGCGCTCGAGTCCGCCACCGGCCAGGGCTCCCACAGATTCCACACGGCCGCGCCCGCGCGCGCGTGCGCGCGAGCGGCCCGGCGCAGGGCGACGGCGGAGACGTCGAGCGCCAGTCCGTACGCGGCGGGGACGGCGTCGAGCACGTGCGCGAGGTAGTACCCCGTGCCCGCGCCGGCGTCGATGATCAGCCCGGTCTCGACGTGCTCCGAAGCCACCTTCGCGAGGGCGTCGGCGAGAGGCAGGTAGACGCCGGACGAGAGGAGGTCGACGCGCGCCGCGACCATCGGCGCGGTGTCCGCCGTACCGGCCGGGATGCGCGCGTGCAGAAGGTTGACGTAACCCTGCTTCGCTACGTCGAACGAGTGGCCCCGTCCGCAACGCACCGTGCGATCGGCTGACCCGACCGGGTCACCGCACACCGAGCACAGCAGCGACCGGACGACCTCCGGTGGCAGTGGGTCATTGCCGTGCGCACGCGCGTTCATGGGGATATTCGACCACGACGTTTCGCAACCGGACAGAACGCACCAGGTCAGCGGAAACCTGCACGTAACAACGCCGTACCGACAGTTCACGCGGGTGAAACCTGATTCGAGGCCCGAGGAAACACCCCGGTCCAAAGATTCCTGCGCAGTACACCCCAGGCACGGGAGGAAGATTGTGCTGAACGCAGGAGACACGGCATGGGTGTTGATCAGCGCCGCGCTGGTCATGCTCATGACACCGGGATTGGCGTTCTTCTACGGCGGCATGGTCCGCGCGAAGAGCGTTCTGAACATGTTGATGATGAACTTCATCGCGCTCGCCGTCGTCGGTGTCCTCTGGACGCTGTACGGCTTCACGATGGCGTTCGGCAACGACGTGGGCGGAGGGCTGCTCGGTAACTTCGACTTCGCGGGTCTCTCGACCATCTCCGGCAAGCTCGCCGGGTTCGCGACGGCCGCGACGGGCAGCACGCCCGAGGTCGCCTGGCCCGGCTCGGACGCGCTGCCGCTGTTCGCCTTCGTGATGTTCCAGCTGATGTTCGCGATCATCACGCCCGCGCTGATCTCCGGTGCCATCGCCGACCGCGCCAAGTTCTGGGGCTGGACGCTGTTCGTCGCGGTGTGGGTGACCATCGTGTACTTCCCGGTCGCGCACTGGGTGTTCTCGTTCGACGGCTTCATCGGCCCCGACTCGGTCGGCGGCTGGATCGCCAACCAGCTCAAGGCGCTCGACTTCGCGGGCGGTACCGCGGTCCACATCAACGCCGGCGCGGCGGGCCTGGCGCTCGCGCTCGTGCTCGGCAAGCGCAAGGGCTGGCCGAAGGGCACCGGACGCCCGCACAACGTGCCGTTCGTGCTGCTGGGCGCCGCGCTCCTGTGGTTCGGCTGGTACGGCTTCAACGCCGGTTCGGCGCTGGCCGCCAACGACCTCGCCGCCGTCGCGTTCACCAACACCACCGTCGCGACCGCGGCCGCCGTGCTCGGCTGGCTGGTCGTCGAGCAGATCAAGATCGGCAAGCCGACCACCCTCGGCGCCGCGTCCGGCGCCGTCGCGGGCCTCGTCGCGATCACCCCGGCGGCCGGGTTCGTCAGCCCGCTCGGCGCGATCGCCATCGGCCTCGTCGCCGGCGCCCTGTGCGCCCTGGCGATCAGCCTCAAGTTCCGCTTCGGTTTCGACGACTCCCTCGACGTCGTCGGCGTCCACCTCGTGGGTGGTCTCGTCGGTACGCTGCTCATCGGCTTCTTCGGCACCACCAGCGTCAACTCGCTCGGCGTCGACGGCCTGTTCTACGGCGGCGGCCTCGGCCAGCTGGGCAAGCAGGCGCTCGCGGCGGCCGTGGTCCTCGGCTACTCGTTCGTGCTCACCTTCGTCATCGGCTGGGTGATCAAGAAGCTCGGCGGGTTCCGCGTCAGCGCGGAGGACGAGGTCAGTGGTATCGATGAGGCCCAGCACGCGGAGAGCGCGTACGACTTCACCGGTTCGGGCGGCGGCCTCGGCCAGCCGACCAGCATCCCGGTCAAGGCGCCCACCGGAAACGCGGCCACGAAACTCGAGGAGAGCAAGGCATGAAGCTGATCACCGCGATCGTCAAGCCGTTCACGCTCGACGACGTCCGCTCCGCGCTGGAGCAGCTGGGCGTGCTCGGCATGACGGTCAGCGAGGTGCAGGGCTACGGCAGGCAGAAGGGCCACACCGAGGTCTACCGGGGTGCGGAGTACTCCGTCGACTTCGTGGCGAAGCTGCGGGTCGAGGTCGTCACCGACGACTCGAACGTCGAGAAGGTCCTCGACGCAATCACCACGGCCGCCCACACCGGCAAGATCGGCGACGGCAAGATCTGGGTGACGCCGGTCGAGACGGTGATCCGGGTACGCACCGGCGAGCGCGGCTCGGACGCCCTATAGGCGTCAGGGATGGCCGACGGGGGTGAGCTGGTCAAGGCCACCGAGCGCTTGCTCGAAGGCAGGCACGGGAGGCTGGGGGCGTCCGCGTTGCGGGCGGCCCTGGTCGACCTCTACGAATTCTGGTTGGGCAAGGGCGCCGCGGCGGTCGGCGTGGACACCGCAGAACCCGGTGTCGCGCTGGCCGCCGTCGGCGGCCTGGGGCGTCGCGAACTGGTGCCCTTCTCCGACCTCGACCTGCTGTTGCTGCACAACGGCAACGGCGGCGTCGGCGAGATCGCCGACGCGATCTGGTACCCGTTGTGGGACGCCAAGATCGGCCTCGACCACTCGGTCCGCACACCGGGTGAGGCGCTGAAGGTGGCGTCCGAGGACCTGCGGACCGCGATGGGGCTGCTCGACATCCGCCCCATCGCCGGGGACGCCGAGATCACCGCCAGGCTGGCGGCCGCCGCACGGGACCAATGGCGGCGGACCGCCCGGAAACGGGTGGGCGACCTGTCGGACGCGGTGCGGCAGCGCTGGGCCCGCAGCGGTGAGATCGCGCAGTCCGCCGAGCCGGACCTCAAACACGGCCGAGGCGGGCTTCGCGACTTCGCCGTCTTGGAAGCGCTGGCGGCGGCACAGCTGACAGCCAGGCCGGGCGAGGAACTGCTGGCGGCCAAGAGTCTGCTGCTCGACGTCCGGACGGAGTTGCGCCGGGAACTGCGCCGGGAGCGGGACGTCCTCAGCGCGCCGGAGGCCGAGACGGTCGCCGCCGAACTCGGGTTCGGCGACAGGTTCACCTTGGCGCGCAAGCTTTCCGGCGCCGGGCGGACGATCGCGTACGCGGTCGACGTGGCGCTCCGGTCCACTGTGGAACCGCCCAAGGCGCGGTTCGGGAGGCGGCCGTCGCGGACGCCGCTCGACGAAGGCGTCGTCCTGCACGGGAACGAGGTCGCGCTGGCGCGGGACGCGTTGCCCGCCAAGGATCCGGCGTTGCTGCTGCGGGTCGCGGCGGCGTCGGCGCGGATCCGGAAGCCCATCGCGCACGGGACCTTGCGGACGCTCGCCGACACCGCGCCGGAACTGCGCGCGCCGTGGCCCGCCGACGCGCTCAAGGCGCTGGTGGAACTGCTCGGCGCGGGCGAAGGCCTGGTCGACGCCGTCGAGGCGCTCGACCGCACGGGACTGTGGGCGCGGCTGTTCCCCGAATGGGGGGCGGTGCGGGATCTCCCGCCGAGGTCGCCGGTCCATTCGTGGACCGTCGACAGGCATCTCGTGCGCGCCGCGGTCGAGGCGTCGAAACTGACGACCACCGTTTCGCGGCCGGACCTGTTGCTGATCGGCGCGCTGCTGCACGACATCGGCAAGGGCCGTGACGCGGACCATTCCGAACTCGGCGCGAAGATCAGCGCCCAGGTCGCGGCCCGGCTCGGGTTGTCGCGGGACGACACCGCGCTGGTGGGGGCGATGGTGCGGCATCACCTGCTGCTGCCGCACACCGCGACGCGGCGGGACATCAGCGATCCGGCCACGATCCAGCGGGTGACGAAGACACTCGACGAGAACCTGGTCCTGCTGGAACTGCTGCACGCGCTGACGACGGCCGATTCGCTGGCGACCGGCCCGGGTGTCTGGACCGACTGGAAGGCCCGGCTGCTCGCCGAACTCGTGTCCGGTTGCGAGGAAGCGTTGCACGGCAAGGGTTTCGTCCCGCCGGAGCCGATGGGCGCCGAACAACGGGAGCTCGTCGCCGAAGCCGTCACGTCCGGTCGCGGGGAGGTGCGGATCACCGCCGCCGGCAAGGTCGTGACCGTGGTGCTCGCGGTCCCGGCCCGCGCCGAACTGCTGGCGCCCGCCGCCGGGGTGCTCGCGCTGAACTCCCTGGAGGTCCACGCGGCGGTGCTGCGCGGGCACGACGGAGGACGGGCGGGCGTGTTCACGGCGTCGCCGAAGTTCGGCTCGCTGCCCGACGTCACGCTGCTGCGTGAGCAGTTCGCGCGGGCGGTGGCCGGGACGCTGCCGCTCACCCAGCGGCTCGCGGCGAAGGAACGGGACTACGGCGAGACTCCCACGGCTAACGCGAAGGTGATCTGGTTCGACGACGAGACCAGCGGACAGGACACGGTCGTGGTCGAGCTGCGGGCCGCGAACCGGATCGGTTTGCTCTACCGGGTCGCGGGCGCGCTGCGCCGGTGCGAGGCCGAGGTGCGCTGGGCGAAGGTGGCCACCCTCGGCGGCGCCGTGGTCGACTCGTTCGCCGTCGCGCCGCGTAGTGGCCGGGTCGACCAGGCATGGCGGTCGAAGATCGAAACCGCGCTGCTGGCGGCCGCTTCCTGACGGCTCCCGGGGGCGGGAGCAAAGGTCCCTTGCTCCCGCCCCCGGGGTGTCGCGCGAAGTGCGGAGGGTGACGGTGGCAGGATGTGCGCGGTCGAAACCCGAAGGCTCCGGAGGGGCGGTGACCGCGTGCTCGGTAACGAGCAGAATCCGCCCGGACCCCCGCGGACCTCGCTGCCACCGACCGTCGTCGCCTCTCACTTCCGGGCCTGCGCGGACGATCTCGCCGTCTCCCTGACCGCGGCAGGCACCGCCGCGACCGTCCCCGAACTGATCAAGGTGGTCCGGCATCTCGTCGCGGGCCAGCAGGCCCTGGCCATCGCGCTCGAAGGTATGGCGGGCCGGGTCGAAATCGGAAGCGAAGGCGCGCTGTCTACCGCTCCGATGGTCGACGTCGAGGTCGTAGCGGAAGTACTCCGAGCGGCCGCCACCGCTGTCGACTGTTCGGCGGACGCGCTCGCCGAATCACGCCCTTCATTCGAATGTGTGAGCGAATCAGTGGCCCCTGACACCCGTTTGTAGCTGTTCGGCCGCTTCGGCGCGTGGATACGCTGACCAGGCGGAGGTGGGCCATGCGCGCGGTGTGGAAAGGCACGATCGGATTCGGGACCTACGCCATCCCGGTGAAGGCGTACAGCGCGACCGAAGAGCGCAACATCCCCCTCCACCAGGTGCACGAGCCGGACGGCGGCCGGGTGCGGGTGAAGTGGGTCTGCGAGGTCGACGGCGCCGAGGTGCCCGCGACCGAGATCGCCAAAGGCCACCCCGTTCCCAACGGCGACGTGGTCCTGCTGACCGGTGGCGACTTCGCGTCGCTGCTCGGGCCGACCACCCAGTCGATGGACGTCGTCGGTTTCACCCCCGCCGAGCAGGTCGACTCGATGTACTTCGCGCGCAGCTACTACCTCGAACCTGAGCCGACCGGCACCAAGCCGTACGTGCTGCTGAGCGAGGCGCTGCAGCAGTCCGGGCGGATCGCGATCGTGAAGGTGACGCTGCGGCAGCGCGAGACACTCGGCGCGCTGCGCGTGCGGGACCAGGTGATCCTGCTCGAAACGATGCTGTGGCCCGACGAGGTCCGGCGGCCCGACTTCCCGTTCCTGCACGAGGACGTCGACCTGCGGCGCGGGGAGCTGCGGAACGCGGTCTCGCTGATCGAAGACCTCACGCGGGACTTCGACCCGGCCCAGTACACCGATCGCTACCGGGAAGCCCTCGAAGCGCTCATCCAGGCGAAAGTGGACGGTGACGACATCCTCCAGCCGACCGCCGCGGAACAGGCCGAGGGCGTGACACGGCTGCTGGCCGCCCTGCAGCAGAGCGCGGTCGAAGCCGACCTCGCGCCGGTCGCGAAGGCCAAGGACGCCGCGGACAAAGCGCGTCAGGCGCGGGCGCGGGCGAAGAAGGCGTCGTCGGCCAAAACGCGCGCCGAGCCGGTTGAGTAGTTCTACCCAGGGGCAGTTGGGGGTCTTCACGCTGCCGTGACCCCGCGGTGACAGGGCATTGTCATGTCATCGCGCGGAGAGAGCGCGGGAAGCGGAAGTCGCCTGGTACTGGGGGTCCGGCGAGACCGAATCCCGCGAGATCGCCAAGTGTGCTCACGGTCGGCTCGCGGGGAGGCGAGCCTTCCGTAGGGGCTCCGGTACCGGTCCGCGAGGGGCGACCGGTCCCGGAGCCCTGTTTCGCGTCAGAGTCGTTTGGCCGCGCGGAAAGCCTTCGCGTAGGTGCCTTCGCCGTCGATCAGGGACGTGCCGCCGGCGTCGCCGAAGGTCGGCCCGTTGGCGACCTTCCGGCTGGACAGCACCCGCCGCTTGCCGTCGCTGTCGATCCCGAGATAGATGCCGGTGTGCGAAACCTGGGACCCGAGCTGCGGTTCCAGGTTGAAGAACAGCAGATCGCCGGGCTGCAGGGCCGAGTAGTTCGAGGCCTGCTTCTTGGTGTCGGCGATCACGGGGGTCCCCGGCCCCAGCTCCGACATCGCCCAGGCGCGCCGCGGCAGCCCCGCCCCCTTCGTGTTGCCTCCGAGCAACGGGTAGCCCGCCCGGTAGCCGTAGACCATCCGCACGAAACCGGAGCAGTCGAGAGAACCGAACCGGGTCCGCTCCGCCTTCTCGCGCTTGTCGGGGAATTCCCAGTCGACGCCCAGGTAGTCGTAGAAGTCCGACTTCTCGAGCCGTCCTTCGGCGCTGTCGGGGCCGAAGGACGCGTCGCCCGCGACGCGGAGCTTCTTGGATGTCTGGGGTTCGGAGCCATCGGTGTACTGCAGGGCCATCGCCAGCAGGTCGGGCGACGTGTCGCCGAGGGCCTTGGGCAACCAGTCGCGGAACCACGCCTCGTTCTCCGCGCCCGCCTTCCACGGTTCCGGCGCGAACCGGATCCAGGCCGACGAGGTGATGGTGGCGGTGGTGAACTTCGGTTCGGCGAAGGTCCGGCTCTTGCCGGTCAGCATGGCCGATCGCGAGCCGTCGGTGAAGGAGGCCAGCTGGGTGCCGAGGGAGTCTCGGACGACGGTCCGCGCCGGGTTTTCGAGCCGTTCGTAGGTGTAACCGCCGACAGCCGCTTCGCCGCCCGGAGCGGCGGACGCCGACAGCGCGGTGATGTCCTGCTTCTCCTGCGTCGCGACGTAGACCGCCGCCGTGCCGGACACCCCGATCACCGCGACCAGCACTCCGATCCGGATCGCTCTGCGCATCGACGACCTCACAACGTGGGGACCAGCCCGACCAGCACCCCGCTGATCAGGATCGCGTAGCTGGCGAGGCTCACGCCCCCGGTGGCGAGGACGGTCGCCGCCGGCGGCTGCCGGACCAGCTGATAGGCCACCAGGCCGGGCACCACGAAGCCCAGCGTCTGGTGCACGAACAGCAACGGGAAATCGGCCTGGAGCACGAGCAGCAGGGTGGTCTGGAGGACGACCCCCAGCAGGACCACCGCGGCGAACAGGCGCTTGCCGTAAAGGATCACGACGCGCTGCAGGATCTTCGTGCCCCCGTAGGTCAGCGCGGTCATGAGCACGATGATCGCCGCCCGCCGGAAGTCCTCGACGATGGTGAGCGCGATCCACCCCGGCGTGATCATGCCGCCGGGTGAGAGGTTCGTGGTCAGGTAGCAGACCAGGGACAGCAGCAGCCCGATGGCGAGACCGATGGTGGCGACCTCGGGGGAGAGCGAAGTGGTGAGCATCAGGAGGCGATCGTCTCCAGTTTCGCGAGTTCGTCGATGAGCAGTTCGCCCTGACCGTGGATGTTGCCGATGGCGACCAGCGACGCCTGCCGGTCGACACCGCCGATGATCTTGCGCAGCAGTTCCTCCGGGGGCCGGGAGCCGCCGAGATCGACGACGCGGTCCTGCCATTCGTCGGGGATCGCGATCCGCGCGCTGCGCGTCGGCTCGCCGATCAGCACCACCCGTTCCGGCGCGACCCGCGGGATCAGCGCGCCCATCTGCCCGTTGCGCTCGACGCGGTCGGGGCGGCAGTTGATGATCACGTGCAGCGGGTCGGCGATCGCCCCCTGCGCGCGGAGCTGGTCGATGTTCATCAGCGTCGATTCGGGGTCGTTCGCGGCGAAGACGTTGGCGAAGCGCACATGGCGCCGTCCGGCGCGGTAACGGTGCACCTGGAGCACCCCGGGGTCCGGCGGGGCGGACCACATTCCTTCCAGCGCCAGGTTCCGGTTGACCTTGAGCAGGTCGGCGACGGCCAGGGCGATCGCCACGTTCTCCTTGAACGTGATCCAGCCGAACCCGCGCATCTCCTCGTCGGTGACGCTCTCCGGATCCACGGCGATCAGGCGGCAGTTCCGCTTGTCGGCCTCTTCCTGAAGGATCGCGAGCCGGTCCTTCTCCGCGGTGAGGCAGATCCCGCCGACCGGCATCGAGCGGCTCAGCGACCGCGCCACGTCGTCCAGCGTCGGGCCCATCTCGGCGAGATGGTCCTCCCGGACGTTGCACAGCACGCCGATGGTGGAGCGGATCAGCTTGCTCTGGTTGATCTCCTGGAGATCCGGCATCACCGCCATGCACTCGATCACCAGCGCGTCCGGCCGGTACGCGGCGGCACGGCGGACGATGCCGATCTGCTCGACGACGTTGGCGATGCCGAACTTGCGGTAGACCGGTTCCTCGCTGCCGTCGGGGTGGATGAAGCGGGCGGCCGTGCCGGTCGTCTTCGCGGTCGTCACGAGACCGCCGCCGCGCAGGGCGCCCGCGCAGAGCCGGGTGATCGACGATTTGCCGCGGATGCCGTTGACCAGCACCCGGGTCGGGATGCTGTGCAGGTTGCGGTAGTGGCGGCGCTGCTCGGCGACACCCGCGGCGAGCGTCGCCAGCGAGGCGATGAGGAGGACGGAGTAGAGGAACGTCATTTTCGGCTCTGCCCCCGTTCCGCCAGTTCGCGCCGCCGCGCCGGCCGGGCAGGCTCGGTCTCGGCCTCGATCCGCTGGAGCAGTTTGGTCTCGTCGGTCGCCGCTCCTTCCGGGCGGCGCACCTCCCCGAGCCGCGCCTTGCCGTCGGTCAGCGCTTGGCGGCAGATCTCGACGCACGACGCGATGGTGCCGATCTCATCCTGGCGCTGGGGATAGACGACCGCGCCCATGCCGACGCCCTTGGCGATCGGCACGGCGGACTCGGCCACCCGTCGCAACGGCAGGACGACCACCAGCAGATGCCAGGCGAACAGCATCAGGGCGACGACGGCGGTGAGGAGGGCGGCGACCCTGGCTCCCGAACGCACCGTGTTGTCCGCGACGCCGAGTGAGGCGATCGGCTGGTCGGCGACGACGACCCACTTCAGCTCGGCCACGCTGCCTTCGCCGGCCAGGCGGTTCGCGACGACCAAGGACGAATCGGTGCTCTCACGGGCGTCCTTTCCGGACTGCGCGGTGGTGATGTTCTCGACCAGCACGGCGTCGGTGACCTCGGAGAAGGCGAGGTAGCCCTGGGTGTCGGCGATGGTGCGCTTGCCCTCGTCGACCACTCGCACGCGGCCGCCCGCCGAGCCGAGCACCGACGCCATCCTCGGGATGTCGTACTCGCCGACCAGGACTTTCCCGGAGTCCGGCAGGTGCGCGAAGGCGTACACCACGGGGACCCGGCCGCTGGTGTTGTGCTGGCGGACGCCCCAGCCGTCGGGCACCTTCCCCGGATCGCGCAGCGACTCGCGCCCTTCCTGGTGAAGCACGGCGCCTTCCGCGTCGGCGACGTAGACGCTCCGGAACCGGCTCTCGTTCTCGGCGAGTTCCCGGAGCATGCCGTTCAGCCGGTCCGGCTGTGCCGTCGAGCCGAGCCGGGCCACGGAGCGCAGATCGCCGAGCCCCTGGGCGAGGCTGCGGCGCAGGGTCTCGGCCGAATGCGCGACCCGGCCGCCGTACTCGCCGAGCACGGTCGGGGAGACCGCGGCCTGCTGGCGGCCGAGGGTCGCGGCGACCGCGACCGACCAGCCGAGCAGCGCGATCGTCACCACGCCGACGACGAGCAGCGCGGAGAACCGCGCTTTCACCTTGGCGCGGGGGCGGCGCACGGCCAGCTTCGCCCGGTAGCGCTCCACCGCGCGGGTCAGCCGGTTCACCTCGCGGATCCTGGATTGCCGCACCGGCTCGTCGAGCGCGCCCGCCGCGACCGCGAGCGCGTCGGCGCGCAGGCGGAGGACCGGTTTGACGACGGCGCGCCGCAGCAGCACGAATCCGGCGAGGGCGAGGACCAGCAGCACGGCCGCCGGGATCAGGCCCGGCCAGCGGACCGGCACCGGTTCGACCGGGAACCGGCTGAGGGCGACCACCGCCAGCCCGAGGCTCCCGGCCGTGCCGTCCGAAGCGATCGGGGCGTACGACACGACCGGCGCGACTTGCTCGCCCGGTTTGGCCGGGTTCGTTCCGGCGTCGCCGGTGAGCACACCCGATTCCCCCGCCGCGGCGGCGGTGGCGGCGCGGGACAGCAGGCCCTGGGCGACGCTGTCGGTCTCGGCCACTTCGGCGCCCGACGAAGAGAGCGGCGCGCCGTCCGGCGTGACCAGCCGGATCTGCTGCACGGTGCCCTTGCCGAGTTCCGCCGCGATACCGCGCAGCGGGGTCGACACGACGAGGAGCTTGCCGTCGCGTCCGCCGGTGAGGGGCAGGGCGGTGAGCACGAGCGGGTTGTCGCCGGGCCGGGCGATCGGCCGGACGGTGAGGTTCGTGACGTCGACTTCGCGGAGGTTCTCGACCGCCACCGGTTCGCCGTGGGTGGCCACGACCTTCTTCGCCGCGGGATCGAAGACGGCGATCCCGCGCCAATCGGGGTACGTCTCGCCAAGGCGGTCCAGAACGGCGTCGTCACCGGCGGTGTCGAACACCCCGGAATCGGCCGCGACCCGGAGGTCGCCCGCCGCCGAAGTGGCCGACGTGGCCAGCGCCTGGGCGAGCGCGGTGGTCGCGCGCTGCCGTCCCGCGGTGACCTCGTCCGGGACCTGCTTGTCCGAGTCCGCGCGGAGCAGCGACAGCGGCCCGGCCGTCGACAGGTAGACGGCGGTGAAGGCGGTGATCATCAGGAGCAGGACGAAGGTCGTGACGGACGCCACCCCGACGCCGCGGGGGAAACCCGCCTCGGGGATCTGGTCGCGCAAGCGCGCCGCGGGATCAGGCTGGTCCTTCTGCCGCTTCACTGGCCTTCGGCCTTTCGGTTGACATCGGCTGGCTCGCGGCTCATATCGGCCTGTAGCGGAGCTTGTTCCCGATCAGGTCACATCGAGGTATCGAAAGTGTCGGTAGGACGGTACAACTTTGCTTATTGTCGGTAAAAGGCGGCTTGCGTTACCCAAACGGGTTAATCAGTAGAGTCGGCGCCGTGATCGGCCGAAAGCGGATGTTGCTCAGCGTGGTCAGTGTCGCCGTCGCGCTGGCACTGGTGCTGACGCTCGTGCTGGTCCTCGGCGACGACGAGCCGTCACCATCCGCTCCCGACCCGGAGGCCGACCTGAATTCCCTGATCGCCGGATTCACCACCGCGCTCTCCGCCGAGCAGGACTACCGGTCGCCGGAAGCCGCCGAACGCCGCACGGCCGCGTCCGGTTTCACCGGGCTGCTGGAGGCCGCGCCCGCCGGCGCGGCAGACCTCGGCAAGCTCGGTTTCTCGGTGCGCGACGGGATCGACCGGAAGACGGGGCGGCCCTACACGGTGGCCGTGAACGAACACGGCACCGAGCGGGCGTGGGGGATGTACCTGATCGACCGGTCCGCGCCGCCGTCGCTGGTCGTCGAAGTCCCGCATCCCGCGTCCGATCTCCGGACCGAGTCTTTCGGCCTCGACTACTTCCGCCGGGTGCCGGGCGCGGTGCTGCTGATCGCGGGCGCGCACCGGAAGGCGGACGACGGCCATGCCGACGTCGCGCACGAGGTGGACTCCGTGTTCCACGTCGTGGCCACGACCCTCGCAGGACGAGGACTTCCGCAGGTCCAGCTGCACGGCTTCGACGACCAGAACATGCCCGACGACGACATCGTGCTCTCGTCCGGCGCGACGGTGGCCGGTCCGCCCGCCCGGCGCGCCGCCGACCGGCTCGAAGCCGCCGGACTCGGCGTCTGCCGGGCCTGGGCGTCGTCGTGCGGCGCGCTCGAAGGGACGAAGAACGTCCAGGGCAAGGCCGCGGCGAAGGACGGCACGGTCTTCTTGCACGTCGAGATGAGCCGTACGGTCCGGGAATCCGCGGCCGCCCCCGCGAACGTGATCCAGGCTCTGGCGGAAGCGGACCTCCACGAACCGTGAGTCCGGGCGATCGGGTCTTCGCAACCGTGTCAACGCCCGCGTCGAACACCGACTACCCTGGAAAGCCGCCGGTCCGTACCGGCAAGCCACCACGACCCAGCTGGAGCGTGCACACCCGTGTTCGACACCCTCTCCGATCGGCTCACGTCCGCCCTGCAGACCCTGTCTCGCAAGGGCAGGCTCTCCGACGCCGACATCGACGCCACCGCGCGCGAGATCCGTATCGCGCTGCTCGAGGCGGATGTCGCGCTCTCCGTGGTCAAGGACTTCATCGCCCGCATCAAGGAGCGCGCCAAGGGCGCCGAGGTGCACGGCGCGCTGAACCCGGCGCAGCAGGTCATCAAGATCGTCAACGAGGAACTCGTCACCATCCTCGGCGGCGAGACCAGGCGGCTCACGTTCGCGAAGAACCCGCCGACGGTCATCATGCTCGCGGGTCTCCAGGGCGCCGGTAAGACGACACTCGCCGGCAAGCTCGCGATGTGGCTGAAGAAGCAGGGCCACGCGCCGATGCTGGTCGCCTGTGACCTCCAGCGCCCCAACGCGGTCACGCAGCTGCAGGTCGTCGGCGAGCGGGCGGGCGTCGCCGTCTTCGCGCCCGAGCCCGGCAACGGCGTCGGCGACCCGGTCGACGTCGCCCGCCGCGCCATCGACGAGGCCAAGCGCGCCCAGCACGACATCGTCCTGGTCGACACCGCCGGCCGCCTCGGTGTCGACGAAGAGCTGATGAAGCAGGCCGCGGACATCCGCGACGCCGTTTCACCGGACGAGACGCTGTTCGTCGTCGACGCGATGATCGGTCAGGACGCGGTCACCACGGCCGAGGCGTTCCGCGACGGCGTCGGCTTCACCGGCGTGGTGCTCACCAAGCTCGACGGTGACGCCCGCGGTGGTGCCGCGCTGTCGGTCCGCCAGGTCACCGGCCAGCCGATCCTGTTCGCGTCGAACGGTGAGAAGCTCGAAGACTTCGACCTCTTCCACCCGGACCGGATGGCCAGCCGGATCCTCGGCATGGGTGACGTGCTCAGCCTCATCGAGCAGGCCGAGCAGCACTTCGACCAGGAGAAGGCCGAGCAGACCGCGGCCAAGCTCGGCAGCGGCCAGCTCACCCTCGAAGACTTCCTGGAGCAGATGCTCGCGGTCCGCAAGATGGGCCCGATCGGCAACCTGCTCGGCATGCTGCCCGGCGCCGGCCAGATGAAGGACCAGCTGTCCCAGGTCGACGACAAGCAGCTCGACAAGCTCCAGGCGATCATCCGCGGCATGACCCCCGCCGAACGGGCGGATCCGAAGATCATCAACGCCTCGCGCCGGGTCCGGATCTCGAAGGGGTCCGGTGTCGCCGTCCGCGACGTCAACGACCTGGTCAACCGGTTCTTCGAGGCGCGCAAGATGATGGCGCAGATGGCCGGTCGCTTCGGCTTCGGCGGCGGAGGCGGCGGCAGCAAGAACCGCAAGGGCAAGAAGGGGAAGAAGGGCAAGGGGCGCGGCCCGACGCAGCCCAAGGTCCGCGGCGGCTTCCCCGGCGGCATGCCGATGCTGCCCCCCGGCGGCGGCATGCCCGGCGGGATGCCCGACCTCTCCCAGCTCGGCGGCATGAACGACGTACCCGGGTTCGACCCGAAGAAGTTCAAGCTGCCGAAGGACAAGTAGCCCGTGGAGGCGCTGCACCTGGCGGGCGTCGTCCTGCCGGACGGCGAGCACCGTGAGCTGTGGGTCACCGGCGGCCGGATCACCACCGAACCGGTCGCCGGAGCGGAAACCGTCGTCCGGGAAGGCTTTCTCGTACCCGGACTGGTCGACGCTCACTGCCATCCCGGGATCGGGGTCGGCGGGCCGACCACGCTCGAAGAGGCCGCCGAGCAGGCGACCACCGACCGCGACGCCGGGACGCTGCTGATCCGCGACTGCGGGCTGCCGATCGACGTCCGGCCGCTGCAGGAACGGGCCGACCTGCCGCGCATCATCCGCGCCGGACGGCATCTCGCCCTGCGCAAGCGCTACATCCCCGGTCTGGGTATCGAACTCGAAGACCCTTCCGAGCTGCCGAAGGCGGCCGCCGAACAGGCCCGTGACGGCGACGGCTGGGTCAAGCTCGTCGGCGACTGGATCGACCGCGGCGTCGGCGATCTCGCGCCTCTGTGGCCCGACGACGTCCTCGCCGAGGCCATCGCCGCCGCGCACGCCGAGGGCGCCAAGGTGACGGCGCACGTGTTCGGTCAAGCCGCTCTGCCGGGCCTGATCGACGCGGGGATCGACTGCCTCGAACACGGCACGGAGCTCTCCGCGGACCAGCTGGGCGTCCTCTCCGAACGCGGGATCGCGCTCGTGCCGACCCTCATCAACATCGAGAACTTCCCCGGCATCGCCGACAAGGCGGGCAAGTACCCGGTGTACGCCGATCACATGCGCGCGCTGCACGCGGGCGTCGGAGACATGGTCTCGACGGCGATCGAGGCGGGCGTCCGGGTGTACGCCGGAAGCGACGCGGGCGGCATGGTCGAGCACGGCAGGCTCGTCGACGAGATCGAGGCGCTCCACAAGGCGGGCATGTCCGCGGAACAGGCGCTGGCGTCGGCTTCGTGGGCCGCGCGCGAATGGCTGGGCGTGCCGGGGATCGTCGACGGCGCTTCGGCGGATCTCCTCGTCTACCCGTCCGATCCCCGTGAGGATCTCGCGGTGCTACGCCATCCGAGCCATATCGTCCTGCGTGGCAAGATCTACGCCTGACCCGACTACACCAGTGACCGGAGCGGCACTTAGCGTGGAGGCGTGGTGGACGACGGGCAGGCTCGCGAGCGTCTGGTGCTCGGAGCGCATTGGGGATTCGTAGCGTTCTTCGCGGGGATCGCCGGATACCACCTCGTCACGCTCGTCATGAGCTTCTTGCTGTCAGGCCGCTTCGGCGGCTACGACCCGCTCGAACTCCGTGACGTCGGGCCGCTGCTGATCCTCGCGTTCCTGCCGACCCTCGTGCTCGGCCTCGGCCCCGCGATCGGCTCACGCGTCTGGGGGCAGGGACTCCGCACGGATTTCGGGCTCAAACCCACCTGGCGCGACGTCCGGATCGGGCTCGCCTGCGGAGCGGCCGCGCTCGCCGCCGGCTACCTGCTCAACCTGCTCCTGCTCGCCGTGTACGGGACCGACGGCGATGACAGGACCTTCTCCGACGTCTCGCCGGGCCCGATCACGGAACTGTCCGGCACCGCCGAGGGCGACACCGTCTGGCTGGTGCTGGCGGCGGTCATCGTCGTCCTCGCCGCCCCGGTCACCGAAGAACTGCTCTTCCGCGGCACGCTCTGGAACGCGATGGGCTACCACCGCCTGCCCTCGTGGGTGACCCTGCTGGTCACCGCGCTGGTGTTCGCCCAGCTGCACGGGGAGGCCGCGCGCACGATCGCGTTGTTCGGCCAGGGCATCGCCATCGGCCTCGCCCGCTATCTTTCCGGCCGGGTGAGCGCGGCCGTCATCGCGCACGCCGCCAACAACCTCCCTCCGGCTGTATTGCTCTTCGCGGCGAGGTGATCGCCCTTGAAGGCGGTTAGAGTCTGTGAGTAACCGAACGATCACCGGAGGATCGGCGTGACCGTATCTCAGCCCAGGGAGCCGATCCCCGAGGCCGCGCCGCCGGACGAAATCGCTTCCGGAGGTGAGGTGGCCGCGCCCGGCACGCCACCGCCGCATCGCTGGGGATTCGGGGCCTTCCTCCTGGTGGAGGCCGTCCTGCTGGCGTCGGCGGCGTTCATCAGCGTCCTGCTCGGCGACGTCCAGCCCGGCCAGCCCCTGCCGATGCGCATGGTGCTGCTGGGCACGATGGTGCCGACGATGATCGCGGCCGGTGTCGCGCTGCTGATCACCCGCCTGCGCGGGAACGGCCCGGTCATCGACCTGCGGATCGGCTGGAGCTGGGCCGACGTCAAGGTCGGTCTCAAACTCGGGGTGCTCGGGCTCGGGTTCACCTCGCTCGCTGCCTGGGCCTGGACGCAGCTCGTGGGCAACGAGAACGCGACGTCGGCGATCAGCGCGCTCGTCGAAGACCGGCGGATGTCGGTCTCGGCTGCCGTCGTGATGTTCATCTACCTGTGGCTGGTCGGGCCGATCTGCGAGGAGATCATCTACCGCGGCCTGCTGTGGGGAGCGGTCGAGCGGCTGACGTGGCGCACCGAACGCTGGGGGAGGATCGCGGCGTTCCTGGTCTCCACGGCCGTTTTCGCGGCGAGCCACCTCGAACCGCTGCGCACCACGTTGCTGCTGGTGATCGCGATCCCGATCGGGCTGGCCAGGGTGTTCACCGGGCGGCTGCTCGGCAGCGTGGTCGCCCATCAGGTGAACAACTTCCTCCCGGCCGTGACGATCCTGCTCGCCTCGCTCGGCATAGCCGCGTTCTGACGCGCGGCCGGCATCTGGCAGAATGTTCGCTTGCCTGCTTTGGCCGGACCCTCTCACCGCGCCCGAGCTCACCCTTCGGGTGTGCGCAGCCGTGTCCCCACTCGGCCGTCGCGCGCCTTCCACATGCATCAGAGAGAACTGAGGAGTACCCACACCCGTGGCCGTCAAGATCAAGCTGCAGCGTCTCGGCAAGATCCGTGCGCCGTACTACCGCATCATCGTCGCCGACGCGCGCACCCGCCGTGATGGCAAGGCCATCGAGACGATCGGCAAGTACCACCCCAAGGAAGAGCCGAGCTTCATCGAGGTCGACACCGAGCGGGCCCAGCACTGGCTGTCCGTCGGCGCCCAGCCGACCGAGCCGGTCCAGCGCATCCTCGAGATCACCGGTGACTGGCAGAAGTTCAAGGGCCTGCCGGGCGCCGAGGGCACCCTGAAGGTCGCCGAGCCGAAGCCGTCGAAGCAGGACCTGTTCAACGCCGCGCTCGCCGCCGCCGGTGACTCGGCCTCCGCCGAAGCCACCACGCCGAAGAAGAAGTCCGCCCCGAAGAAGGCCGAAGCCGACAAGGCCGAGGCCGCCGAGGGTGACAAGGCCGAGGCGTGAGCTTCCTCGCTGACTCCCTCGAGCACCTGGTGCGCGGGATCGTCGACAACCCGGACGAGGTCCGGGTCGAGCTGCTGACCACTCGCCGTGGCCGCACGCTCGAGGTGCACGTGCACCCCGACGATCTCGGCAAGGTGATCGGCCGGGGCGGTCGTACCGCGACCGCCCTGCGCACCGTCATGGGCGGCATCGGTGGCCGCGGCGTCCGCGTGGACGTCGTCGACACCGATCGCTGACCGAGGACAAGAGACAGATCGGGAATGGACGTCGTAGTCGGCCGTATCGCCAAGGCGCACGGAATCCGCGGGGAACTCGCGGTGGACGTGCGCACGGACTCGCCGGAACAGCGGTTCGCGGTCGGTTCGGCCGTCACGACGAAGCTGCGTGACGGCAGCAGCAGGAACCTCACCATCGCAGCCGCCCGCGAACACAGCGGGCGGCTGCTGGTGCGTTTCGAAGAGGTGCTGACCAGGGACGTCGCGGAAACCCTCCGCGGCGCGCTGCTGCTCGCCGACACCTCGACGCTGCCGCCGACCGAAGACCCCGACGAGTTCTACGACCACGAACTCGAAGGCCTCCGGGCCGAGCTCGCCGACGGCACGGTCGTCGGCAAGGTGCTCGAAATCGTGCATTCGCCCGCCGGCGAACTGCTGTCGATCGAGCACGACGGACGTGAGGTGCTGGTGCCGTTCGTGAAGGCGATCGTCCCGGCCGTCGACGTCGCGGGTGGCCGCGTGGTCCTCGACCCGCCGGAAGGCCTGCTGGACGCCTGATGCGCCTCGACGTCGTCACGATCTTCCCCGAATACCTCGACCCGCTCCGCGCCGCGCTGCTCGGCCGGGCGATCGACCGCGGCCTCATCGAGGTCGGCGTGCACGACCTGCGGAACTGGACGCACGACGTCCACCGCGCGGTCGACGACGCGCCGTACGGCGGCGGACCCGGCATGGTGATGAAACCGCAGATCTGGGGCCCCGCCCTGGACGACGTCTGCGGCGAGAACACCCGCCTCGTGGTCCCCACCCCCGCCGGACGCCCGTTCACCCAGGCCATGGCCCACCAGTACGCCGCCGAGGAGCACCTCGTGTTCGCGTGCGGCCGCTACGAGGGCATCGACCAGCGCGTGATCGACGACGCCGCGCGGCGGATGCCCGTCGACGAGGTCTCCATCGGCGACTACGTGCTCGTCGGCGGCGAGGCCGCGGTGCTGGTGATGGTCGAGGCCGTCGTCCGGCTGCTGCCCGGCGTGCTCGGCAACGCCCGCTCCGCCGAGGAGGACTCGTTCTCCGACGGCCTGCTCGAAGGTCCCAGCTACACCAGGCCGGAGGTCTGGCGGGACCTGGCCGTGCCGGACGTCCTGCGCTCCGGCAACCACGCGCTGATCGACCGCTGGCGCCGCGACCAGGCGCTGGAACGCACCGTGCGGCGCAGGCCCGAACTGATCGGCCTGCTGCCGGAAGGTAGTCTCGACAAGCACGATCTCAAGGTCCTCGACCGGTTGAACGAGGACTCCGGCCAGGCCGGGTCAACCGCCTGAGTCCTGGTCTGCAATACTTGACAGGTTGGCGTGGATAGACGCGGGAGTTTTTACAACGGCCAGTGGCCGATGTTAAAGATTCGAGCTCATCCGGAACGCCATCAGCCCCCGGGTAGGTCGCAGTGCAGACACTGCGCGCCCAAGCTGTACGTAAGCCATACGAAGACGAGGACGGACCACCGATGAACACCCTGGACGCGCTGGACGCGCAGTCACTGCGTTCCGACATCCCGGACTTCCGACCGGGCGACACGCTCAAGGTTCACGTCCGCGTCATCGAGGGCAACCGCGAGCGTAACCAGATCTTCCAGGGCGTCGTGCTGCGTCGCCAGGGCGGCGGCGTCCGCGAGACCTTCACGGTCCGCAAGGTGTCGTTCGGCATCGGCGTGGAGCGAACCTTCCCGGTGCACTCGCCGAACATCGCCGAGGTCGAGGTCTTCAAGCGCGGCGACGTCCGCCGCGCGAAGCTGTACTACCTCCGCGAGCTGCGCGGCAAGGCCGCCAAGATCAAGGAGCGCCGCGAAAACCGCGAGACTACCTCCGCCAAGTAGGTAGCCACTCGGTTACAGGTAACCTGGCGTCGTGGTCGAACCCGTGTCCCAGAACACCTCCGAAGACGAGCCCGATCGCCCCGACGAGGAGCACCCCACCAGGGCCTCTCGCCGGGGCCGATCCGGCTCCAAGAAATTCGGCAAGGTCAACAAGAAGCGGTCGTTCTGGAAGGAACTGCCGATCCTGATCGTCGTCGCACTCGTGCTGACGATCCTGATCCAGCAGTTCCTCGCCAAGGTCTACATGATCCCGTCGGGATCCATGGAGACCACCCTGCACGGCTGCGCCGGGTGCACGGGCGACCGGATCCTGGTCGACCGGATCACCTACGACTTCACCGATCCCGGCCCGGGTGACGTGGTGGTCTTCAAGGGACCGCCCGCCTGGGCAGGCGAGATCGAGACGCCGGAGTCCAGCAACATCTTCGTCACCGGCTTCCGCGCGCTCGGTTCGCTGATCGGGTTCGCGCCGCCGGACGAGCGCGACTTCGTCAAGCGGATCATCGCGGTCGGTGGCCAGACGGTGCAGTGCTGCGACAAAAACCGGGTCGTCGTGGACGGCAAGGCTCTCGACGAGCCGTACGTCCACTGGGAAGAGGGCATGGCGCCCACCGAGAAGACGTTCGAGCCGGTCAAGGTACCCGCCGGATACGTCTGGGTGATGGGCGACAACCGCAACAACTCGAGCGACTCCCGCTTCCAGGGCGGCGGTGGCGTGAACGGCGCCGTCCCGGTCGACAACATCATCGGCAAGGCGCGCGTCATCGTGCTCCCGCCCGGCCGCTGGGGTGGCGTTTCGGACCACAATCCGCAGGCGAACGCGAAGCCGCTGGCGCTCGGCGCGCCGGCCTGGCAGCAGGGACTTCCCCTGGGCGTCGGCGTCGCGGCGGCGTGGCCCGTGGTCTTCCTCGGCAGGCGGATGTCGTCCGGAGTGCGCAAGGCGGTCGACCGGAGGCGGTAAGGCCTTGAGAGTTCCTGTACCGCTCACACCGGCCGATCCGCTTCGGCCGCCGCGGGCAGTGGTGCGTGGCGACCTCTTCTGGGGGTTGCAGGGCGCGCTGGACCGGCGGGGCCTCGGGCCCGTCGCCGGAGTCGACGAGGCAGGGCGCGGCGCTTGCGCCGGCCCGCTCGTCGTGGCCGCCTGTGTGCTGCGTCCCGGTGACGCGGCCAGGCTGCCCGAGCTCACCGACTCGAAGGTGCTCACGGCCAAGGCCCGCGACCGGGTCTACGACAGGGTCGTCAAACGTGCCGTCGACTATTCGGTCATCGTCATCCCGGCCGCCGAGGTCGACCTGTTCGGCATCCACGTCATGAACCTCGAAGGCATGCGACGGGCGGTTTCGGCGCTGCGGAACACGCCTGGCTACGTCCTGACCGACGGGTTCCGCGTGTCCGGCCTGCCCGCCCCGAGCGTCCCGGTGATCAAGGGGGACAAGGCCGTCGCGTGCGTGGCGGCGGCGTCCGTGCTGGCCAAGGTCACGCGGGACCGGATCATGGGCGACCTGCACGACGTCCACCCGCACTACGGTTTCGACGTGCACAAGGGGTACAGCACCACCGAGCACAGCGCGGCGCTGACCGCTCACGGACCGAGTCCGGTCCATCGCTGGTCGTACGCCAATGTGGCCACCGCGGCCGCCGCGCACCGGGTGCGGCCGCCTCACCCGGTCGTGCTGACCGTCGCGGCACTGGAAAACCCGAGCGTGCCGATACGTGCCCTCGGCCCGTACGTGGGTAACAATGAACGCTCCGCCGCTGGAGTAGCAGCAGAATCGCGAGGAGGGGCGCGGATTTCATGAGCGCAGAGGATCTCGAGAAGTACGAGACCGAGATGGAGCTCTCGCTTTACCGCGAGTACCGCGACATAGTCGGTCAGTTCTCGTACGTGGTGGAGACCGAGCGGCGGTTCTATCTGGCCAACGCCGTCGACGTGCAGGTGCGCGACGGCGGCGGCGAGGTGTACTTCGAGGTCCGGATGTCCGACGCGTGGGTCTGGGACATGTACCGGCCCGCCAGGTTCGTCAAGCACGTCCGGGTCATCACGTTCAAGGACGTCAACGTCGAGGAACTCGACAAACCCGACCTTCGCCTGCCCGAGGACGGTCCGTTCTCCGGCTGATCCCCGGAAGTCCGCGAAGTGCCCCCTCCAGCAGGCTGGAGGGGGCACTTCGCGTTTCCGCGGACGCCTAGCACGAGCACCGACGATTTCCGGCCCGCGACCGCCCGCGGCGGCCGAGTTGTCCACAACACCCCGGTTGTCCACAGGCGGGCGAATCGGGTCTGGTCCACCCCCGGTCACCCTGGCAGCGTTGATCGCACACGCACTGTGACGATCGCTGAGGGGGATCGAGATGACGAGCACGGCCGAACAACCGACCGCCGGGGCATCGCCCGCCGAACTGGGCCGATGGGGGGAGGAACTCGCGGTCCGGCATCTGGAGAAGACGGGCTACGTGGTCCTGAGCCGCAACTGGCGTTGCCGTGACGGCGAACTGGATCTTGTGGCGACCGACCGGAAACGCCTCGTCTTCTGCGAGGTGAAGACGAGGGCGGGGCTGGGTTTCGGCACCCCCGCCGAGGCGGTGAACCCGATCAAGGCGGACCGCATCCGCCGTCTCGCGCATCAATGGCAGCACACGTTCATGCTCCGCTGGTGCCCGGTCCGCTACGACATCATCGCGATCGTCGCCCGGCCCGACGCCCGGCCGCGGGTGCGGCACATCAAGGCGGCGTTCTGAATGGCGCTGGCGAAAGCCTGGTCCGTGGCGCTGCTGGGCGTCGAGGGCAGGATGATCGAGATCGAGGCCGACATCGGTGGCGGGGCGCCGAAGGTGACGATGGTCGGGTTGCCCGACACCGGGCTGAAGGAGGCCAAGGACAGGGTTCGCTCCGCCGTCCGCAACTCGGGCCGGACCTGGCCGGACGAGAGGGTCATCCTCGGTCTGTCCCCGGCGAACCTGCCGAAGGTGGGGTCGGGTTACGACCTGGGCATCGCCGCGGCGGTCATGGCCGCGACAGGATCGGTTCCGGCCACGAAACTGCTGCACACCGTGCTGCTCGGCGAACTCGCCCTCGACGGCCGGGTGCGGGCGGTCCGCGGGATCCTGCCGGGCCTGCTGGCGGCGCGCGACGCCGGTTACCGGCGAGCTGTCGTACCCGCCGAGTCGTTGTTCGAAGCCGCCCTCGTCGACGGTCTGGAGGTCGGCGGCATCGCCCGGCTGAGCGATTTCGTGGACTGGCTCAAGGGCGAAGGGGAGCTCGTCCGGCCCGAGCCGTTCGCCGTCCAGGAGCCGACGAAGGTGCCCGACCTCGCCGACGTCGTGGGACAACCGGAGGCGCGGTGGGCGCTGGAAGTGGCCGCGGCGGGCGGGCATCACCTGCTCATGACGGGCCCGCCCGGCGTGGGGAAGACGATGCTCGCGAAACGTCTTCCCGGTCTCCTGCCGCGACTGTCCGCCGAGGAGTCGTTGCAGGTCACCGCCGTCCATTCGATCGACGGTTCGCTGTCCCGGTCCGCACCGCTGGTCACCGTGCCGCCGTTCGTCGCGCCGCACCATTCGATCAGCGTGCCCGCCCTGATCGGCGGTGGCAGCGGCCTGGCCGTTCCCGGCGCGATCAGCAGGGCGCACCGGGGCATCCTGTTCCTCGACGAGGTGTGCGAATTCGGCCCGGAACGGCTGGAGTCGCTGCGCACGGTCCTGGAAGAGGGCGAAGTACGGATCGCGAGGGTCAAGGGCGCCGTGCGGTACCCGGCACGTTTCCAGCTGGTGCTGGCGACCAATCCCTGTCCTTGCGCTCCGGCGAAGGAAGCCGATTGCACCTGCTCGGCTTCGGTGCGAAGGCGGTACTTGGGCCGGCTGTCCGGACCATTACTCGATCGGGTGGATTTGCGGGTCCGGCTGCGTCCGCTTTCCGCGCTCAGAGCGCACCTGAGCGAGCCGCCTGAAGCGTCGGCGGCCGTCCGGGAACGAGTCCTGGAGGCGCGCGAGCGAGCCGGGAAACGCTGGGCGGAGCAGGGCTGGCCGACGAACGCGGAGGTGCCCGGCCCGGCACTGCGCCGCGAGTTCGTCCTGCCGTCGCAGGTCACGGCGTTGCTTGACCGCGCGCTGGAGCGCGGCGCGATCACCGCGCGCGGCGCGGACCGCTGTCTTCGCATCGCTTGGACGCTCGCCGATCTGAAGGGCGCCGACAAGCCGGAGGCGGATGAGGTCGCGGCCGCGTTGAACTTCCGAGAGAGGTCATCCGGATGAGTGAACTCGACGCCGAACGGGTCGCGCGTTCGTATCTCCTGCGCGTGGCCGAGCCTCCGGCGCCCGCGTTGGCCGGTTTCGTGGGCGAACACGGCCCGATCGTCGCCGCGGAACGGGTGTCGCGAGCGGATTGCCCGCCGAAGGTGCGCGACGAGACGGCCGCGCGTCGAGCGCACGACTACGCCGAGCGCGACCTGGAACGAGCCGCCGCTGGCGAGACCAGGCTCGTCATCCCCGAAGACGACGAATGGCCTGATTGGCCGCTGCTTTCGCTGGCCGTCGCCCAAGGCAGGGGAGTCTCCGGTGCGGCGCCTCCGCTGGCGCTGTGGGTGCGCGGTCCGGCCAGACTCGACGAGGCGGTGGACCAGGCGATCGCGATCGTCGGCGCCCGCGCGGCGACCGAGTACGGCCTGCACAACGCGGCCGAGCTGGGGTATCACCTGGCGGGCCGGGGGATCCCGGTGTTCTCGGGGGCGGCGTACGGCATCGACGGCGCGGCGCACCGGGGCGCGCTGAGCGCGGACGGCACGACGGTCGCCCTGCTCGGCTGTGGGATCGACGCCGGATACCCGGCGCAGCACACGACCTTGTTGCGCACCATCGGGAAAACCGGCGCGGTGGTGAGCGAGTACCCGCCGGGGACCTCGCCCGCGAGGCATCGCTTCCTCGTCCGCAACAGGCTCATCGCGGCGCTCACGGAAGGGACCGTCGTGGTCGAGGCGGGCAGGCGCAGCGGCGCGCGGAACACCGCCGGTACGGCGGGGGTGCTGGGCAAGGTCGTGATGGCGATGCCGGGACCGGTCTCGTCGGGGATGTCCGCCGGCTGCCACGCGCTGATCCGCGAAGGCGAGGCCACGCTGGTGACCTCGGTCGACGAGATCCTGGAGACCGCGGGACGGCTGGGGGAGGCGGGCCCGGATCCGTCGAGACCGCGCCGCCGCACGGATCGGCTCGGTCCGGAGGCCTTGCGGGTGCACGACGCGCTGTCCGAACGGTCGCCGAGACCCGAGGAACGGATCGCGGCCGAGTCGGGCGTCCCGGTCGAGCGCGTCCGCGCGCTGCTTCCCGAGCTGGAACTCGACGGCTTCGCGGAGAAAGGTGACGCAGGGTGGCGAAGACGGCCCGCCAAGACCTGACTGGCCTACACCCGGGACGCCATCCCGGCACGATCCGACCACGGACGCCACAACAGGGTGCGGCGATACTTGACCATCTGCCGTACATCGCGCAGCGTGATCGGCATGCCGTCGACCGAAGGTCCCCACGGCACGGGAAAACGCGCCCGCAGACCCGATCTGCGCGCTGCCCGTGCGGCGCTGCCGGAGCCCGTCCGGAAGCTGATCGACGACTACGAGCGGCACCTTTCCCTGGAACGCGGGCTTTCCGCGCACACCGTGCGTGCCTACCTCGGCGACGTGGTCTCGCTGCTGGGTTTCGTGGACGGGAACGGCGGCCGGTTCGAGGACCTCGACATCGGGACGCTGCGTGGCTGGCTGGCCCGGCAGCGCGAGGACGGGGCGAGCCGGACGACTCTGGCCAGGCGAGCGGCGGCGGCCCGCACCTTCACCGCGTGGGCCCATCGAGGCGGGTCGCTCGCGTCCGATCCGGGCGGGCGGCTGGTGGCGCCGCGTGCGCACCGCAAGCTTCCCGGGGTCCTCCGGGCGGAACAGGCGAGCGAGGTCATGCGCTCCTCAGCCGCCGGTGCCGAACAGCGCGACCCGGTGGCCTTGAGGGACAGTGCCATCGTGGAACTGCTCTACGCGACCGGTGTGCGGGTCTCGGAACTGTGCGGGCTGGACGTCGGCGACGTCGACTTCTCCCGCCGGGTCGTGCTTGTGCTGGGCAAGGGCGGCAAAGAACGCGTCGTGCCGTTCGGCGTCCCCGCCGAGACCGCCTTGAAGGTGTGGCTCGACGAAGGCAGGGGAAAGCTCACCGTCGAAGCGAAGGGACCGGCCGAAGCCGCGCTCTTCCTGGGGGCGCGAGGAGGCAGGCTCGACCCGCGGGCGGCCCGCCGGGTCGTCCACGACGCCGTCGGCTCCGTTCCGGGCGCGAACGACATGGGGCCGCACGGCCTGAGGCATTCCGCGGCCACTCATCTGCTCGAAGGCGGCGCCGATCTTCGGAGCGTTCAGGAACTGCTTGGTCACGCTACGCTGGCCACAACGCAGCTCTACACTCATGTGACCGTCGATCGGCTGAAGGCGATCCACGACCGCGCGCACCCCCGGGCCCGATGATGCCGGGGAGAACCCGGCAGGTGACCCGGCGGCCCGAACCGGCGGCGCACGCGCATCCGCACGAGCACGGAGAACACGCTGAGTCGCATGCTGAGAACGGCGGTCCGATGACCGCCGACCCACATGTCACCGAAGCCGCCGGGAAACACCGTCCCGGCGGAGGCGGTCCTGCCGTCGCGCCCGGGGCGCGGACGGCCTACGAGGTGGACGCCGGCATCCAGGCGTTGTGGCGGGAGTTCACCGAATCGCCGGACCAGATCGTGCGCGACAGGCTCGTGCTGCACTACGCCCCGCTCGTCAAGTACGTCGCGGGCCGGGTCGGCACCGGCCTGCCGACCCACGTCGACGTGGGCGATCTGATCCAGTCCGGGATCTTCGGCCTGGTCGACGCGATCGAGAAGTTCGAACCCGCTCGGGGCCTGCGGTTCGAGACCTACGCCATGCAGCGCATCCGCGGCGCGATCCTCGACGATCTCCGTTCCCAGGACTGGGTGCCCAGGGCGGTGCGCAGCAAGGCCCGCGAGGCCGAGCGCGCGCTGGAACGCCTCGGCGCCCGCCTGAACCGCACGCCGACCGACGCCGAGCTGGCGGCCGAGCTCGAAATCAGCGTCGACGACCTGCGCGAGTTCTACGGCCAGCTGCAGCTGACCAGCGTCATCGCGCTGGAGGACCTCGTCGCGGCGGGCAAGGACAGCGGCTCGCTGGTCGACACCCTGCCCGACGACGGGGCCGTCGACCCGGTGGCCGTCCTGGTCGACCAGGACAACCGTCGCCAGCTGGCGCAGGCGATCGCCCAGCTCACCGAACGCGACCGGATCGTGGTCGGTCTCTACTACTTCGAGAGCCTGACGCTCGCCGAGATCGGCAAGGTCCTCGGCGTCACCGAGTCCCGGGTCAGCCAGCTGCACACCCGCGCCGTCATGCGGCTGCGCGCGAAACTCGTCGAGCAGGCCTGAAGACGTCCCGCCGGCCGTGTCGTCCGCCCACGCACGCGTGTCGTCCGTCTGATCACGCGTGACCACCGTCAGGCGACCGCCGCTCCCGCCGAACATCGCCGGGACACCTCTGGCCGGTCGTGATCAGCCGTGCTCGGAGGCGGATCACGCGTGCTCGGGGGCGGGACTCGGGTGACTGGACGGACGACTCGCGTGCTCGGGGGCGGGACTCGCGTGACTGGACGGACGACTCGCGTGGCTGGATGGACGACACGTGTGATCGGGCGCGGAACTCGTGTGATCAGGGGCGGGACTCGTGTGATCAGGGGCGGGACTCGTGTGATCAGGGGCGGGACTCGCGTGGCTGGACGGACGACTCGGGTGACTGGACGGACGACACGTGTGGCTGGACGGACGACACGCGTGCGCAGGCACGGGACTCGCGTGAGTGGGCGGGCGACACGACTGGCGAAGGTTCCCGGGACGCGGGCTCAGTCTCAGTCTCCTTCCCACGGTTTGAGGCGGATCTCGGACGGGTCACCGATCAGCGCGAGCGGATCGACGTACTCCTCGCCCCGCCGGACGCCGAAATGGAGGCAAGCCGGTCCGGGGCAGTCCGGATGCCCGGCGGCGAGCGTTCCGAGCACCTGGCCCCGGTAGACCTGATCACCCGCGGTGACCGTCGCGGCGACTGGTTCGTATGTGGTCCGCAGACCTCCTTCGTGATCGATCGAAACCACTCCGCGGCCCGCCACCTGCCCGGCGAACATCACCACTCCCTCGGCGGCCGCGAGGACGTCCGCGCCTGGCGCGGCGGCGAGGTCGACGCCCCGATGACCGGGACCGTACGGCGTCGCCGGCGGCTCGAAGTACCTGGTGACACTGGGTGTCGGCGAGAGCGGCCAGGAGAGGCGCCCTTGCGGAGAGGGCGCGCCTCTGGCCGTTCCCGGCGTCGCCGAAGCGGTCAGGAGCGCGAGCACCGTCGCGAGGATCGCGAGGCGGGGAAGGCCTCGCGGACGCCCAGGGCGGCGGTGCCTGCCGCCGGTGCGGTCGATCGCGAAGGAATGCCTGGTGACAGGGCGGGAACAGGTCGTAGTGGTCATGTGTTCCAGCCTGCGGGCACGGCGTGGCGCGTGGGGCGCGCCGGGGGAATCTGTGGATAACCGAGCCGGTTGTGGACAACCCCTCTCATCAGGGACTGCCGGTGCGGTACCCGGTGGCGACAGGGAGTAGACTCTTTTGCGCGGTCCGCGGCAGCGGGCTGACTTCGCGTGCACGTGCGCGCTCCCGATGGCCGATCTCCTCACGGAGGGTCAGGACAGGCGGGGGCACACGGTCCGGCGGTCCCTGGGGTTCACTTCGCTCCCGGGTCCGGGCCCGAGCATCTGCACCAGGGCGATCGGCCACCCGGCCGAGAGCGACGAACCGAGCAAGCGCGTTCCGGCCCGGCCGGGCGCGCACGACACAGAAGAGGTTGATTCCGGCAATGGCCGTCGTCACCATGAAGCAGCTGCTCGACAGCGGCGTGCACTTCGGGCACCAGACCCGTCGGTGGAACCCGAAGATGAAGCGCTACATCTTCACCGAGCGCAACGGCATCTATATCATCGACCTGCAGCAGACGCTGACGTACATCGACCGTGCGTTCGAGTTCATCAAGGAAACCGTCGCGCACGGCGGCACCATCATGTTCGTCGGCACGAAGAAGCAGGCTCAGGAAGCCATCGCCTCCGAGGCCTCGCGCGTGGGCATGCCCTACGTGAACCAGCGCTGGCTCGGCGGCATGCTGACCAACTTCCAGACGGTGCACAAGCGTCTCCTCCGCCTGAAGGAGCTCGAGTCGCAGGAGCAGACCGGCGGCTTCGCCGGCCTGACCAAGCGCGAAATCCTCACGCTCACCCGTGAGAAGGACAAGCTCGAGAAGACCCTCGGCGGTATCCGCGACATGGCCAAGGTGCCGAGCATCGTGTGGATCGTCGACACGAAGAAGGAGCACATCGCCGTCGGCGAGGCTCGCAAGCTGAACATCCCGGTCGTCGCGATCCTGGACACCAACTGCGACCCGGACGAGGTCGACTACCCGATCCCGGGTAACGACGACGCGATCCGTTCGGCCGCGCTGCTGACCAAGGTCGTGGCCGAGGCCGCCGCCGCCGGTCTGATGGCCCGCTCCAGCCGCAACGGTTCCTCCGCCGACGCCAAGCCCGAGGCGGGCGTCGCCACGGACGAGCCGCTGGCCGAGTGGGAGAAGGAGCTGCTCGCCGGCTCCGAGACCGCCGCCGCGGACGCCAAGGAAGCCGCCGCCGCGACCGGCGCCGAGGCCCCGGCCGAGCAGGCCACCGCCTCCTCCTGATCCACCGCCCGTGGGGCCGCCTCCGGGCGGCCCCACGGGTTACTTCCCCAAAGACTTCTCGTACCTGAAAAAGGACGGACACACCCACGATGGCGAACTACACCGCCGCAGACGTGAAGCGTCTCCGGGAGCTCACCGGCTCCGGCATGATGAACTGCAAGAAGGCGCTGGAGGAGAACGACGGCGACTTCGACAAGGCCGTCGAGTTCCTGCGCATCAAGGGCGCCAAGGACGTCGGCAAGCGCGCCGAGCGCGCCACCGCCGAGGGCCTCGTCGCCGGTGACGGCGGCGTGCTGATCGAGCTCGACTCCGAGACCGACTTCGTCGCGAAGAACGAGGACTTCCAGGCGCTCGCCTCGAAGATCGTCGAGGTCGCGAAGGCCGAGAAGACCAGCGACGTCGAGAAGCTGAAGGCCGCCGCGCTCGACGGCAAGACCGTCGAAGAGCAGGTCCAGGAGCTCGCCGCCCGTATCGGCGAGAAGCTCGAGCTGCGCCGTGTCGCCGCTTACGAGGGCACCACCACCACGTACCTGCACCGTCGCGGTGCGGACCTTCCCCCCGCCGTCGGCGTGCTCATCGAGTACACCGGTGAGGGCGAGTCCGCCGCCGAGGCCGCTCGTGGCGCCGCCATGCAGGTCGCCGCGCTCAAGGCCAAGTACCTCACCCGTGACGAGGTCCCGGCCGAGATCGTCGAGAACGAGCGTCGCGTCGCCGAGGCGACCGCCCGCGAAGAGGGCAAGCCGGAGCAGGCCATGCCCAAGATCATCGAGGGCAAGGTCAACGCCTACTACAAGGACAACGTCCTGCTTGAGCAGCCGTCGGTCAAGGACAACAAGAAGACCGTCAAGGCCCTGCTCGACGAGGCCGGCGTGGCCGTGAGCCGGTTCGCCCGGTTCGAGGTCGGCCAGGCCTGATCCAGGCGCGGAACACAAAGAACCACCACTGTGCCCCGTCTCCGTCCATCGGGGACGGGGCACAGTCGGGTTTCAGAGCATTAGGGAGGGCGACATGGGTGTCCGGGTCGAAGGCGGATACCGGCGGGTGCTGCTGAAACTGGGCGGCGAGATGTTCGGCGGCGGTTCCATCGGGGTTGATCCGGATGTGGTCCACTCCGTCGCCCAGCAGATCGCCGACGTGGCGCGCACGGGCGTGCAGATCGCCGTCGTGATCGGCGGCGGCAACTACTTCCGCGGCGCGGAACTGTCGCAGCGCGGCATGGACCGTGACCGCGCCGACTACATGGCGATGCTCGGCACCGTCATGAACTGCCTGGCGCTGCAGGACTTCCTGGAGAAGGAGGGCCTGCCCACCCGCGTGCAGACCGCCATCACCATGGGGCAGGTCGCCGAGCCGTACATCCCGCGCCGGGCCGAGCGTCACCTGGAGAAGGGCCGCGTCGTCATCTTCGGCGCCGGGGTCGGCATGCCCTACTTCTCGACCGACACCGCCGCCGCGCAGCGCGCGCTCGAACTCGGCTGCGAAGCCGTCTTGATGGCGAAGGCCGTCGACGGCGTCTACACCGCGGACCCGAAGAGCGACCCGACCGCCGAGATGTTCCACGAGATCAGCCACCGCGAGGTGCTGGAACGGGACCTCAAGGTCGCCGACGCCACCGCGTTCAGCCTGTGCATGGACAACAACATGCCGATCATCGTGTTCAATCTGCTCACCGAGGGGAACATCGCCCGTGCGGTCAGCGGTGAGAGGATCGGCACCTTGGTCGACACCCCCGCCGACGGGGTGTCCGCGTAGTCCTGCTCTGATCTCCGTAATCGGTACGCATACACAACAACGGGAGTTGCCGTGATCGACGAGACCCTCCTCGACGCCGAGGAGAAGATGGAAAAAGCGGTGTCCGTCGCCAAGGAGGACCTGTCGTCGGTACGCACCGGCCGGGCCCACCCCGGGATGTTCTCGCGCGTTGTCGTCGACTACTACGGCGCGCCGACCCCGCTGAACCAGCTGGCGGGCGTCAACATCCCCGAAGCCCGGATGGCGCTGGTCAAGCCTTACGACCAGACTTCGCTCAACGCCATCGAGAAGGCGATCCGCGAATCGGACCTCGGTGTCAATCCGAGCAACGACGGCAACGTGATCCGCATCGTCATCCCGCAGCTCACCGAAGAGCGCCGCAAGGAGATGGTGAAGGTCGCCAAGGCCAAGGGTGAAGACGCCCGGGTCTCGATCCGCAGCGTCCGCCGCAAGGCCAAGGAAGAGCTGGACCGGATCAAGAAGGACGGCGAGGCGGGCGAGGACGAGGTCGTCCACGCCGAGAAGGAACTGCAGAACCTCACCGACTCGTACACGCACAAGGTCGACGAGCTGGTGAAACACAAGGAAGCCGAGCTACTCGAGGTCTGATGAGCCAGGTGAGCGAGGAACGCGAGGACCGGGTGGACGCCCCGGAACCGGCTCCGGCGGCGATGCCGGAGCCCGAAACCGTGCCGGAACCGGCGCGGAAGGTTTCCCGCGCCGGCCGCAACCTGCCCGCCGCGATCGGGGTCGGGCTGCTGCTGGGCGCGGCGATCGTCACGTCCTTGCTCACCGTGCGCTTCCTGTTCATCGGCATCATCGCGATCGCGATCGCGGTCGGCACGATCGAGCTGGCCGGGGCACTGAAGCGCGCGGCGGGCATCCGGATCGCGCTGGTCCCGGTGCTCGTCGGCGGTCAGGCGATGATCTGGCTGGCCTGGCCGTACGGCCGTGAGGGCGCGCTGACGGCCTTCGTGCTGACGGTGCTCGTCTGCCTGCTGTGGCGGTTGCCCGGCGGGGCGGACGGCTATCTGCGCGACATCAGCGCGTCGGTCTTCGCGGCCGCGTACATCCCGCTTTTCGGTGCTTTCGCCGCCATGCTCGTCCCGCCGGACGACGGTGTCGGCCGGGTGCTGGCGTTCATGATCGGCGTCGTCGCCTCGGACACCGGCGGCTACATCGCCGGCGTGCTGGGCGGCAAGCATCCGATGGCGCCCAGCATCAGTCCGAAGAAGACCTGGGAAGGCTTCGCGGGCTCGCTCGTCGCCGGTGTGGTCGCCGGCGCGCTGACCCTGAGCCTGCTACTCGACGGCCACGCCTGGCAGGGTGTGCTGTTCGGCGCGGCGATCGTCTGCACCGCGACGCTGGGCGACCTCGTCGAGTCGCTGATCAAACGCGACCTCGGCGTCAAGGACATGGGGAACATGCTGCCGGGCCACGGCGGGCTGATGGATCGGCTCGACTCGTTGCTCCCCTCGGCCGTCGTCTCCTGGCTCCTGCTCTCGGCGTTCGTTCCCGTCTAGGCGAAATCCATGTGACAAGCCCCGAGCGCCGGGCCAAGGTCGAAGGATGCGAACTCAACGGATGAGTAAGCGACTTCTGGCCCTGGCACTGAGCGTGCTGACGTTCGGCGCCCTGACGACAGCCGTGGCGGAAGCGGGAGTTTCCAAGGCATCCGTTCGCCGCGCCACCCGTCGGTGACCTGCGCTGGGCGCCGCCGAGCGAGAAAGAGGACGCGAATCCGGTGACCTTGACGCCCGAGCAGCGGGAACTCGCGGCGAAGATGATCCGGTACTGGACCGCGTTCGCGCGGATCGGCGATCCGAACGGTGAGGACCTGCCGAAGTGGCGTCCTTCGCCGCGGACGCAGTCACTGGCACCGGAGGACATCCACCCGGTCGTGCAAGATCGCGGGTTCTGGGCGGGTATCTGAAGAAAGGGCCGGGGGTGACGTGGTCCCCGGCCCTTCCGGATCAGTCGTCGTAAGGATCGTCGACTTCGGCGCTGCCCCAGCCCTCGACGGCCCGGGAGTGGTCGATCACCGCGAACACCGAACCGTCCGGATCGGCGAGGATCGCCATCCGCCCGAACGGGGTGTCGTAGGGCTGGACCACGACGGCGCCGCCGAGCATCAGGGCCTGCCCCGCCGTGGCGTCCGCCCCGCGTGCCGGATCGAGTTCGAGGTAGACCATCCAATGCGGCGGGGTGTCCGCCCGGTACTCCGAGCCCATCACGTACCGGTACAGCACCGGTTCGTGCTCGATGAGCCATTCGGCGTAGTCGAGCGACGTGCCGTCGCCGATCTGATGGCTGGTGTAGTCGAAGAGGCGGCAGTAGAAGTGGTCCGCCGCCGCGCCGTCGTGCGTGTTGAGGTCCGCGCCGCTGAACGTGTTGGGCACGCCGGTCGCGAACTCCCAGGTCGCGGGCGGTTCCCAGAGGACTACGTGCGCACCGCACGCGTCGATGGCGTGGATGATGTTGCCGCGATGGGGAATCGCCATCGGCCCGAGCGTGACCCGGCCACCGAGACTGTCCACCCACTCTGCGGCCGCGGCCGCCTGGGGCACCGAGATGTGGACGCTCCAGCCGGACGGCCCCTCCGCGCCCGCGCGGTACAGACCGCCGGTCGGGACGCCGTTGAGCGTCGCGATCGAGTAGCGGCCCGTCGGCGTCGCGGGATCACGCTGAATCGTGTATTCCCAGTCGAAAAGTCCGCTGTAGAAGGCCTGCACGGCCGACTCGTCTCTGCACGCGAGCTCGATCCAGCACGGAATTCCTGAAGGGATGACGGAAGTGTGGGCGGCCGAGCCAAGCGACATGCGGTTCTCCCTGAGCGGTGGGGAGAGTAAAGTCTAGTCGCTTTCCGCAGTGTTTCCGTCAAAGATTTCGACCTGGATGGCCCGGAACCCGGCCCGGTGTCCCATCGTTGGAGCTTCCGTGCGCTGGTTTCCCCGAGCTGTCTCCTCCTTCCGCCGTGGCGGCGACGAGGTGCTGCCGAGCCCGAACATCTGGTACTACCAACAGGCTTACGAGGTCGAGAACCGCGCGCAGGACGTCGACGACGAGATCTGGCGGGCGCTCGCCGGCGCCCGTGACTGGGCCGGGGCGGACGTGCTCGACCTCGGCTGTGGTGACGGGTTTCACCTGCCCCGGTTCGCCGGGACCGCACGGTCGGTGCTCGGGATCGAGCCCCATGAGCCGCTCGTCCGCGACGCGCGCCGCCGCGTCGCGGAGCTGTCGAACGTCGAGGTTCGGCAGGGTCGTGCGCAGCGGCTTCCGGTGCCGGACGCGGCTTTCGACGTCGTCCACGCGCGGACCGCGTACTTCTTCGGCCCCGGCTGTGAACCGGGCCTTCGCGAGGCGGAGCGGGTGCTGCGGCCGGGCGGGACGCTGCTGATCGTGGACCTCGACGTGACCAGCGAGCCCTACGGCCGCTGGATGAGGCTGGATCTGCCGCACTACGACCCGCCGGGGGTCGAGAAGTTCTTCGCCCGTCAGGGATTCGACTGCCGCAAGGTGATGACGCGGTGGCTGTTCGAGGACGCCGCCGCGATGGAAGCGGTGCTGAAGATCGAGTTCAGCGCTCCGGTCGCGGCGAAGGCGATCGCGGAGGTCCGGCGCCTGAACGAGGTTTCGTCAGGCGCCGGGGAGAAGCGGATGACGCTGCCGGTGGGCTATCGCGTGCACGCACGCACCAAGCCCACCGGCCTCGTCGTGCCAGGTCACTCCGTGTCCTCGGCGGACGTCGTGTCCTGAGCGGGTTCCTCGGCCTCGCCGAGGATGCCGTAGATCGCCCGGCGCGCCTCGTTGAGGACGTCGACGGTGCGGGCCTGCTGGCCCTCGCTGCCGGCGTGCATGACCTGCGCGACCGCCGCGGCCAGGGTCGCCCCCGCCTTGCGCAGGTTCACCTCGACCGGGTCGACGTCGTGGGCGATCTGCTCCCACGGCGGGACGGCGTCCTGCTGCTCGGCCGCGGCGCGGCCGGACTCGGTGAGTTCGAACAGCTTCTTGCCGCTCTCGTCCTTGCTGATCACGAGGCCTTCGTCGGCCATCATCTGCAGGGTCGGGTAGACCGAGCCGGGGCTGGGCTTCCAGAAGCCGCCGCTGCGCTCGCCGATCTCGCGGATGATCTCGTAACCGTGCCTCGGCTGCTCGGAAAGCAGCGCGAGGATCGCGGCGCGGACGTCACCGCGCTTGCCGCGCCGTCCGCCGGGGCCACCGCGACGGCCGTGCCGATGCCGGTGGCCGGGCCCGCCCGGACCCGGGGGGAAGTCGCCGAAGCCGCCGCGAGCCCAAGGCCCGAAGGCGGGTCGGCCGTGTTCTGGAGGGAAAGGTCGTCGTCGCATGATGTGAATCCTCTCTACGTAATGTTCCGACACGTTCACGATATATCGGAAACGGTCGCACGGCAACCCCCTTCCTGTGATCCGGGTCTCAGTGGCTTGTTCTCGTCAAGCGCGGGGCAGCGGGAAGACGTTGAGGTCCCGCCGCCTCGAACCGGTGATCCTTCCGTTGCCCCACAAGGGAAAACCGGCGGGGAACGGCGGCACGAGACCCGGCACCAGAGTGTGCGCGACGTGGTGCCCGGCGGCCGCGACGTCGCAGGTCGTGAGGTCGACGCTGATCACCTCGAAGCCGCGGGCTTCGACGCGATCCTGATACGCCTTGAGCCGCCGTTCCCCGAGTGCGGGCACCTCGTCCCAGGACCGGTCCGGCAGGTTGCGCAGCCGCGGCGCGACCCCTCCGCCCGCCCGTGGGTCGAGGTAGATCTGCTGCTGGCAAAGGAGATCGGTGACGTCGGCGAAGTCGTCGCGGTAGGAGTCGAGGTAACGCCGGTCCGCCCGGTACGGCTTGAGATCGCCGTGCTCACGGCGCAGGGCGGACAGTCCGCGTTCGCTGTCGAGGGTCCGGTAAGTGTGCTGCGAGGCGAACCCCGCGGCGAGTGCCTCCTTGGCGGCTTCGAACGCGTCCGGGCGGGCGGCGAAGCCGAAGGACAGCCGGCGCGTCACGCGATCGAGCACCGCCGCCGCGATCACCGGGACGTCGAATTCGTTGTCGAGCGGGATGAGCGTGACCTCGTGCCCGTCCGCGGTGTCGGCGATGAGCGACCGGATCTCGTCCGGGATCGGGAGCCGGGCGAGGCGGGGCGTCGTGGCCCACCAGAGCATGGTGGTGTCGCCTTCGAGGGCCTCTTCGAGGCCGGACGTGACGGCCTGCTCTTCGGAGGTCCCGGTGGCGAGGCCCGCCGGCAGGGGATCGGCGAAGCGGGCTTCTCCCGGTTGCCGTTCGCGGGAGACCAGGAACGCCGGTACCCAGAGGGATTCCCCGGTGGTGTGGGAAAAGCCTTCCACCCACGAGCAGTCCGAGTCCGTCGCAAGCGGCGCGAACGGGAAGCCGGGGGATCGGTACTGGTCGGCCGAGTAGAGGTTCAGGCGGCGGGGGTCGAGCGCCGGAACGCCGTAGCGGGTCAGGCGCTCGTAGCTGCCGAAGCGCACTTCGCGGTCCGGAGGGAGCCAACTGCCGCAGTAGCGCTTCACGGCTTCGTCGATGGCTGCCTGCCTGGCGACGTCGAAGTCGTGCCACCCCGCGCCGACGGCCTGGCGATCGTTGGGCCAGTTCGTGACGCGGCGCATGTCCGCGACGTCGACCGCGCACAGCCGCAGCCGGGCGGGCATTCCCGGCGACGGCGGTATCTCGCGGATCCCGGTCACGATCCCGGTCCGGTCGTCGATCAAGGACGCGGGTGCGGGGACGGGCCGGGCGCGATCCGGGACGGGAAGGACCGGGCGGCGGACCTCGGTCAGATCCGCCGGGTCGAGGTCGATCTCGCCGGTGACGAGGGCGGTCCGCCCGCGGGAGAGCCAGCGTTCGAGGTGGGCGACGAGCACCGCCGCGACCCAGCGCGTGTCTCCCGGACTCAGCGCGGGCGCGACCACGTCGAGCAGGTGAGGATCCGGCGCGGCCGCGCGACGGCGGGCGACGACGTCGCCGAAGTCGATCCCGCCGGGCGTGATCACGGGCCCGGCGATCACCCGGCCGTGTTCACGGCGCAGCGGCAGCCATCGCACTCCGCTCTCGGCGCACAAGGTGTCCAACGTGGTCAGTTCGTCGTGGGCGGGATGATCGAAAGCCGCGACCACGACGGTGTTCTCCGTGTCCACTTCGGACAAACCGCGCAGGGGTGCCACGCTCGCGTACCCACAGGCGGCGAGCAGTTCCGCGAGGGGCACGGTGAGTGCCCGGGATCCGGTGAGGAGAACCGTGGTTTCGGGAATGATGGTGCACCACCTCCGCTGACCGAGTCTCGGACCGGGCATGACGTACGCGCGTCTCCTCGTATGCGATCCGCACGGCGTGCGCCGGAACACGTCACGTGACCTGGGGAACAGTGATCCGGGGCGGCCCGGGCGCGTCGGAGGTGGACATGGGACACTGAGTGAGCTATGACTGCCCTCCCTCTCGTTTTCGACGCGCCCAAGCGCGGCCTGCCGCCGCGCCACCTCGCCGACCTCACCACCGCCGAACGGGCCGAGGCCGTCGCCGAGCTGGGGGAGAAGCCGTTCCGTGCGAAGCAGCTGTCGAACCACTACTTCTCGCGGCTCACGGTGGACCCGGAGGAGATGACCGACATCCCGGCGGCGTCGCGGGAGAAGCTCGTCGGCGGCCTGATGCCGACGCTGCTCACCGAGATCAAGGCGCTCGCCTGCGACGACGGCACCACCCGCAAGACCCTGTGGCGCGCGCACGACGGGACGCTGCTGGAGAGCGTGCTCATGCGCTACCCGGACCGCGCGACCCTGTGCATTTCGAGCCAGGCGGGCTGCGGCATGGCGTGCCCGTTCTGCGCGACCGGACAGGGCGGCCTCGACCGGAACCTTTCGACGGCGGAGATCGTCGACCAGGTCCGCTCCGCCGCCGCCGTGATGCGCGACGGCCTGATGCCCGGCGGCCCCGGCCGTCTGTCGAACATCGTCTTCATGGGGATGGGCGAACCGCTCGCGAACTACAAGCGGGTGGTGGCCGCGGTCCGGCGGATCACGGATCCGTCGCCGGCGGGGCTCGGGATCGGCCAGCGTTCGGTGACGGTGTCGACCGTGGGCCTGGCGCCGGCGATCCGCAAGCTCGCGGACGAGAAGATGCAGGTGCGGCTGGCGGTTTCACTGCACACGCCGGACGACGAGCTGCGCGACACGCTGGTGCCGGTGAACGAGCGCTGGTCGGTGGACGAGGTTCTTTCGGCGGCCCGGTATTACGCGGACACGTCGGGACGGCGGGTGTCGATCGAGTACGCGCTGATCCGCGACGTCAACGACCAGCCTTGGCGGGCCGAGCTGCTGGCGAAGCGGCTTCGCCAGCACCTGGGCCAGCTGGTGCACGTGAACGTGATCCCGCTGAACCCGACTCCGGGCAGCAAGTGGGACGCTTCGCCGAAGCCGGTGGAGCGGGAGTTCGTCCGCCTGGTGAACGCGGGCGGAGTAGCGTGCACGGTGCGTGACACGCGTGGTCAGGAGATCGCGGCGGCGTGCGGTCAGCTCGCCGCCGAGAACTGAGTTCCTTCCTTTCAGTGATGGAGATTTTGTCGTGATGTATGCCCCCAGCCTGTTGGATCCGGCTGCGGAGGAGCTGAAGCTCACGGACGTGATCGGCCACGGCGCGACAGGGATCGCGCGCGAGGCCCGGACGCTGCTGGGTGAGCGCTTCAGCTCGGTGACCTTCATGTACGTCCTGATGCGGGCGTTCGAGGTGGAGTACACCGCGGCGAGGGACGCTTCGCGGTGGCACGAGTTCCACGGCGGGCCGTACGCGTTGTCGGACGCCGACCTGGAGAACCTGTTGGCGCCCTGGCTGACCCGCTGACTTTTGTCCTTAGTGGACGATCAGCGCGAGTGATGCCGGGTGGGCCGGTAAACGAGCTCCTGGGTGTGCCCGTCGAAGGTCCGGCTCTCGATCAGTTCGAGATCGAAATCCGCCGCGCCTTCGAAGATCCGCGCCGCCCCGGTCTCACCGGTGATCACCGGGAAGATCGTCACCTGGACCAGGTCGACCAGACCGGCGGCCAGCAACGCCCGGTTCATCGCCAGGCTGCCGTGCGAACGCAGCGGCACCTCGGACTCCTCCTTGAGCTTGGCGACGACGTCGACGGCGTCGCCGTGCACGATCGTCGTGTCCGGCCAGTCGAGCGGCTCTCGCAGCGTCGTCGACACTACCGTCGCCGGGAGGTTCTTCAGCCGGGCGATCCACGGGTCCAGCGCCTCGAACTCGACGATGCCCGAGAGCATTTCCGCGTTCTCCCGGTACGTCGTGGCGCCGAAGACCATCCGCTGCTTCTCGCTGTACTGGGAGAGGCGGCGCTCCAGGAACTCGGGGCCCTCCTTGCCCCAGTAGCCGCCCCAGTCGCCCGTGTGGGAGCCGTAGCCGTCGAGGCTGGAGAAGATGTCGAAGGTGTAGGTCGCGGTCATGATGGCTCCTTCGGTGAGTCCGGGCTTGCTTCCACCTCCTCTACGAACGGACCCGGAGCGATCCGACATCGCGACGGAAACACGTTCGCCAGGCACGACCGCCCGGACCGGCCAAGCATCAAACGGCGGTCGGAGCGGTCATCCCGCCGCCCGGTAGGCGACACCGCTGCGATTGGCGCGCGTCCCGTCGTAAAGCCCGGTCGGAGCGGTCTTGGTGGAGAGGGTGAACCAGGCGTAGCGCTCCACGAACGGAAGCCCCTTGAGCATCGTCGTCGAGTTGGTGACGAAAGCCGCCTGCTGCTCCTGACTGGGATACCGGGGCGGGTTCTGGCTGAAGTCGGTGAGCGCGTACTCGGTGAGCCAGATCGGCTTGTGGTAACGGTTGTAGACCGCCTGCAGATAGCCGCGAAGCTGGCCGACGGCGGCCGCGGAGAAGTCGCCGCCGTACCAGTGCAGCGGGATGAAATCCACGCGGCGGCCCTGGGCGGCCGCGCCGCTCATGAACCGGTCCAGCCAGCCGCCCGCCCGGTCGCCGCCGAAAGCGACCGCCGGCGCGCCGAGGCGCATCCCGGTTCCCTGGAGCTGAGGCCAGAGTGAGAGTGCCCTTTCGACCGTCATGTTCGCCTGACCGGACATGTCGGGTTCGTTGAATCCCAGCAAAGTCGTGCCTTGCGACTTCGCCTTGGCCAGGTTCTGCGGGGTGACCGAACCGGCGCCCCAGATCATCGGCACGAACTCGGTTCCGGCCGGTCTGGCGACGCCTTGGGGGTCGGAAGCCCAGTTGTAGAACCAACTCGCGCGCACGTCGCGCAGGGCTTCGTTCACCCCCGCGACGGTGTTGACGCTGGCGCCCTTCTTGCTCGCCGCGAGTTCGGAGGCGGTCGCGGCGGGGGAGAGGGCGAAGGTGGTGAGCAGGGCCAGTGCGGTCGACGTCAGTTTGCGGACCAGTGAGGGCACGGCACTTCCTTCCGGCCGGGGGTTTCTCAAAGTAGCCGGACGCTGTCGCCTTGTCGATCACTGCGCTGGGCCGGATGGACCAGTCGCGCGGCGGTCTTGGCCGTCGCCCGTGAGACTCGGGGAAAGACTCGGAAAGAAGGGTGAGCCGGATGCCCACGACCAAGGTCAGACAGGTGCGCCACAACAAGGCCGTCCAGACGCTCGGACGGATCGGGATGGGCTGTTACGGGCTGGTGTACCTGCTCATCGGGTACCTCGCCGTGCGGATCGCGATCGGCGGTGGCGGTCAGGAGGCGGACGGGCGCGGCGCGGTCGCCGAGGTCGGCTCGACGCCGGTGGGTGGCGTGCTGCTGTGGGTGCTGGCGGCGGGCCTCGTGGCGTACGGCCTGTGGCAGGCCTTGCTGGCCGTCGTCGGCTACACGTGGATCGACGAGGAGAAGAAGCGAACCGTCAAGCGGGTGACGTCCGGCGTGCGCTGCCTCATGGGGATCTCGCTGGGCGTCTACGCGGGCCAGCTCGCCGCGGGCGCGGGCGGACAGGGCAGCTCCGACCAGAAGCAGCAGGAGTACACCGCGATGCTGCTCGGGATGCCCGCTGGACCGTTCCTGGTGATCGTGGTGGCCGTCATCGTGTTCGGCGTGGCCGTCGCTTCGGTGGTCAAGGGTGTGCGCCGGACCTTCATGGAGGACCTCGACCTCTCGAAGCTGCCGTCGGGAACCCGGCGGTGGGTCGAGCGTCTGGGGAGGATCGGTTACGCGGCCCGGGGCGTGGTGTTCGGCGTGATCGCGGTGCTCCTCGGATTCGCGGCGCTGGAGCACGATCCGTCCCGCTCCGGCGGGCTCGACGCCGCCCTGCGCACGCTGGCCGCCCAGCCGTTCGGCACGGTGCTGCTCATCGCGGTGGCCGCCGGGGTCGCCGCGTTCGGCGCCTACTGCGTCGGGGCGGCACGCGCCCAGCGCGGCTGAGCGCCCGCCTCGGTCCGGTGCGGACCGAGGCGGGGCGCGGAACCTACTTGACGGCGAGTTCGCCGAGTTCCGACCAGCCGTCCTGGTCGATCTTCGCGTTGATGATCCGCGGCGTCTCGGCCAGGTACGGCGGCAGATCGCGTTGTGCCGCGCGGAAATGCTCCGAACCGACGTGGGCGGCGCCCGCGTCGTCGTCCTGGAACGCCTCGACGAGAACGTATTCGTTCGGGTCGTCCAGGCTGCGTGACCAGTCGTACCAAAGGCAACCGGGCTCGGCGCGGGTCGCTTCGGTGAAATCGCGCGCGATTTCCGGCCACCGGTCCGCGTGTTCGGGACGGACCCGGAACTTCGCCGTGATGAAGATCATGATCGTCCTGCTTTCCTGCTCAAGAGAATTGGATTCCTCCGTCGATCATCACCGACTGGCCGGTCATGTAATCGGAATCCGGCGAAGCGAGGTACGAGACATACGCCGCCACGTCCTCGGGAACGGAGACCCGGCCGAGGTGGATCAGGTTCGAATACTTCTCGATCGCCTGTCCCTTCCGGATCCCTTCCGATTCGGCCAGCTTCTCGTCGATGAGGTCCCACATGGCGGTCCCGACGATACCCGGGCAGTACGCGTTGACCGTGATGCCGTGCCGCGCCCATTCCATCGCGGCCGCCTGGGTGAGTCCGCGCACCGCCCACTTGGACGCGGAGTAGTGGCCCAGCAACGCGAACGGGCGATGGGCGACGATCGACGCCGCGCCGATGATCTTCCCGCCGTTCCCCTGCTCGATCATTCGCTTGGCCGCGGCCTGGTAACACAGGAAAATGCCGCGCGCGTTGACGGCCATCATCCGGTCCCAGTCCTCCGGGGTCACTTCGAGCAGCGGCAGGACCTGGGCGATTCCCGCGTTCGCGACCATGACGTCCAGGGAGCCCAATTCGCCGGCGGTTTCGCCGACCATGGCGGTGACCGAAGCGGGGTCCGAAACATCCGCGATGACCGCCGCGGAACGCCGTCCCGCTTCACGGATCTCCTTGGCCACGGCCTCGAGTTCCGCTTCGTTGGCGGCGATGTCGTTGACCGCGACGTCGTGGCCGTCCGCGGCGAGCCGGAGCGCGATCCCCTTTCCGATTCCCCGTGCGGCACCGGTGACGAGTACGTTCTTGCTCATGCGCTGAACTCCCTTGTTCGCCTGGGCTTGAACGGAAGGTAGGGGCGCGGGCGGAACGGCGGGAGAGGTGTCGTGTCTCACTTTGAGACAGCGGCGTTCGGGACGGCGGTGATCAGCGCGCGGTAGCCGCGCGATAGTCCTTCGGCGACGTGCCGAGGAGCCGGGTGAACATCGTCGAGAACGCGGCCGGGCTTTCGTACCCGAGCGAGGCGGCGATCCCCGCGATCGGGCGCCCGTCCGACAGCAGCGACAGGGAATGCAGGACACAGGCGCGTTGCCGCCAGCGCGCGAAACCCATCCCGGTCTCGGCGGTGAAGATCCGGTTCACCGTCCGCTCGCTCACGTGCAGCCGGGACGCCCAGGCGCTCAAGGGATCGTGGATGTCCGGATGGTCCAAAAAGGACTCGCACAGCGCGCGCAGCCGGTCGTGCGACGGCAGGGGGAGGTCGAGCCGGACCGGGGCGGACCGGCGGATCTCGTGCAGGATCAGGCCGATGACCGCGGCGTCCCGCCCGCGCGGGGAATACAGTCCGGGCACGTCGACGGCCTCGTTCAGTAGTTCCCGGAGCAGCGCGGAGACCTCGACGACCTGGCAGCGCCGCGGGAACCACGGCACCGCTTTCGGCTCGATGTACAGGCTCCGGGTGCTCACGGTCGTCGTGAGGACCTGGTGACCGGTCTCCGGCGGGACGAGCACCGCGCGCCGGGTCGGGATGGTCCACGTGCCGTCGGCCGTTTCGACCCGCATCGATCCCGTCGCGCTGTAGAGGAACTGCGCCCGCCGATGCCGGTGCGGGGGAATCCGGTGTCCCGGTGGGTAATCGGTGCGGATCGCCACCACCGCGCGATCGAGGTGGTCGACCTCGTCGATGGGGATGTCGCGCACTTCACCCAGGCTACGCCACCTGTCCGATGCACGAAAGAAAGTGGCGTCCTTTCGAATGCCCGCCGCACCGGCGACGCCTACCGTCGAGGGAGTGATGATCGAGATCGCGGTGCTCCTCGGCTTCGGCTGCCTGAGCGGTGTCACCACTGTCCTGTTCGGATTCGGCGGCGGATTCATCACCGTGCCCGTCGTCTACGCCTTCGCGCTCGCGGAGCCGGAGCACGCTTTGGGCGCGATGCACGTGGCGGTGGCCACGTCGACCGCGGTGATGGTGGTCAACGCCGGGAGCGCGACCTTCGCCCAGCGGCGGACCGGACGGCTTCGCCGCGAGTACCTGTGGCCGCTCATCGCGTTCATCGGCCTGGGCGCCGTGCTCGGTTCCTTCGCCGCCACCGCGGCCGACGAAAGCGTCCTGCGCTGGCTCTTCGTCGCCTACCTCGCGCTGACCATCGCCGACAGCGTGGTCCGGAAGGGTTTCGTGAGCAGGCAGGAAGACACCCGGCCCCGTGCGCTCGGCGGGTTCACGGCCACCGCGGGCGGCATCGGGATCGGTGCCGTGGCGAGCTTTCTCGGGGTCGGGGGCAGCGTGCTGACCGTCCCGCTCATGCGGCGCAAAGGCCTGCCGATGGCCGACGCGACCGCGCTGGCGAATCCGCTGAGCCTGCCGGTGGCGGTGATCGGCACCGCCGTCTACGCCTTCGCGGCGACGGGGACGGCTTCGGGCACGGCCCACGTCGGCTACATCGACCTGGTGGCCGCGGGCGCGCTGCTGTGCGGGTCGCTGCCGACCATCGCCGTGACGCGCCGGGTGGTCGGCCGGATCCCGGATCGCGTCCACGCGATCGCGTACCTGGCCCTGCTGGCCGCCGCGCTGATCGCGGTCGTCGTTCGACGGTGATCCGATGAGTTTGTCGCAAGTCAAGTCTTGACATGGGGAACAAGAGGGATGACACAGTCGGCTGTCCAGTAAAGATCCGATGAATCTCTATCCCTTTGGCGGATCTTGCGCCAAGATCTCCCGCATGAAACTGAGATCGACCACCAAACGCATGTTCGTTCTCGGGCTGCTGACGGTTCTCGGGACCACCGGGGCGACGTCGGTGGCCACCGCCGAACCCCGGCAGCCGGCCACGGACGTCAACGCGACCGGGCTGCCCCGCGGCGGCTGGGAACCGGTCGGCCCGAACAGCGTCGGCGGCCTGCTGGCCGTTTCGCCCGCCGGGCTCGCGATGATGCAGCCCAGCCCGCCCGCGCTGTGGCTCTCCGGCGATCGCGGCGCCTCCTGGAGTGCGCGCCGGGGTCTGCCGGCGGACACCTCCATCCAGGGATTCTTCGTCGATCCGGTGAACCCGGACCGGATGCTCGCGGTGGGCAACAAACCCGCAGGCATGGTCGGCGAGTGGCACGGGATGCTGCTGCGCACCACCGACCGCGGCCAGACCTGGGAGACCCTGCGCGAGTGGTACCCCGACGGCTCGTTCGGCATGGCGACGGACCCCACCGGCCGGGTCGTCGTGGTGCAGAACCTCGACACGCTGAGCGTCAGCACCGACGGCGGCGTGAGCTGGAACGACGTGCCGAGGACCTGGCCTCGCGAAGGGGTCGCGGCGCCGGTCGGCCCGCTCAAACTGATCATGGTCGGCGACGACGCCTACTTCACGACGGTCTACCCGGAGTACGCGCTGTGGGTGGTCCGCGGGGTCAGCACCAAGGAACCGCGGGCCGAGCTCGTCTACCGGACCAACGGCGAGGTCAATCAGGTCGCGTCGGACGGCAAGCGGTTCGTGGTCACGGTCGGCACCGAGCTGCACGGTTCCACCGACGGCGGCAAGACCTGGTCGGTGCTGCGACGCGATCCGGGCGGCCAGCAACTGCGTGAACCGCGCTTCGTCGGCGGCCGTCTGTACGTTTCGACGTATAACGACATAGACGTCAGCACGGACTTCGGCCGCACCTGGAGCCGCAAACCGGTGCCGGCCGCGGGTGAAGGCGTCAGCGACATGATCGAACTCCCCGCGGCGCCGGGCAAACCCGCCACCACGCTGATCTCCTCGCTGTACCGAGGGGTGTACGCGGACGGCGGCAAGAGCGGCTACCGGCAGATCGGCGTCCCCGGCGAATCCATTCGCGACCTCGTGACCAGCGGGAACCTCCTGCGCGAGAGCGTCGTCGCGGCCGGGGTCCAGGAGATCTACAACACCCCGCTCCCGCGTGGCAAGGTCGCCGCGACCGACCGGGTCTGGCAGTCGCATCCCGCCGACCGGTTGCACGAGGACGCGCGCCTGTCCGTCTCGCCGAGCCGCCCGGACGTCGTCTGGCAGGTCACCCGGAACGGGTTCGCGCTCGACGTGCTCCGCAGCGGTGATGGCGGCCGCACCTGGCAGTTCGCGGCGAAGGCGAAGGAAGGAATCCCCAGGACGATCTTCGCGCATCCTGCCGACCCGGACCGGATCTTCGTCTCGGCCTTCGCGCCCACCGGTTACGTGCTCTACCGCAGTGACAACGCCGGGAAGACCTGGGAAAAGCTCACCACCGACATCGGGTTCATCGCGTTCGCAGGCGACCCGTGGAACGCGAACCGGGTCTGGGGCGGGGACGCCAGCGGCCTCTACCGGTCCGACGACGGCGGCAAGACCTGGACCCGGGTCTCCGACGAGCCGGTCAGCTCGATCTCGGTCAGCCGATGGGGTGGCGGGCGCGTCCTCGCCGGTGGTGCGGGCATCCTGCTCAGCGAGGACGACGGCCGGACGTTCCGGCGGGTCGCCGACGGCGGTGACTCCCGCGAGATCAGCCGGATCCTTCCGCATCCGTTCGACTTCCGGGTGTGGTTCGCGAGCAGTTCGACCGGGGGAGGCGTGCTGCGCAGCACGGACTTCGGCCGTACCTGGTCGCCGGTACCGGGCGCGCTTCCCGACGCCAGGGTGCTCTCGCTGGCGATCAGTGCCGATGGCCGGTACCTGTTCGCGGGCACCGCGCAGTCCGGGGCGTACCGGCTGACGCTGTACTGAGTCCGAGACGCTTCGTGGCCGGAGAAACTTCCGGCCACGAAGCGTTTACTCGGTCCCTCACCGGATGTCAGAGTCGAGGTCATGGCCATCGACGTCGCCGCCCTCCGGCTCCACTTCCCTTCCCTCGCCGACGGAACCGCCTTCTTCGACGGACCCGCGGGTACCCAGACACCCCGGCCCGTCGCCGACGCCATCGCCGGGACCCTGACCGCTCCGCTGTCGAACCGCGGCAAGGTCAGCCCGTCCGAACTCAACGCGGAGAACGCCGTCGCCGGCTTCCGCGCCGCTTACGCCGATTTCCTCGACGTGCCTGCCGAAGGCGTCGTCCACGGCCGCAGCGCCACTCAGCTGACGTACGACTTTTCCCGGCACCTGGCCAAAAACTGGCGCGAGGGCGACGAGATCGTCGTCAGCCGTCTCGATCACGACGCCAACGTCCGGCCCTGGGTCCAGGCCGCCGAGCGAGCCGGGCTGACCGTCCGCTGGCTCGACATCGATCCCGAAACCACCGAACTCGACCTCGATTCCCTGGTGCTCACCGAGAGGACCAGGCTGGTCGCGGTCACGGCGGCCTCGAACGTCCTCGGCACCAAGCCGCCGATCCGCCGGATCGCCGATCTCGCGCACGACGCCGGGGCGCTGGTGTGGGTGGACGGAGTGCACTACGCCGCCCACGATCTGGTGGACGTCCCCGCGCTGGGAGCGGACTTCTTCGTCTGCTCGCCGTACAAGTTCCTCGGCCCGCACTGCGGGGTGCTCGGCGCGGCGCCGTCCCTGCTCGAAACCGTCGAGCCGGACAAGCTCGCGCCCTCGCCGGACACCGTGCCCGAGCGCTTCGAATTCGGCACCCTGCCTTACGAAATCCTCGCGGGCGCGACGGCCGCGGTGGACTTCCTCGCCGCCATCGATCCGGGATCGGGCGGGTCCCGGCGGGAACGGCTGACGAACTCGCTGGCTTCCCTGCACGACCACGAAATCACGCTGCGCGCCAAACTGGAAAAGGGACTGGGGGACGCGGTCACCGTCCACTGCAAGGCGGCCGACCGGACCCCGACCCTGCTCATGGGGCTCGGTGGCCGTGAACGCGAGGCGCAACGGCATCTCGCCGAACGGAAGATCGTCGCCCCGGCGGGGTCCTTCTACGCTTACGAAGTCTTCGCGGCCCTGAAGCTGGAGGATCCGGCGCTCCGGGTCGGGCTGGCTCCGTACACCAGCGCGGAGGACGTCGACAGGCTGCTGGACGGGTTGTCGGCATTCGGGTGACCACAGTGGATGGCCGGGTTCCTCTCGATCACAAGGTTTTCCGCCCGATGTTGTGATCGGTCCCATGGACCGACGGTGACCGGGCCGACACCCTGGGAAGGGAACGTCGCGGGCAACGGGGCCCGGGCCGAACGGGACGGTGACCGGTATGGCGGGACTGCGCGCACGGACACTCATCGCGGGGATGGTCGCGGTCGCGACCGTGGGCATCGCCCCCGCCGCGACGGCGGCGACCGGGATCGCGGACCGGTGGAGCGCGCCGGGTCCCTACGCGGTGACCGTCGAAGCCCTCGACAGCACGCACACCGTGTACCGGCCTTCGCGGCTGGACAAGCATCCGGTGATCTTGTGGGGCAACGGAACCGGCGCGAGCCCGAAGATCTACGACGGCCTGCTGCGTCATCTGGCGTCGCACGGTTTCGTGGTCGCGGCGGCCGACACGCCGAACGCGGGCTCGGGCAAGGAGATGCTGGCCGGGGCCACGACCTTGATCGCCGAGAACTCGCGTCCCGGCAGTCCCTACCAGGGGAAGATCGACACCGCGCACATCGGCGCCACCGGCCACTCCCAGGGCGGCGGCGGGGCGATCGCCGCCGGTGCGGATCCCCGCGTCACCGCCACGATCCCGATCGAACCGGGCCCGCAGGGCTCCGCCGCGGCCTTGACGGGGCCCGCGTTCTTCCTCGGCGGCCAGTTCGACACCATCGTCATCCCCGCGCTGCTCGTCATCCCGCGCTATCGCCTCGCGGACCAGGTGCCCGCGGTCTACGGCGAACTCGCCGGGGCGACCCACTTCACGCCCGCCGGTGACGGTGGCGGGTTCCGCGGCGCGATCACCGCCTGGTTCCGGTTCTGGCTTTCCGGCGACGAGCGGGCCAGGGCCGAGTTCTTCGGCCCTTCCTGCGGATTGTGCCGCGACGGGGCGTGGTCCGACGTCCGGCGCAACGCGAAGGCCTCCGCCGTTCCGGGGGCTTGATCACCGGTTCTTGTCGGTGGTCCGGGTTAGGGTCCGCTCCAGCAGTCCGATCTGGAGGGATACCCGTCATGACCACTCTCGACAACCGGCCGAACACCGCGCTCCTGGTCGTCGACGTCCAGAACGGCGTCGTCGACGAGGGCCACGAACGCGACGCCGTGGTCGCGAACATCGGCGGTCTCGTCGGCAGGGCGCGGAAGGAAGGCGTCCCGGTCGTGTGGGTGCAGCACGCCGACGACGAGCTCGTGCACGGAAGCGAGGAATGGCGCATCGTCGGCGAGCTGACTCCCGAGGACGCCGAGCCACGCGTCGACAAGTCTTACGGAGACTCTTTCGAGGACACCGATCTGGAGAAGGTGCTGGCCGAACGCGGCGTCGGGCGGCTCGTGGTCGTCGGGGCGGAGACCGACGCCTGCATCCGTTCGACGTTGCACGGTGCCCTGGTCCGCGGGTACGACGCGACGCTCGTCGGCGACGCGCACACGACGGTGGACAAGTCGGAATGGGGAGCGCCGAAACCCGAGCAGGTCATCGCGCACACGAACCTGTACTGGCGCTATCAGGTGGCGCCGGGCCGGAAGGGAGGGACGGTCAACGCGGTAGACGTCGTATTCAGCGGCTGAACCAGTCTGAAGGGCGGCTCGACCAGCGAGCGATCAGCAGTCCGGCGTCGCCGGTGAAACCGTTGTGGCAGTGGAACTTCGCGGCCTGAAGCACCCGCCGGACGGTTTCGGGCGGAGCGTGCCGGGCATGAGCGTCCAGGCAGTCTTCGAGCGCGAACGGCGGGCCGTCGGCGGCGCGTGCGCCTGAGAGGCCTTCGGTGTGCAGGGCCAGGAGGTCTCCGGGCCGCAGCCGGGTGGTCACGATCCGGCCGAGCGGCCCGGCGCCGAAGGGCGGGCGCCGCGCACTGTCCACTGTGGTCTGCTCGTGGTCGGCGCCGAGGACGAGCGGTGGCTCGCCGCCCGCCTGGAGACAACGCAGGGTGCCGTCGGCCAGGTTCAGTTCGGCCAGCGTGCCGCGGACGAGCGCGCCGTCGACGAACTGCGCCGAGAGCGCTTCGTCGACAGCGGCCTCCTGATCGCGCAGCCCGCGGCCCTCGCGGCGAGCGGATCGACAAGCCGCGAGCGCGAGGGAAACCATCTGGCTCGCGCGCGTCGCGTCGCGGCCGGCGTCGAAGACCGCCAGCCACGCCGTCGTCTCGGAAAGGGCGTAGTCGAAGGCCGCGCCGCGAACGTCGTGGACGGGCTCGATACCGCCCGCCACCACGACGTCGCGTGTCGCCGCGGTCGACGGGGGCAGGCTCTGCCGGAGCAGCTCCGAGGCGGGGCTGGACGGTCGTTGTCGCAGCAGCGTGTCGAGACCGTCGCCGTACCTCCTCGCGCCGGCGAGGAGGTGGCCGGACAGCGATGCGAGCCATCGGCACTGGGTGCGCAGAGCGGGGTCGTGGAGGTCGGTGTCCGCGTCGGCCTCGACTTCGAGCACACCGAGGCGTTCGTCGCCATCCATCAGCACTGCCCACAATCGGCGCCCGGCCGGTTCCTCGGCGGGGATGGTGTCGGCGTGCCGGTACGCCCGGCCGGCGGTACTGGCCTCGATGGCCAGCGGCACCCGGCCGGGTGCCGAGCCGCCGGGAAGCGGGACGAGCCTGCGCTGGTCGTCGTCGACGAGATAGACGGCGAGTTCGAGGTCCAGCGCGCGGCCCGCCGCGGCGATGATCTCGGGCAAGCGCTCCGGCGGAGCCCGGTGGGCACCGTCGAGGAGTCCCACCAGCGCGGCCAAGGGACCACGGGGACGGGTGTTCTCGCCGGTCTCGCGGCTGTACGGCGCTTGGCGTACGCCGGAGACCTCTTCGAGCCGCTCGTTGATCGCGTGAGCCACCATGTCGCGCTGGATCCTGGGCAGCGGGAGCAGCCCTTGCAGGAACGCCTCCAGTTCGAGCTCGCTGACGTCGCCGCCCAGGGCGAAATATCTCAGCCACAGCTGTTCCAGGGTGAGCCCGGTCCGCGCGAAGCACGCCGCGACGATCCGGCGTTGCTCTTCGGCCTGGAGCGAGGCCACGGTGATCACCCCCGGGTTCTCGGCAACGTGACACCCGGGTACCAACCGGCGCCCGGTACGAAACATGAGCAGGCACCCGAATGGGTACTTCTTGCTGAAGAAGATCAGGAGGCGCGCCATGAACCGACCGGAGCCGGCTCGCGGCGTACTGCCGCTCGACGAGGTGACCAGCGCTCTTCACGCGCTGAACGACCTCTTCGAAGGCGAGGAAGAGCTCGAACTCCTCCTGCGGCAGATCTGCCGTCAGGTGGCCCGCGCCGTGCCGGACGTCGACGAGGTGTCCATCACCCTGCTCCACGACGGTCACCCGCACACCGCCGTCGCGACCGACGACGGGATCGTCGAACTCGATCACGACCAGTACCGGCTGGGGAACGGACCTTGCCTGGAGGCGGGCAAGACCGGGGAGGTCGTGCGGGTCGCCGTCGGCGAATCGGCCGAACGCTGGCCCGAATTCGCCCGCGGTGCCAGGCAGGCCGGGTTCGCCAGTTTCCTGGCCGCGCCGCTGTCGGTGAGCGACCATCTCACGGGCGCGGTGAACTGCTACGGGACCCAGGACGACGGCTACGCCGAACTCGACGCGCGGCTGCTGGAGATCTACACGACGGCGGTCGAGGCGATCTTGCGGATCCACGCGCGCTACCTCGACGCCAGGACGACGATCGGGCAACTGCGAACGGCGCTGACCTCCCGGGCCGTCATTGACCAGGCCAAAGGCGTGCTCATGGCCGTGCGCCGGGTCGACGAGGACGAGGCGTTCTCGTTGCTGGTGGTCCAGTCCCAGCGGCAGAACGTCAAATTACGCCAGGTGGCGGAGCGGTTCATCGACGGCGTGACCGGAAGAGGCGATCCGGGACGGGCCGAACGTGGGTCGCGGTAGGCGAGGTGATCGCACTCGGCTAAGGTCGGCTTCCGAAAGCGGTTCTGAGCGTTGAGAAGTTAGCGCCGATCCGCCGGTAACCGGGTTGGTTGCGGCGGTTGATGGTGCGCGCTCGGCGCCGGTTCCCGCCGGTGACTCCCGTGCTGCATCACGCCGATGTGCAGAAGTGGGAGAGGCGGGCTTTGGCCGATGAAATCGACTGGCAGCAGGACAAGAACCGATTCGTCGAGGATGTCGGCGACGGCGACCTGCCGGTGATCTCCGAGAACGGTGCTCGGCTCATCGCCGGGCCACTGGTTAAGCAGTTCGTATCCCTGACCAGGGCGTTGCTGGATTCCGGCTCGGTCGCGGCGGTACTCGAACGGGTGGTCTTCGCGACGCGGGACCTGGTGCCGGGCGCGGATCTGGTGAGCGTCACCCTCCTCGACCCCGACGGCGGGTTCCACACGCCGGTGGGGACCGACGAGATCGCCGGTGAGCTGGACCAGTTGCAGTACCAGTACGGCGAGGGCGCCTGTGTCGAAGCGGCACGGGTTTCGGGTCCGGCGGCGGCCTTCAGCGACAACCTCGCCGAAGACGCCCGCTGGCCACGTTTCGGCCCGGCGGCCGCGGCGCTCGGCTTCCACTCGCTGGTTTCGACGGCTTTGCTGCCCGAGGCGTCGATTTCGCAGCTTTCCGGCGCGCTGAACGTCTACTCGCGACGTCCGTTCGGCATCGCCAGGCCCGACCGCGACGTGCTGTTGCTGCTGGCGACGCACGCTTCGCTGGCGTTGGCGACCACGCACGCGGTCACCCGCGGTCAGCTCCAGGAGGAACAGCTCCAGCAGGCGCTGGACAGCAGGGACGCGATCGGGCAGGCCAAGGGCATTCTGATGGCACGGCGCGGGATCGACGCGGCGGAGGCGTTCGAGGTGCTGCGGCACACGTCGCAGAACATGAACATCAAACTCCGGGAACTGGCGGAGATGCTCTCCAAACGGCATACGGAACTGGAATTGCCCGACTGACCGTGCCGTCGCCACTACGATCGCGATCATGGCTTTCGGCGAGCTGGAGTTGTCGCGGACGTACGAGTGGCGTGGCCGTTCGGTCGCGTGGGACCGTTTCGGCGAAGGCGCCCCGGTGGTGCTGTGCCACGGAACACCGTGGTCGGCGCAGCTGTGGGCGCCTTTCGCGCGAGCGCTCGGCGAGGAATTCACCGTCCATGTCTGGGACATGCCGGGGTACGGCCGCTCCTCGAAGGAACCCGGTCACGCCGTCGATCTCGGGACGCAGGGCGAACTCTTCGCCGACCTCCTCGGGCATTGGGGGCTGACGTCCCCGCACGTGATCGCCCACGACTACGGCGGGGCGGTTTCCCTGCGCGCGAAATTGCTGCACGGCGCCGAATACGCCTCGCTCGCCCTCGTGGACGTCGTCGCGTTGCGGCCCTGGGGATCGGAATTCTTCCGGCTCGTCGCGGAGAACGCCGAGGTCTTCCAGGCACAGCCGCCGACGGTGCACCGGGGTGCCCTGGAGTCCTACATCGGGACGGCCTCCCATCGTGGTCTCACCCGCGCCCAGCTGGACACGCTGACCGGGCCCTGGCTGGACGCGGAGGGACAGCGCGCCTTCTATCGGCAGATCGCCGAGGCGGACGTCCGGTACACCGACGAGATCCAGGACCGCTATCCGGAACTCGCGTTGCCGGTGAAGGTGATCTGGGGCGCGGACGACACGTGGATCCCGGTGGACCGGGCGGAACAGCTCGCGGACGCGATTCCCGGCGCCCTCCTCGACGTCATTCCGGGCGCCGGGCATCTGATCCAGTACGACGCGCCCGTCGAGCTTGCCTTTTCCCTGCATCGGTGGCTCACCGCGGAAGTGGGCCGGTGGGGACCCGCCGGGAGCGGACGCTGAACGCCCCAGCGCAAGATCAACATCGTTTCATTCGGATATTAGAAGTCGTCTACGTGATATCCCGCGACGTAGGCGTTCGCGAGCAGTCCGCCGTGACATTCCGCCGTCGACGGGCCGAAACCGATCGGAACCCAATGTCCGACGGTGAACCAAAGGGATGATCCCGACGCGCAGTGTGCGACCACCCGATAGGTCTCCGAGTGTCTCGGCAGGGAGAAGCAGGTCAGGGAAATCCCCTCGCCGAAGAGGATTCCGTAGCGGTTGCTGTCGCATCCGTAGGGCGGGAACTGGCTTTCGGTCGCCGCGGAGGCCGGCGAAGCGGCCAGGAATCCGGCCGCCGAAAAGGCGGCCATGACTAAAGCGGCGATTTTCTTCTTCATTGCTTTCTCCCGCGGATCGTTCCCAATGGAAAGCTCAGATTAGCCGCACGGAAGAATTGTCGTTAATTCATCGGGCAGGTGAAACGAGAACGCGTGCGGTGAGCCGCGCTGCTCCGAAAGAGCGTCCCCCGCCCCTCTTCCGAGTTCCCCGGATCCCCTTTCGGCCTAGCGGCTAGCGCCGCCTGTACTGCGCGGGAGACGTGATCGTGGCCCGGTCCTCGTACGATCCCGGCCTGCCGCGGTCGACGTGGAACGTCGTCAGGGTGCTCACCGGCGAACGCGGGTCGCGCCGGTCGCCGATCACCCGCAGGTGCGTGCTCCAGCGGCGGGGCGTGACCTCGTAGACGTCGTAGCCGTACCGGTCGCCTTCGAAGTACTTGAGGTGCGGGTTCGCCGCGCCCAGCTTCGGCCCGTTCGTGGCGTTCCATTCGGGTGAGTAGGCGCCGGAGGTGACCGAATGCGCGGTGAACTCCGTGCCGATCACCGGGGTGGAAGGGTCCGCGAAGTCCGGGCGGATGTCGTCGACGAACGCGGAGTGCCAGTCGCCGGTGATCACCACGAGGTCTTCGAGGCCGCTCTGGGCCACGTGGGTCAGCACCTCCTCGCGTTCGGCCAGGAAGCCGTCCCACTGATCCGTGAACATGTAGCCACCGCCCGGCTTCGCCAGCTGGCTCAGCATGATCGAGTTCACCCAGCAGTGCCACGCCTCGCCGGCGCCGGTCACCTGATCCTTGAGCCAGCCCTTCTGGTCCGCGCCCAGGATCGTCCCGTCGGGCAGGTTCTGCGCCGACCGATACTGCCTGAGGTCCAAAATGGACAGGTCCAGCAGGTCGCCCCAGCGGCGCTGCCGGTGGATCCTCGGCGTCGCCGGGTGGTCGGGCCGCACCGGCATGTGCTCGAACCAGGCCTGGTACGCCGCCGACCGCCGTGCCTGTAAAGACGGCGTCGTCCCGCTGTAGTCGTTGACGACCTCGTGATCGTCCCAGGTGATGAACCAGGGGTGGGCGGCGTGCGCGTCCCGGAGCGAGGGGTCGGACTTGTAGAGCGCGTGGCGCCGCCGGTACGCCGGCAGCGTCAGCACTTCGGGGCCTTCGTGGTCGCGCAGCGGGTTCCCGCCGACCTGACCGTGCTCGTAGACGTAGTCACCGAGGTGGACGACGAAATCGAGGTCCTCGCGCGCGATCCCGGCGTGCGCCGCGTAGAACCCGTCGTGGAACGCCTGGCAGTTCGCCGAGGCGAACCGCACCCGCCGGACCGGGCCGACCGGCGCCGTGCGGGTGCGGCCGACCCGGCTGACCTTGCCGAGCGCCTGGAAGCGGTAGTAGTACTGCGAACCCGGCTCCAGCCCGGACACCGGGACGTGCACGCTGTGCCCGAGCCCGGCGGAGGCCGCCGTAGTCCCGCCGGCGACCCGGCGGCGGAACCCGCGGTCGGTGGCGACCTCCCACGCGACCTCGACGGTGTCGTCCAGCGGCTGCTCGAACTCCATCGGCTTCGGTGCGAGCCGGGTCCAGAGGGCGACGCCGTACGGCACCGGGTCGCCGGACGCGACACCGAGCGTGAACGGCGCCTCGTCCCAGGTCGCGCCCAGCGCCGCCGCGGCCTCCTCCGCCTGCGCGACCGTCATCCGCGAACTCAACGGCCAGGCCAGCCCCAGCGCACCGGCGGTGGCGGCGCCTCGCAACAGGTCCCGGCGGTTGACGGGCATCGGTGGTCTCCTCGGCTCGGCGGATCGCTCCCCGACACCGAACACCGCCGAGATGACCGCAGGTCAACGCGAGGACGAACATCAGACGGTGATGACGACCTTGCCGCGCGCGTGCCCCTCGCTCGCGTAGCGAATGGCTTCGGGCACTTCGGCCAGCGAGTAGGCGCGGTCGATGACCGGCTTCAGTTTTCCCGCCTCGGCGAGCGAGCGCAGCGTCTGGAGATCGTCCTGGTTCTCCGTGGAGAACAGGCCGCGGAGCTTCTGTTTCACGAACGGCCCGAGGAGCAGCGCCCGCAGATTGCGGGCGACCGGGCCGATCCACCTTCCCTTGCCCTCGCCGCCGACGATCACGAGAGTGCCCCGCGGCGTAAGGGATTTCCGCAGTGAGGTCAGCGACCGGTTGCCCGCGGTGTCGAGGATGAGGTCGTAGCCGCCGCCGAATTCTTCGCGCGTGTAGTCGAAAACCGTGTCCGCGCCGAGCGAGCGGACGAGGTCCACCTTGCCCGGTCCGCACACGCCGTCCACCTCGGCGCCGAACGCCTTGGCGATCTGTACCGCGAACGTGCCCACGCCGCCGCCCGCGCCGATGATCAGGACCTTCTGCCGGGGTGCCACCCGTCCTCGGTCGCGAAGCGCCTGGAGCGCGGTGAACGCGGAGATGGGGACGGCCGCCGCTTCCTCGAAGCCGAGGCCTTCGGGTTTCCGCGCGATCCTGTCCACTGTGGTCGGTGCGTACTCGGCGAAGGAACCTTCACAGGTTCCGAAAACTTCGTCGCCGACGCTGAACCGCGTGACGTTCTCGCCGACCGCGTGCACGACACCGGCGAAGTCCAGGCCGCGGACGCGGTCCTTCGGTCTCCGTACCCCGAAACCCATCAGCCGCACCAGATACGGTGTGCCTTCCATGAGGTGCCGGACGCCGGGGTCGACGGCCGCCGCCCGGATCCGCACGACGACACCGCCGGGTCCCGCTTCGGGTTCGGGCAACTCGGTCAGTGTCAGGACGTCGGTGGTGCCGTACTCGTGCTGGACGATCGCCTTCATGGCGGCCTCGTTTCCTGGTCCGGATACTGGAAGACGTCGTCGAGCCCGACGCCGAACACCCTGGCGATCTGGAAGGCCATCTCCAGGGATGGTGAGTAGCGGCCCTGCTCGATCGCGATGACCGTCTGGCGGGTGACGCCGACCCGGTCCGCGAGTTCCGCCTGGGTCATCTCGCCCTCGGCGAACCTCAGGGCGCGGATGGAGTTCGTGACCTTGGTCGGTTTCACCATGCCTGGAATCCCCAGCGGTACGCGGCGATCTTCGCGATCGAGCCGAGCAGGGACGAGAGGACGAAGGCGACGTACACGGTGTTGGCGATCCAGAAATGGTCCAGCTCCGCCATCGCCATGACGAGCGCCGCGACGCCGCCGAGCACGACGAACGACTGTCCGATGTGCTCGCCGAACCGGCCGATCTCGCGGTCGCGCTGGTCTTTCGGTCCCGCGTCGCGGGGCGAGGCGAGCGCGGCCGCGACGTGCAGCGCGATCGAGGCCACGATGGCCGCCCCGACCGTCCACAACAACGTCGCCACGTAAGAGACATCGGCGAGCGGGCCGGAGCCTGCCCGGCCGAGGACGACGATCAGGTACACCGCGTAGGCGCAGACCGTGACCACGGCCATGATCCACGCGCGTTTCTCTTCCAGTGCCACGACGTCCAAAGTAAAGAATTCCAGACACTATGTCAAAGATTCTTTACTCAGAACCGGACCGAGTACATGAAGGCCCCCTTCACAGCGCTAGGCGCGATGAAGGGGGCCTTCATGTACTCGGTCCGGAGTTATGCCTTGACGGTGAGGGTCTCTTCGAGGGTCGCCCGATGGGTCGGCTTCGCCTCTTCGTAGCGACGGCGGCCCTCGTCGGTCACGACGACGAAGATCCCGCGACGGTCCGACTCGCAGAGCGCGCGCTGGACGAGCCCTTCGCGCTCCAGGCGGGCGACGAGTCGTGAGGTGGCGCTCTGGCTCAGGTGGACGACGTCGGTCAGGTCGGCCGCGCGGCACTTGCCGACGACACAGTTGACCAGGCGTTCGAGGGCTTCGAACTCGGTGACGCCGAGTCCGTGACGCTCCTGGAGGCGGCATTCGAGGCGGCCGAAGACCGCCGCGTGCCGGGCGGACAGCTCGCGCCACTCCTGCAGCAGATCTTCTTCGGCGACGTCGCTCACGCGGCCCAAGATAGCATGCACGTGAATTTTATGCAAAGACATTAAATGCACTTGCATTAGATGCGTGTGCATGTACTGTACGGATCATGAGTTCTTCCGTGCAGCTGTCCACCAGCTCTACAAGGTGGGACGCGCGCCTCTGGGGTGTCCTGCTCACCGTGTCCGTAGTCGTGGGCCTCGACGCGCTCGACGTGTCGATGGTCGCCGTCGCCCTCCCGTCCATCCAGGCCGAACTCGGCCTCTCCACCGGCGCCCTGCAATGGATCATCAGCGCCTATGTGCTCGGCTACGGTGGCCTGCTGCTCCTCGGCGGGCGCACCGCCGACCTGCTCGGCAGGCGCCGGGTCTTCCTCGTCGCCGTCGCGGTCTTCGCGCTCGCTTCGCTGCTCGGCGGTCTCGTCGACGACGGCGCGCTGCTGATCGCCACCCGCTTCATCAAGGGCCTCGCGGCCGCGTTCACCGCACCCGCCGCCCTGTCCATCATCACCACGACCTTCCACGAAGGCCCCGCCCGGAACCGGGCGATCAGCATCTTCGCCGTCTTCGGCGCGAGCGGGTACTCCGCGGGCCTCGTCTTCTCCGGTCTGCTCACCGAGGTCGGCTGGCGCTGGACGTTCCTGCTTCCGGTGCCGATCGCGATCGCCGCGCTGGTCGCCGCCATCAAGCTGATCCCGTCCTACCTGCCGCAGACGGGTGGCGGCTACGACTTCCCGGGCGCGATCACCGGTGCCGCCGGTTCGCTCCTGCTGGTCTTCGCCGTGGTCGAGGCGCCGGAGATCGGCTGGGCCGCGCCGCGGACGCTGATCTCGTTCGCCCTCGCGCTCGCCCTGCTCGTCACCTTCGTGATCATCGAGAAGCGCAGCAAGCACCCGCTGCTCCGGCTCGGCATCCTGCGCTCGGGCCCGCTGGCCCGCGCCAACCTCGGCGGCGCGACGTTCTTCGGCGCCTACATCGGTTTCCAGTTCGTCGTGATGCTGTACCTGCAGACCGTGCTGGGCTGGTCCGCGCTGCAGACCGCGCTCGGGTTCCTGCCCGCCGCGCTGATCGTGGCCTTCGGCTCGCCCAGGATCGAGCCGCTGATCGACCGGCTCGGCACCCCGCGCACGATCCTCGCCGGTGTCGTCGCCCACGTCATCGGGTACGCGCTGTTCCTGCGGATCGACGAGAGTTCCAGCTACGCCGGTTCGGTGCTGCCGAGCATGATCCTGCTGGGCATCGGCTTCATGCTGGCGTTCTCCTCGCTGAACATCCAGGCGACCAACGGCATCTCCGACGACGAGCAGGGTCTCGCCGGCGGCCTGCTGAACACGTCGATCCAGGTCGGCGGCGCGATCGGTCTCGCCGTGGTGACCGCGGTCCTGACCGGCAACGCGGGTGGCGCCACCGGCCCGGCCGCGCTGTTGAACGGCCTGGCGCCCGCGCTGACCGTCGTCACCGGCATCGCCGTGATCAGTGTCCTGGTGGCATTGTCCGGGGTCGTCGGCCTGCGCAAGGCCGAAGCCCGCTCCGCCATCGCCGAACCGGAGTTCGCCGCGGCCGAGTGAGCAAGGGGGTGAAAGGGACCTTCCCGCGCTCGGGGGCGGGAAGGTCCCTTTCGGGTCACCAGCGGATCGGCAGGGACTTCAGCCCGTTCTGGAAGTTCGACCGCAGCCGCACCGGATCACCGGCGAGTTCGACCTCGCCGAGCAGGTCCAGGACCGCTTCGAACATCGCGCGCAACTGCACCCTGGCGAGCTGGGCACCGAGGCAGAAATGCGGGCCGTGCCCGAAGGTCAGGTGATCGTTGGGAGTGCGGCCGATGTCGAAGCGGTCCGGGTCCTCGAAAACCGACTCGTCGCGGTTCGCGGCGGAGAACCAGACGACGACCTTGTCGCCCGCCCGGATGTCCACATCGGACAGCACGACGTCCTCGGTCGCGGTCCGGCGGAAGTGCACGACCGGCGTCCACCACCGCAACATCTCTTCCACCGCACCGGGAAGCAGTGAACGGTCGGCCAGCAGCCGCCGGTACTGATCCGGATGCGACAGCAGCGCCAGCATCCCTCCGGGGATGCCGTTGCGCAGCGTTTCGTTGCCCGCCACGGAAAATAGCCAGAACAGGTTCTCGAACTCCGCGATCGACACCCGCCCGCCGTCTTCCACGTGCCCCATCAGGTTGCTCATCACGTCGTCGCCGGGGTTCCGGCGTTTGTGCTCGCCGAGCGCGGTGGCGTACGCGTAGAGGTCCGGCATCCCGGCGCGGGTGCGCGGATCGGGCATCGCGCCGTCCGGCCCCGGAACCGGCCGCACCGCCAGCGCCGCCCGCGCGAGATCGGTGACGCCGCCCGCCTCGACGGTCGCGCTCACCGCGTAGTCGGCGTCCTGATAGCCGATCACGCGATTGCTCCAGTCGTACATCAGCCGCCGGTCCTGTTCGGGGATCCCGAAGACCTCGGCCAGCGTCAGCAGCGGAAGATCGGTGGCGACGGCGGCGAAATCGCACCGGCCGTCCGCCTGGACGCCGGCGATCAGCGATCGCGCCCAGCCGTGGATCCGCGCGGTCAGCCTGCCGACCGCGCGCGGCGTGAACGCCTTGGTGAGCAGGCCCCGCAGCCGGGCGTGCTCCGGCGGGTCCATGTTGAGCATCATCCGGCGGACGTACCCGAGGTCCTGTTCGGTCGCCGGGTCCCGGATCTGCGTCCCGCCCAGCCGCGACGAGAACAGCTTCGGGTTCTTCAGCACGTACTTGACGTCCGAATGCCGCAGCACGGCCCAGAAATCGTCCACCCGCACGACCGGCGACTCCCGGCGCAGCTCCGCGAGGCGCTCGTACGGCACGCCCCGGGTGTAGGTGTCCGGATCGGTGATCACGGCTTCGAAGACTAGCCCGCGGACCGGTGACTGGGGAAAGATCCGTCCGGTGGAAACGCTGAAGATGCGCACCGCCGGAACCGACGGCCCCGCCGTGCTCCTGTTGCACGGGCTCGGCGCGACGGGCGCGGTGTGGGACGGCCTGATGTTGCAGCCCGGCTACCGCTGGCTGGCACCCGACCTGCCCGGGCACGGGGCGTCACCGCATTTGGCGCACTACTCCTTCGGAAGTCTCGCCGGGGCGGTCGCCGACGCGCTCCCGGAACGCGGTCCGCTGCTGGTGATCGGCCACTCGCTCGGTGGGGTGGTCGGGCTCGCCCTGACCAGCGGGTGGTTCGGCCTCCGGATCGACGGGTTGCTCGCGGTCGGGGTCAAGGTCGAATGGAGCGAGCCGGAACTGGCCAAGGCCGCCGACCTGGCGGCGAAACCGCCCCGGGTGTTCCCCGACAGGGAGGACGCCGAACGGGCGTTCCTCAAGATCGCCGGTCTGACCGGGCTGGCCGAAGCGGACCCCGACGGCATCGTCGAAACCGAGGGCGGCTGGCGGCTGTCCCTGGACCCTCGCGCGTTCGCCGTCGGCGCCCCCGACATGTCCGGCCTCCTGGGCGCGGCACGCTGCCCCGTCGCCCTCGCCGCCGGTGAGCACGACCCCATGAGCCATATCGATCAGCTTCGCGCCCTCAGCCCGGCTTCCGCCGAACTTCCCGGGCTGGGGCACAACGCCCACGTCGAAGACCCGGCGGTACTCCTGGCCTTCCTCGCCCAGTTCGCGGGCTAGCGCCTGATCCTGCCGAGGGTGGCGATGCCCTCGGCGATGTCGCTCGCCGGGCTCGACCCGTAGCCGAGGACGAGACCCGGATTCATCGGCCGCTGGCAGTGCCATGACAGCGGCTGCACCTTCACGCCCTGTTCGAGCGCGGCGGCGGCGAAGTCGAGGTCGGAGAACCCGGCGTCGAAGGTGATCGTCAGGTGCAGCCCGGCCGCCGCGCCGTGCACGACGGCGTCCGGGAGGTGCGTCCGGAGCGCGTCGATCATCGCGTCCCGCCTGCGGCGATGGCGTTTGCGCACGAACCGCAGCTGCCGCTCCATCTCGCCGGACTCCATGAGATGCGCGAGCACCAGCTGCGGGAGGACGGCGTTGCCCAGGTCGGCGAACCGTTTGGCCGCGACCACCTCGTCCCGGTAGCGCGTCGGCACCAGCATCCAGCCCACCCGGAGCGCGGGCGCGAGCCACTTCGACACACTGCCCGCGTAGCAGACCTGCTCGGCGAGCATCGAGCGCAGCGCGGGGACCGGCGGACGGTCGTAACGGTGTTCGGCGTCGTAGTCGTCCTCGATGATCAGCCCGCCGTCCGCGGCCCAGCGCATGAGCTCGCGGCGGCGTTCCCCGCCGAGCACGACGCCGGTCGGGAACTGGTGCGCGGGCGTGAGCAGCACGGCGGGCGCGCCGCTGCGGACGAGCTCGCCGACGTCGACCCCGTCCTCGTCGACGCGGATCGGCGGCGTCGCCATCCGCCGGTCGTGCAGATGCTGCCGCGCGCCCAGCGAACTCGGGTCCTCGACGGCGATCTCGGCGATCCCGTTGTCACCCAGCACCTGGGCCAGCAACCCGAGACCCTGCGCGACACCGGCGACGATCAGGACGTCGTCGGCGTCGGCGGTGATACCCCGGGTGCGGGCGATCCAGTGCGCGATGGCCAGCCGCAACGCGGGCGCGCCCCGAGGGTCGCCATAGCCGAAGGACGCCGCCGAAAGGTCGTTGAGCACCGTGCGTTCCGCGCGGAGCCAGGCCGTCCTCGGGAAGGCGGTCAGATCCGGCACACCGGGGGACAGGTCGATCCTCGCCGGGGTCGACCGCAGTGAGTCGAAGACGCCGATCCCCGGGGCGGGCCGGAAGATCGTGCCCGCCGACGGGGGTCCCGGCGTCGTCTGTTCCTTCGTCCGAGCGGGCGCCGCGACGACGACAGTGCCCGCGCGGCCGCGCCCGGCGACGTGGCCGTCTTCGACCAGCCGCTGATAGGCCTCGGTGACCACACCGCGCGAGACCCGCAGGTCGGCGGCCAGCGCCCTGGTCGCGGGCAGCTTGCTGCCGACCGGCAGGCGGCCGTCGGAGATGGCGTGCCGCAGCCGCGACGCCAGCCAGTCCGACCGGCGCCCCGGTGGTGCGTCCCCGATGTCCAGCTGCAGGAAGTCCGAGCCCTCGGCAGTCACCCGATCATTGTGTCATTCGGGCTCGTAGGCGAGGTTCGGGCGCAGCCACTGCTCCACAGTGGACAGTTCGACGCCGCGACGGGCCGCGTAGTCCTCGACCTGGTCCTTGCCCAGCCGTCCGACGGTGAAGTACCGCGAATCGGGGTGGGCGAAGATCAGCCCGCTGACGCTCGCCGCCGGAGTCATCGCGAAGGACTCCGTCAGCGCCATGCCGAAGCTGCCCGCGTCGAGCAGGTCGAACAGCTCCTGCTTCTCGCTGTGGTCCGGGCTCGCCGGGTAGCCGAGCGCCGGGCGGATGCCGCGGAACCTTTCGGCGTGCAGGTCCTCCAGCTTCGGGTCGGCGTCCGGTTCGAACCAGTCGCGCCGCGCCTGGAGGTGCAGATACTCGGCGAACGCCTCGGCGAGCCTGTCCGCGAGCGCCTTCACCATGATGGCGCGGTAGTCGTCCTGCTTGGCTTCGAACTCGGCCGCGAAGTCCTCGGCACCGAGGATGGTGACCGCGAATCCGCCGAGGTGGTCGCCCGCACCGGCCGGCGCGACGTAGTCGGACAGGCAGCGGTTCGGCCGCTCCAGCGGTTTCTTGGTCTGCTGGCGCAGCATCGGGAACTTGAGACCCGACTCCAGGATGATGTCGTCGCCCTCGGAGTGCGCCGGCCAGAACGCGTACGCGCCCTTCGCCTGGAACCGCTCCTCGGCGATGATCTGGTCCATCAGGGTGTTCGCGTCGTCGAACAGCTCCCGCGCCACCGGGTTGTCCAGGATCGCCGGGTACTTGCCCTTCAGTTCCCAGGCCAGGAACAGGAAGGTCCAGTCGATCATCTCGCGCAGCTCGGTGAGCGACGGTGAGACGTACCGGACGCCGGTGAACGCGGGCGTCGGGACCTCGTCGAAGGAGACCTTCTCCGGGTTGGCCCTGGCCTGCTCGACCGTCAGCAACGGGGTCCGCTGCTTGTTCGCGTGCTGGACGCGCAGCTCTTCCTGGTCCTCACGGTTCCTCTTGTCGAGGATCTCGGCGCGGTCCGGGTCGAGCAGCTCGCCGACGACGCCGACGACGCGGGAGGCGTCGAGGACGTGCACGGTCGTGTTCTCGTACGCGGGCGCGATGCGGACCGCGGTGTGCTGGCGTGACGTGGTCGCGCCGCCGATCAGCAGCGGCAGTTTCAGCCCGCGCCGCTCCATTTCGGTGGCGACGTTGACCATTTCGTCGAGCGACGGCGTGATCAGGCCGGAAAGCCCGATGGCGTCGGCGCCTTCGGAGACCGCGGTGTCCAGGATGACCGAGGCCGGGACCATCACGCCGAGGTCGATCACCTCGTAGTTGTTGCAGCCGAGGACGACGCCGACGATGTTCTTGCCGATGTCGTGCACGTCGCCCTTGACCGTCGCCAGGACGACCTTTCCGTTGCCCTGGCGGGTTTCGACGCGGCCTTCGAGACGGGCCTTCTCCTTCTCGGCCTCCATGAACGGTTCGAGGTAGGCCACGGACCGCTTCATCACGCGCGCGCTCTTGACCACCTGCGGCAGGAACATCTTGCCGGAACCGAACAGGTCGCCGACGATCTTCATGCCGTCCATCAACGGACCTTCGATGACTTCGAGAGGCCTCGGCAGCTTCTGCCGCGCTTCCTCGGTGTCCTCTTCGATGTAGTCGACGATGCCGTGCACCAGCGCGTGGCTGAGGCGTGCCTCGACCGTGTTCTCCCGCCAGGACAGGTCGACGGTGCGCTTGGTTCCCTTGCCGTTGACCGTTTCCGCGAACGTGACCAGCCTGTCGGTGGCGTCCTCGCGGCGGTCGAAGAGCACGTCCTCGACCAGTTCCAGCAGATCCTTGGGGATGTCCTCGTAGACCGCGAGCTGGCCGGCGTTGACGATGCCCATGTCCAGGCCCGCGCGCACCGCGTGCAGCAGGAAGGCCGAGTGCATCGCTTCGCGCACGACGTTGTTGCCGCGGAAGGAGAACGACAGGTTCGAGATACCGCCGCTGATGTGCACGCCCGGACAGCGTTCCTTGATCCGCGGCAGCGCGTCGATGAACGCCTTGGCGTACCCGTTGTGCTCGGAGATACCGGTCGCGACCGCGAGCACGTTCGGGTCGAAGATGATGTCCTCGGCGACGAAACCGGCTTGCTGCGTCAGGAGATCGTAGGCACGGGCGCAGATCGCGACCTTGCGGTCGGCGGTGTCGGCCTGGCCCTCCTCGTCGAAGGCCATGACGACCACACCCGCGCCGTAGTCGCGGATGCGCCGGGCCTGCTGGAGGAACTGCTCCTCGCCTTCCTTGAGGCTGATGGAGTTGACGACACCCTTGCCCTGCACGCATTTCAGCCCGGCTTCGAGGACCGTCCACCGCGAGCTGTCGATCATGATCGGCAGCCGGGCGACCTCGGGTTCGGTGGCGATGAGGTTGAGGAACGTGGTCATCGCTTTTTCGCTGTCGAGCAGGTCGGCGTCCATGTTGACGTCCAGCAGGTTCGCCCCGCCGCGGACCTGCTCCAGCGCGACGTCGACGGCGGCCTGGTGGTCGTCGGCCTCGATCAGCTTGCGGAACTTGGCGGACCCGGTGACGTTGGTCCGCTCGCCGATCATGACGAACCCGGTGTCCTCGCCGATCTCGAACGGCTCCAGGCCGCTGAACCGGGTGTGCGGCTCGGCCTCTGGGAGGACGCGCGGCGCCATCCCGCGGACGGCGTCGGCGATGCCCTTGATGTGCGCGGGGGTCGTGCCGCAGCAGCCGCCGACGACGTTGACCATCCCGGCCGTGGCGAAGTCGCCGAGCAGCGCGCCGGTCTCGTCGGGCGTCTGGTCGTACCCGCCGAACGCGTTGGGCAGACCGGCGTTGGGGTGACAGGCGGTGTACGTGCCCGCGAGATGGGAAAGTTCGGCGATGTGCGGGCGCATTTCCTCGGCACCCAGCGAACAGTTGACGCCGACCAGCAGCGGATCGGCGTGTTCGATGGAGCTCCAGAACGCCTCGACCGTCTGCCCGGACAGCGTCCGGCCGCTCAGGTCGACGATCGTCACCGAGATCCACAGCGGCAGATGCGGCGCGACGTCGCGGGCGGCGGCGATCGCGGCCTTGCAGTTGAGGGTGTCGAAGATCGTCTCGATCAGAAGCAGGTCCACGCCACCTTCGGCGAGAGCCTTGATCTGATCGGCATACGCCGCGTACACCTCGTCGAAGGTCACCGCGCGGAACGCCGGGTCCTCGACCTTGGGCGACAGCGACAACGTGACGTTCAGCGGCCCGACCGACCCGGCGACGAACTTCCCGCCCGCCGCGTCCGCCGCCTCGCGCGCGATCTGAGCGCCGCGGAGATTCATCTCGTACGCGAGATGCTCGAGCCCGTAATCCGCCTGCCCGATGGTGGTGGCGGTGAACGTGTTCGTCGTCGTGATGTCCGCGCCGGCGTCGAGATACTGGCGGTGGATGTCGAGGACGACGTCGGGTCTGGTGATGTTCAGCAGGTCGGGGTCGCCGGTGATGTCGCGCGGGTGATCCTGGAACCGCTCGGTGCGGTAGTCCTCAGGCTTGAGTCCGGCGTTCTGGAGCATCGACCCCCACGCGCCGTCGAGCACGACTATGCGCTCATCCAGCAGCTTTCGCAGGGCGGTCGTTTCCATCCAGCGCTCCTCCCATGTCGTGGGAGGCGCCCTTGCGGTGAGGTCCGGGGCCGAGCGTGGCGGACCCCGTGGTCCGTTGCAGCGCCTCTCGACCTTGGCGACCAGACTACCGGACCCACACAAGGGCGCTTCGCCTGAATTGCTCAGCCGCTGGCCAGTGCGGGTCCGGCTTCCCGGATCGTGGGATGGGGCGGTGCGGGCCCGCGCCGGGCGACCAGTTTGCGGCCGACCTCGATCATCGGCAGCTCGACCCAGCGGTAGAGGACGTCGGAGACGGCGAGAGCGACGACGGTCACGGCGAGGGCGGTCGACGTCCGATGCGTGCCCAGTTGGGGAATCGACAAGGCGACCACGGTCGCCGCCACCCCTTGCAGCAGGTAGACCGAGTAGGACCGCTCGCCGATGAACCGCATCGGCGGGGTGGAGAACAGCCAGGCGATCGGACCGCGCGGGATCAGCGACGTCATGAACAGCGCGACCACGACGGCGTACGTGGTGCCGCCGACAGTGCCGCTGTCCTGAAAGAAGGTCGCGATGTCGGTCACGTGGATCTGAAGGACCACGAGGGCCGCGAGCAGGACGAAGCAGGCCGCTGGGTGCGTGAAGACCCGGAGGATCGCGAAGCCCTTGCGGTAGTGGAGGCCGATGGCGAGTGCGCAGCCGATGACGATGGGTGAGTAAGCGCCCGCGTAGGGCATCACGGGGATCAGCGCGATCATGAGCGCGATCAGGCCGATCGCCAGGCCCAGCCGTTTCGGGAAGCTCAGTGCCGCGATACCGAAGGCCAGGAACGGCCAGACGAGGTAAAACTTCTGCTCGACCCCCAACGTCCACGACTGGCCGAAGGGCGCGTTGCCGGCGAACTCGTTCGTGAAGGTCAGGAAGTACGGCATCGCCCCGGAAAGCCCGCTGGACGTGTATTGGCCGCGCAGACACGTGAACACCACGACGATGCCCAAAACCGTGAAATACACGGGAAGAACGCGGAAAGCGCGACGGAGGTAGAAGTCGGCGAGCGAGATCCTGCCGTTTCGGTCCTCTTCGCGCAGAGCCAGCGTGGTGATGAGGAAACCGGAAAGGACGAAGAACAGGTGGACGCCGATCCACCCGTTGGCCACGGCCCACGACGGTCCTCCGTAATGGAACACCACCACGAGGAGCGCGGCGATCGCGCGCAGCCCGTCGAGGGCCGGGAATCTCTTCGTGGACAGGTACTGCTCGTACGTCAGCATGCTTCGAACCCTCATGAATGTCACCGGCAGCCAGGCCGATGAGGATGCGTCACTCTAAAGGGTGAAACACTGTTTCCTGTGAGGGGGCTGTGTGATTCCTGCGCGTAGCGAAGGCGGCTACGACCTGTGCCGTCAGTTGTCAACGGCGTGGCACCGCGGTCAGGATGCGGCGCCCCCCCGGGTATCGACAACATCGAGTTCGCCACCTCGTGTCGAGTGGCGAGGGAGGTGGTGGTGGGGGGCGGCGTGGGGCCTGAGGACCTGAGGGGCTGGATCGAACGGACGTCTCGGCTGAGTGCCGAGTTCGGGCGAGGGTTCGAGGCGAGGTTCGGTTATCCGCCTGGCGAGAACCGGGTTTTCGCGGCCGGAGTCGCCGAGGAGCGGATCACCGTTTTCGGATCGGATGGAGGAGGTTCGATGTTCGCTTTGAGCGCGGCCGGTGGACAGGTCCGCCGCCTGCGAGGAGGAGCCTTCCTGGACGGCATCCTGAGCGAACTGGAAAGTCAGGTCGTCGCGTGAGCCTCGAAGCGAGCGAGCGCCTGATCGAACTGATCCGCGCGAACGCGGGCATCGCGAATCACGCCGGCGGAGAGGACGACGTGAGCATCGACGCCGCGGAGCGGGCTCTTGGTGTCGCGTTCCCACCCTCGTACCGTCGTCTCATCGAGGAATTCGGCACCTGGGACATCGCCGGAGAAGAATTCCTCGGCGTCTACCGGACTCCCGCCTATGGGAATGAGTTGCTCGGGTCCGTGAAGGCGACCCTGGACCTGCGCCGTGATCACGGACTTCCCGCCGAGCTGATCGTGGTGATGTTCGACGGCATGGGCGGGGCGATCGTCCTCGATTCGTCGAAGGCGGACCGGTTCGGCGAGTACCCGGTCTTCGTCTGGAGCCATGTCGGCGAGCCGGTCGAGAAACTGGGAGAGGACTTCGGCTCCTACGCTCTTGGTCTGTGCGAGAGAGCGGTAAGACAGTGGTGAGGCATTCGATTCACTCCGCGCTGGCTGTCGCGCGAGATCTCCTCGCCAGTCGGGTGAAGCCTGGAACGTCTCCGACGGTCGGTGAGCTCGTGGCGGTCCTTCGCGGCTTCGAGCCGGTCGAGTTCGACGGCACGGACGGTCCCGACGCCGACGGGTTCCTCTTCGAATACTGCGAAGTGAACTGGTTCTCCGAGCCGGTGTTCTCGGTGGGATTCGTGCGGCAGCTGGAGATCGTCGACGCCGACGGGGAGCACGAACAGCACTCACAGGTGAGGTTCGACTTTCACTACCGTGTCGATGCCGAGCTGCGCTCGGTCGTCAACCGCGCCGTGTGGTGGTTCCGCGGTGACGGCACCCCCTTCGAAGGCTGGCTCGAATCGGCGGCGCAGGATTCGATTTGGGCGATCCTGCGGGGCAAGGAACTCGTCGAATTCGAACTCTCGCAAGAGGCGGTCTGAGCAGAGGACCTCTGACTCTCGAACGTAGGGAAGGTCATGGCGGCAGTGATCCAGCTCGGTGTCGAAAGTGTCGGGCAAGTGTCCGAAGAGAAGGCGGTATGCGTCGTCCGGTGTCTCGGCGACCAGGTCTCGGTCGGTGACGTCCTCTCCACCGCGATCTTCGAGGATGGCTCGTCGACGAAGATCGACCTGCGAGTCGTCGGGATCCTGCGTTACGGACGGCCGGTCGAACTACTCGACTCGCCGCACAGCGCGACGCTCGAACTGGCGGGAGCGGGTGGGCTCGAAGGAGTCCGGGAACTCCGCGGCACCCCGCGGTGAAACGGAACTCCCGGCGAACCGGCTGGATGTCGACGCTGATCTCAGTCATCGACGGAGGTTCGGACCGGATCGACCGTCATCCGTGTCCGCGTTGCGAGGCACGCCGGTTGGAGGTCAGGTACCTCGGCTATCCGGAGACCCGGCTCGCCACGGTCTATCTCTGGTGCGATGCGTGTCTGCACGGTGTTCAGATCTCGCGTGCCCGCGCCCCGGAGGGGATGACGCTGTACCCGATCAAGGATCCGGCGTCGGCCGACGGGATTCCCGACTTCGTCCGGCAGCAGCCCTGAGAGCCGTTGATGCGGCGCTGGCCGCGGCCGGTCATACGGTTGGGTAGTCGGCCTCGGCAAGAGTGAGAGTGTGGTGTCTGTGGAATTCGCCGAATTCGAACTCATCGTCCTGAGGGCTCGTGAAGAACGAGCGGTTCATGTTGTTCCGGGCGTGTTCACGCCCTTTGATTTTTGGCGGGCTTCCGAGGTCGAACTTGCGCGGGCCGAAGATGCGCTTGGCGTCCGGCTTCCGCAGAAGTACCGCCGTTCATGCTGACGTACGGGGGTGGAGGCTTCTTTTCCATCGATCTGCTGCCGGTGAAATCTCCTGATGGCCGCGAGGAGGACCTTCTTTCGGTGAATGAAAACTCCGACGAGTGGGTCGGATTCGTCGCAGCGGCCCCTGTGGGGACTGGAGATTGGTGGGGCTTCACCGCCGACGCCGGCATCTGCGGTGAAGCCGTCTACTTCAGGTTTCACGAGGACGAGCAGTTGGAACTCGCCGCGGACGATTTCTTGGTCAAGTGCGGATTGCGGTCGTAAGACCGGCGACTGCTTTCACGGCTTCGGCACGCGGGCTCGAAGAGTGAAGAATCAGAAGCCGACGGTCGCCTTCTGGATCTTCACCGGCTTCGCGGGCAGCCCGTCCTGGGGGCCGTTCGGGTCCGTCGGGATGATCCCGGCGGCCACGATCTTGTCCAGCACGTCCATGCCCCGCACGACCTTGCCCATCACCGAGTAGTTCTTCGGGATGTTCGCGAACGAGTGCACGATGAAGAACTCGCTGCCGTTGGTGCCGGGGCCCTGGTTGCCCATGGCGATGGTGCCGCGCTCGTAGGTCTCGGTGCCGTCGACCTCATCCGGGAACTTGTAGCCCGGTCCGCCCTTTTCGGCTTCGTAGATGTCGCCGCACTGGAGAACGCCGAGGCGCGAGGAGTTCGTCAGGCGCCAGCACTGGCTGTGGTCGTAGAAGCGCTGCAGCGCCAGGCTCGCCAGGTTGTGCGCGGCGCACGGGGCGGCGCCCGCGCGGTCGAGGCGCACGGTGACCGGGCCGTAGTTGAAGCGGAACGTGACGTCGATCGTGCCGCGGGTCAGCGCGAAGGGGATCGGCCGGAACACCGGGCGGGCCGCGGGGTTCTCCGGCGTCGGCGTGAACTCGCAGCGCACGATCGGCAGGGACGCCGAGGACACGGGCGCGGCCGAGGCCACTCCGGGCAGCAGGACGGCGGCGAGAGCGGAGACGACGGCGGTGACACCCCAGCGCAGCTTCATGAGGGGGAACCTAACCCAAAAGAGTGGTCGTCGGGTAGCGGTTCACGGACAGCGAGCGCGCCTGTGCGGTGGCCGTTCGGTCCAGGTGGTCGTGAGTGGCGATTCGGGTTAGAACACGAATCGCCACTCACGACCCCCTGGACCGACGCGTTTCGCCCTCTAGATGCGGTTTGACAGGAACGCTAGAGTTCAACCAGACGGTTGAATAGCCTGCGGAAGAGAACCCGATGAGCGACCTGACGATCACGCGTCTCCTCGACGCACCCCGCGAGCTCGCCTTCCGGGTCTGGACGGATCCGGACCATCTCGCGCACTGGTGGGGGCCGGCCGGGTTCACCGCCAAGTCCTGCACGGTCAACCTCACCGAAGGCGGCCGCTGGCGGATCTGCATCAGCGACGGCGAGACCGACCTGTGGGCATCGGGCGTCTACCACGAGATCGTCCCGCCGGAGCGGCTCGTCTTCAGCTTCGCCTGGGAGGAACCGGAAGGCTCGCCAGGGCACGACACGCTCGTCACCGTCACCCTCGCCGACCTCGACGGCAAAACCGAAATGTCGTTCCACCAAGAGATCTTCGAGACCGTGGCGGATCGCGACAGCCACGTCGAAGGCTGGCAGTCCTGCTTCGGCCGTCTCGCCGCCTACCTCGCGACGAAATCCGCCGAGTGTCCACATGGGACACCGGGTGATGATTGAGCGTCCGATTCAGGTCCGCATGAACTGTTCCGAGTGAGGTCGTGAGTGACAAAGAAGGTTAGAACACTCTTTGCCGCTCACGACCCCTTGAGATCACACCATATTTACCTTGCCTCTCAATAACCCACCTGCCGCAGCACTTCGCAGGCCCGCGCCACCCCGTCCTCCTCGCGCAGCCGCGCGCCGACGTACTGCGCCCCACGGCGGAACAGCAGATTGCCGGACAGCTCCAGCAGCCGCGCGGTCAAGGCGTCCGCGGTGAGATCCCGCAACGGAAGCGGGCGCGGTCCGGCGCCGAGGCGTGACACCCGATCCCCCCAGTACGGCTGGTCCGAGAAGACCGGGCAGACCAGTGCCGGGACGCCCGCGCGCAGCGCGGCCGCGGTCGTGCCCGCGCCGCCGTGGTGCACCACCGCCGCCGTACGCGGGAAGAGCCACCCGTGCGGGACGTCCCGGACAGCCAGCAGATCGTCGTCGTCGGACTCGGCATCGGTGGCGAGCAGGCCGCGCAGCCCCACCCGGCGCAACGCCGTGCGGACGGCGGCGAACGCCCGCTCCGCTTCCGACGGCCGCATGCTGCCGAAGCCGACGTACACCGGAGGCGGTCCCGAGGCGAGAAAATCGCGCAGGCGCGGATCCGGCCGCCACGCGGCGGGGGTGTCGAGGAACCAGTACCCGGTGACGTGGACCCTGGCGGGCCAATCCTTCGGCCGGGGCACCACGGCGTCGGAAAACCCGCACAGCACCGGGGTTTCCGCTCGCCGGGGTCCGCGCAACCCGGCCGCCGGGAGACCGAGCTCCGCGGCTCGCCAGCGGTCCACCTCGGGTCGCAACACCTGCCACGCGACGGCGTCGACGGCGTGAAAGCTCAGCCGCCGTCCGCACGGCCCGGCCTTGGCCGCCCACGGCAGCAGCGGATGCGCGAACTTCCTCGTCGGCATGCTGGGCTGATAGTGCAGCTCGACGTCGGGCACGCCGAGCGCGGCGCCCAGGTGCGCGCCGAGGAACCCCAGCGTCGGGGCGAGCACGAGGTCCGCCCCCGACGCTCCTTCGCGGACGTCGGTCAGCAGGCGCTCCAGCACCGGGGCCAGCGCACCTCGCAGACCGCGCAGGAACGTCGCGGGAGTGCGCCCGCCCTCGGTCCATTCGCGGCCGCCGTCCGAACCGAGGATCTCGCCGGGATCCGCCGAAAGCGGCGCGAACTCCAGACCGTGCCCGGTCACCCAGGTCCGGAATCGCTCGGCCGCCAGTACCCGGACCCGGTCACCGCGCAGGCCGCGCCCCAGCGCGACGCACGGCTGGACGTCTCCCCGGGAGCCGGGCGCGACGATCACGACGAGCCGGGTCACCGTTTCGCCGCCGTCAACCGGTAGCGAAACCGGAACGGCAGGTTCGCCAGCACCGCCGCGATGCGCGCGTCCCGGCCGACCAGGTAACGCGGCGCGGGACGGCGGGCGGTCAACGCGTGAACGACGACCCGCGCCGCCCGCGCGGGCGGCACACCGTTCCGCGCGGACCGCTCCGCACTGCGTTCGGCTTCTTCCAGTTGCGCCGCATACCTTTTCCGCGCGGCTTCCGGCAAGGCCGCGCGCACCTCTTCGGCGGCGGCGCGAGCACGCGGCCAGATCGAGGTCGCGACCGCGCCGGGCTCGACGAGGACGACGTCGATCCCGGACGGCGCCAGTTCCGCGCGCAGGCTGTCGGTCAGGCCGACCAGGGCGAACTTCGACGTGTGATAGGGCCCGACCATCGGACCGGCGATGCGCCCGCCCATCGATCCGATCGTCACCACCCTGGCGGCGGGTTCGGCGCGCAACGCGGGCAGCATCGCCTGCGTGACGGCGAGCTGACCGGTGACGTTGACCTCCAGCTGCCGGCGGAAGTCCTCGAGCGGGACGTGTTCCAGCGGTCCGGGCCGGGCCATCCCGGCGTTGTTCACCAGCCCTCGCACCGGCCCCGCCGCCGCGACCTTCTCCCCGCACGCCGCGATCGACGCCGCGTCCCGAAGATCCATCCGCAGCACTGTGACCGCTTCGCCATAAGTGCGGGCGAGTTCGGTTTCGTCCGCGTCGGTGCGCACACTGGCCCAGACATGCGCGCCCCTCCGGGCGAGCTCGGCCACGCAGGCCCGGCCGATCCCGCTCGAAGCCCCGGTGACCACAAAGGACGGACGGGTCACGACGCCTCCCCCGCTTTCACCGGCGCCGAGAGCGCGCGCAGCATCCGTGGCCAGGTCTTGTGCAGCTGGTCCTGCCAGTACGCCCAGTGGTGCGTGCCCGGACCGTAGAAGTCCGTCGTGACCGCGACGCCGAGCCGGTTCAGCCGGTCCGCCATCGCGGCGGTCTGGCCGGAGCACAGGAATTCGAGCAGCATCGCGCCGGGCAGCACGTCGATCGGGAGCTTCCCGTCGAACGGCCCCGGCAGGCCGTTACCCGTCGACAGGTAGAGCTCCGTGCCGCGCAGGCGGTCGGCGTTCACCAGCGGGTCGTGCGCGTCCCAGCGGGAGGCCTCGCGCCGCCGGTCACCCCAGAGCGCCTCGGGATCCTGCCGGGCCGAGGCGACGATCGCGCTGGTCAGCAGCTCGCCGTACGGGCCCGTGGGATTGAGGTTGCCGCTGAACGATCCGGCGAACCGGAACACCCCCGGCCTCCGGGCCGCCAGTTCCACCGCGCCGTAACCGCCGAGCGAGAGCCCGGCCGCGACCCGCCGCCCGTCCCCGCGATACCCGCGATCGATCAGTTGCGGGATCTCGACGGCGGTGAAGGTCTCCCAGTGATTCAGGACGACGTTCTTGCCGTAATTCCACCAGTCGGAAAAGAACCCCGCGGAACCGGAACCCGGCATCACCACGAGGGCGCCGGAGTCGTCGGCCAGCCTCCGGATGTCGGTGTTGGCGGTCCAGCCGCGATAGTCCTGCAGCCGGGTCTCCCCGGCGAGCAGGTACACCGCCGGCCACTTCCGGTCCGGTTCGGCGGCCCACCGCGATGGCAGGATCAGCCGCACCATCGCGTAACTCCCGACGCCGACCGAACGCACGGTGAGGTCCAGCATCCGCGGATCACCGTCCACAGTGGTCTGGGCGACGACGTGCGACCCGTCGTCGGCGCGGGCGTCCGGGACACCGCTCTCGGCCCGCGCCGGGGCGACGGCGACGCTCGGCAGCAGGCACGCCACGGCCGCCAGCACCGCGACGGCCCGCGACCGCCTCGAAATATTGCGCATACGTGATCCTTTGTCCCGGTCGTGCGACAGAATTCGAAAATGTGACGGCGATTACCCGCCAAAAGGAATCGGAGGTGCCGACAAGTTAAGCGGAAGAAGACCCTCCAGGCAATTGTCCTGCCCACAATCCGGGAGGACAATGTGAATGCCAGGGAAACAAGAAAACCTTCCATCTCCCCCATCAGGGTGACCCGTCACTCACGGACAGTGAACAACACTGGCACGGCAGTACCAGACTTCGTCACGCACCTGCGAAAAGTCCGGAAGCAGCAGGTCACACCCAGTACACGAAGGACATTTACGTTCTCTTGATACCTTCCGGTATTCGATTTCCCGTCGTAGCCTTCGTCGTGCCGCCCGGGTTCGGCGTCCCCTGAAGCGACCCCCGGCGCCTGCGTCCCACCGAAGGGACCGTGACCCCCTCAGGACCCTTCCGAAAGGGCTATTCATGACTGCCCGAATTCGTGCGCTCGTCGTCTCCGCCGCCGCGTTGGCCACCATTTCCGGCGTACCCGGAGAATCGATTCAGGCCGCCGCGGCACCGACTTCTCCCGGCGTCCCTCCGGCCGCTTTGCTGCCGCCGGAGACCGTTCCGCACGCGTCCGCGCGCGACGGTTTCGACGTGGCCTCGGCACTGTCCACCCCGGACCGTGAAGAAAGCCGGATCGACGTCGGCGGTTGCGAGGACGTCGTCCACGGCAGGCTGGTCGGCGGCGACGCCACCGGCCAGGGCTTCCAGTCCTCGGTACCCGGCGGCCAGGTGTCCGAACTGGTCGCCCGCATGACGAACCCGCCCGATCTGGCGGCCTGGGCCGCGCAGGCCGGACGGTGCTCGAAGGTGACGGTCGACGACGCGGCCGGTACCGCGTCGTCGACCGTCACCGTCCATCCCGCTCCCGTCGTCCCGGGCGCGAAAACCCTTTCCTACCAACAACTCCTGACCTTGCGCGGCCAGCCTCCCGAGCTGCCCGAACTGCGCCTGCGCACCGTCGTCATCGCCGCCGACGACGTCTTGGTCCTGCTTCGCGACGCCGGGACGACCGGCCTCGACCTCGACGCGCTAGCCGTCGCCGCCTGGCAGCACGCCGCCGGCCCGCTCGGCCGCTGAACCCGACACCCCCGCCGACCCCGAGGAGACGTCATGTCCCTGGCCCCCGAAAACCTGCCGGCCACGGCCGGCCCCACCCTCCCCGCCTGCCTCCGGCATTGGGCCGACACCGACGGCGACCGGCCCGCGCTGACCTTCGCCGACTTCGCGACCGATCGCGCCGGACGGCGGCGGACCCTGACCTGGAAGCAGCTCCGGGAGCGCGTCGACGCCGTCGCGGGCGCGCTGCCCGTCCGGCCCGGGGACCGCGTGGCCGTGCTGTGCCCGCAGAGTGCCGAGTACGTGGTCGCCTTCCTCGGCGCGATCACCGCCGGGGCGATCGCCGTGCCGCTGTTCGACCCCGGACTGCCCGGGCACGCCGGACGGCTCGCCGCGGTCCTGACCGACTGCTCCCCCACAGCGGTGATCACCACCTCCGCGGCCGAGGACGCGGTCCGCGAATTCCTCGCCGGCCTGCCCGGCGGCGAACGCGTCGCCGTCGTCGCGGCGGACAAGCCGTCCGAAGGCCCCACCCGCGCGTGGCCCGCCCCGGATCCGACGCCGGACGACGTGGCCTACCTCCAGTACACCTCCGGTTCGACCCGCAGCCCGGCGGGCGTGGTGCTGAGCCACGCGAACGTGCTGGCCAACGTGCGCCAGGCGGTGGCGGGACTCGGCATCGACCCGGCCGCGGGGACCACGGTGTCCTGGCTGCCGCTGTTCCACGACATGGGTCTCGTGCTCGGCCTGATCACGCCGCTGGCGACGGGCGTGCGGTCGGTGCTGATGGATCCGCTGGCCTTCATCGAACGCCCGCTGCGCTGGCTGGAACTGCTCGGCGACTTCAACGGGAGCTGGAGCGCCGCCCCGAACTTCGCGTTCCACTACGCCGCGAGCCGGGTGCGCGAGGAGGACCGCGCCAAGCTCCGCCTCGACCGCGTCGCCGCGATCGTCAACGGCGCGGAACCGATCAACCCCGACGTCCTCGACCGCTTCCACACCGTCTTCGCCGATTCCGGCTACCAGCCGGAGAAGACGCGCCCCGCGTACGGGCTCGCCGAGGCGACCGTCTTCGTCACCACCGGTCCAGGCGTCCCGCCGCGCGTCACCACTTTCGACCGTGCCGCACTGGGCACGGGGACAGCACGGCAGGCGGACGACGGGCTCCGCCTGGTCGCCTGCGGTGTCCCGGTGGGTCAGCACGTCGCGCTGGTCGACCCGGAAACCGGCGTCGCGCTGGCGGACGGGTCCGTCGGCGAGATCTGGGTCCACGGACCCAACGTCGGCACCGGCTACTGGGAAAAACCCCTGGAGAGCACCGAGACCTTCGGCGCCCGGCTGACCGGGGACCTGGGCGGGCTCCCGGAAGGGCCCTGGTTGCGTACCGGCGACCTCGGCGTCCGGTACGACGGCGAGGTCTACATCGCGGGCCGGATCAAGGACCTGCTCATCGTCGACGGCCGCAACCACTATCCACAGGACGTCGAAGCGACGGCGGCCGCGGCCGATCGCGACATCCGCCCGGGCAGTGTCGCCGCGTTCGCCGTCGAAGGCGCGGACACCGAAGCGGCGGTCATCGTCGCCGAACACCGCGGTCACACCGCCCTGACCACGGACGACGAACGCACCCTCGCCGTGGCGATCCGGCGGCTGGTCTCCGACGCGCACGGTCTCGCGCTGCGCGACGTCGTGCTCGTCCCGGCGGGCCTGGTCCCCCGGACCTCCAGCGGCAAGATCGCGCGCGGCGCCTGCCGCGACCGCTACCTCGCCGGCGATTACGGAAAGGCCTTGGTGCGATGAGAAACCCGTCGTTCGACACCCCCGCCCTTCGCCGCTGGCTGCTCGACACGGTCGCCGAGCACACCGGCGTGGACCCGGCCCGGCTCGAAGCCGACCGTCCCCTCAGCGACTACGGCCTGTCCTCCCGTCAGGCCGTCGGCATCGCCGCCGATCTCGAAGACCTGCTCGGCACCGCGCTCCCGTCCACCTTGCTGTGGGAGAGCCCGACCATCGACCACCTCGCCCGCTCCCTCACCGGCGGCACCGAACCGGAATCCGAGCCGACGGGCACGGACCGGCGCCGGACCGACCCGATCGCCGTCGTCGGCCTCGGCTGCCGCTGGCCGGGAGCGAACGGCCTCGACGAGTTCTGGGACCTGCTGAGCAGCGGACGGGACGCCGTCCGGACCGCGCCGCCAGGCCGGTGGAACGCCGACGCGGCGCCGATCGTCGGCGGCTTCCTGGACGACGTGGCGGGGTTCGACGCCGACCACTTCGGCATCACCCCGCGTGAAGCGTCCACAATGGACCCACAACAGCGGATGCTGCTGGAGGTCACCTGGGCGGCGCTGGAGCACGCCGGGATCGCTCCGGCCTCCTTGCGCGGCAGCCGGACCGGCGTGTTCACCGGGATCTCCACCCACGACTACGGGCATCTCACGATGTCGGGCGGCGGCGTCGATCTCTGGACGGCCACCGGCGCGGCCGGGAGCATCTCGGCCAACCGGCTGTCCTACGTCTACGACCTGCGCGGACCGAGTATGGCGGTGGACACCGCCTGCTCGTCGTCGCTGGTCGCGGTGCATCACGCCGTCCGCGCGCTGCGCGACGGCGAGGCGGATCTGGCGTTGGCCGGCGGCGTGAACCTCATGCTGCTGCCCGGGCCGACGGCCGCGTTCGCCGCGGCGGGACTGCTCGCCGGGGACGGCCGGTGCAAGACGTTCGCCGCGGGCGCCGACGGTATCGCGCGCGCCGAAGGCTGCGGCGTCGTCGTGCTCAAACGGCTGGCCGACGCCGAGTACGACGGTGACCGGGTGCTGGCGGTGATCCGCTCCACCGCGGTCAACTCCGACGGCCGTTCACAGGGGATGGCGGCGCCGAACCCCGTGGCCCAGCAGGAAATGCTGCGCACGGCGTATCACGGTGCCCGGCTCGATCCGTCCACTGTGGATTACGTCGAGGCGCACGGCACCGGCACGTTGCTGGGCGATCCGATCGAGGCTCGCTCGCTCGGCGCCGTTCTCGGCAAGGACCGCCCCTCCGACGCGCCGCTGCTGATCGGTTCGGTGAAGACGAACATCGCGCACGCGGAGGCGGCCGCCGGGATCGCCGGGCTGATCAAGGTCGTGCTCGCGCTGTCCCGCGACGAACTCCCGCCCCAGTTGCACTTCGCCGCGCCCAACCCGCACATCCCGTTCGGCGAGCTGCGCCTGAGGGTGGTGACCGAACCGACGCCGTGGCCGCGCCGGTCCGGCCGCGCCACGGCGGGGGTGTCCGCGTTCGGGTTCGGCGGGACCAACGCGCACGTCGTCCTCGAACAGGCGCCGGCGCCGGAACCCGCCGCGGACCGTGCGGGCGTCCGGATCGGCCTGCTGTCCGCCCGCACTCGCGACAGGCTCACCGAACGCGCGGCGCAACTGGCGAACTGGCTGGAAGCCACTCCGTCGCTTTCCCTCGCCGACGTCGCCCACACACTCTCCCGGCGCGACAACGGCGGACCGCACCGTGCCGCCGTCGTCGCCGGGGACACCACCGAACTGGCGGCGCTGCTGCGAGCCGTCGGCAGCGGTGCCGATCCGCTGCCCGCCGGCGCGGTCACCGGCACCACGCTGAGCACCGACGGCCCGGTGTTCGTGTTCTCCGGGCACGGTTCCCAATGGCCGGGGATGGGCCGCGGGCTGCTGGCCGCCGAGCCCGCTTTCGCCGCACAGGTCGACAAGCTGCACGACTTGTTCACCGAGCACACCGGCCGATCACTGCGCGCCTTGCTGCTCACCGAGGATCCTTTGTCCCTGCCCGAAACCCAGACGGCGATCTTCGGGACGCAGGTCGCGTTGGCCGCCCAATGGGAGGCGCTCGGCGTCCGGCCCGCGGCCGTCGTCGGGCATTCCCTCGGCTCCGCGGCGGCCGCCGTCGTGAGCGGCGTGCTCACTCCCGACGAGGCCGTCCACCTGGTCGCGACCCGGGCCCGGCTCCTGGGCACCATCGGACCGGGCGGCGCGATGGCGGCGATCGAGCTGGCGCCGGAGGAACTGGAGCTGTATCCGGACATCGAACTCGCCGTCGAATCCGCGCCGGGTCAGCTGACCGTGGCCGGGGACGCGACCGTGCTCGACCTGCTCGTGGCGGAACTGGAGGCCGCCGGGCTGACCGCGCGGCGGCTGCCGGTCGAGGTCGCCGGGCACTCCGCCCGGGTCGACCCGGTGCTGCCCGCGCTCCGGGAAGCGCTTGTCGAATTGGGCGGCCGCCGTCCGACAGTGCCTTGGTACGACACGGTTCTCGCCGATCCGCGCGAGCTTCCGGACTTCGACGCCGGGTACTGGGCGGCGCACCTGCGGCGGCCGGTCCGCTTCCGGCAGGCCGTGGCGGCCGCCGCCGCGGACGGGCACCGCGTGTTCCTGGAGGTGTCGCCCCACCCCATTCTGCGGGGTTCGGTGGCACGGACCCTCGCGGCCGAAGGGATCGACGACGCCGTGGTCACCGGCACCCTGCGCCGTGGCCAGGACGAGGTCCGCGCGCTGGGCGCCGCCGCGGCCGAGCTGTACTGCGCGGGCACCCGCATCACGACCGCCGATCCGGACGACGGCGCCCGGCTGGTCGACGTCCCGCCGATGCCGTGGCGGCACGAACGGCACTGGTACACCACCGTCGAGGTGCCGCCGTCGTTCGCGGCGCGCACGCCGGACCCCGAGCCCGTCCGGAGCGGCGGCGGTGATCGGCTGACCGAGATCGTCGCCGCCGTGATGGGACTGCGCCCCGACCGCATCGAGGCCGACGTCCCCCTCGTCGAACTCGGGCTGGATTCCTTGATGGCGAACCGGATCCGGGACGCCGTCCGCCGGGAGTTCGGCACCGAGCCCGACGCGGTCAGCGTGCTCCGGGGCGCCACCCTCGCCGATCTCAGCCGCGATCTCGCGCCACGCGAGGACGAGGATCCGCGGCCGGCCCGCGGCCGTGCCTGGGACGCGGCCGACAGGCTGGTACTGCGGCTGTGGCAGGAGCACACCGGAACCGACGCGGGCGGCACTCATGTCCGGCTGACCGAGAGCGGCACACCGGATCGGCTGGCCGAACTGCTCGCCGAGGGACTCAGCACCGAACTCGACACGCCTGTCGACGCCGCCGAACTCCGGCGGCACGATTCCCTCGCGGCCATCGCCGACGTCGCCCGCGCCGTCCTCGACACGAGGGAGGAGCGCGGACCGGTCCACGTCCTCACTCCCGGCGAAGAAGGGGTCGCGCCGCTGCTGCTGTTCCATCCCGGCGGAAGCACCTGCACGGTGTACCGGCCACTGCTGGACCGGCTTCCCACCGCGGTGCCGTGCGTCGGGTTCGAACGGGTTCCCGGTGTCGGCATCGAAGAGCGGGTCGAGCAGCTCTTGCCGTTGGTGCGGGCACAGCGCCGGGACCGGCCGTACCGGCTGGCGGGCTGGTCGTTCGGCGGGGCGCTGGCCTACGGCGTCGCCGCGCGGCTCGCCGAGGAAGGCGAAGACGTCGAGTTCGTCGCGCTGATCGACACCATGCTCCCGCTCCCGGAGCCGGATCTCGACCCGCGCGCGTCGTCCGCCCGGCGGTTCCTGCGGTTCACCGGCTACGTCGAAGGGACCTACGGCCGCGAAGTCCGGCTCGGCCACGAGGAACTGGCGCCGCTGCCCGAAGAGGAGCAGATCGAGCTGACCATGCGCCGGGTCGCCGAAGCCGGTTTGCTCAGCCCCGGTGTGCTCCGGCACCAACGTCAGTCCTTTTTGGACACCTTGGCGGCCGAACGCGCCACGCCTCGCCGTTACGACGGCCGGGTCGTGCTCTACCGGGCGATCGAGCAGTACGCGGCCGGACTGGCGATGGAGCCGCGGTACTCACGCACGGATCTCGCGGCGGGCTGGGCGAACCTGTGCCCCGATCTGGAGATCGTGCCGGTCGAGGCACATCACCTGTCGGTGGTCGACCCGCCGCACGTCGATGTCGTGGCGAGGCATCTGGCGGGACTCCTGTGACCACGGCCCGGGCCGAGCGAGCGGTCGACCGCGCCTGGCCGCTCCTGGCGGTGCTCGGCGCCGGGCTCTTCCTCGTCGCCGTCGACGCGACGGTGCTGCACGTCGCACTGCCCGACCTTGTCCGGCAGTTGCGGCCGGGCGCGGCGGCGCAGGTGTGGATCGTGGCGATCTACCCGCTGACCGCCGCGCCGCTGCTGCTTCCGTTCGGCACCCTCGGCGACCGGTACGGACGGCGGCGCGTGCTGATCGCAGGGTACGTGGTGTTCGGGATCGCGTCGCTGGGCTGCGCGTTCGCGCCGAACGTGCCGGTGCTGCTGGGGTTCCGCGCGCTGCTCGGCTGCGGCGGCGCGATGATCATGCCGGTGACGATGTCGTCGCTCCGGGAGCTCTTCCCGGAGCGACGGCACCGCCGCACGGCGATCGCGGTGTGCAGCGGGATCGCCGGGACCGGCTCGGTGTTCGGGCCGATCCTCGGCGGAGTGCTCGTCGAAACGTGGGGCTGGCGGGCGACGTTCCTGCTGAACCCGCCGGTGATCCTCGCGGCGGTGGTCCTGGCCCTGCGGTGGCTGCCCCGGAGTCCGCCGGGTGAACGGCCCTGGGACGCCATCAGCGCGGCTCTCGCGGCGGGCGGTGTGCTCGGGATCGCCTTCGCCGTCGGGCACCCGGGTTCCTGGCTGCCGGCCGTCGCTTCGGGCACGCTCGGCTGTGTCCTCATCGGACTGTTCGCCCGCCGTCAGCGCCGGACCGATCCGCCACTGCTGGACCTGACCCTGTTCCGGCTGCCGGGGGTACGGCCCGCGGTGGGCGGAATCCTGCTGGTGATGAGCACGCTGGTCGGGCTCGGCCTGTTGTTCGCCCAGTACCTCCAGGTGGTGCTCGGGCTTTCCCCGACGTCGGCGGCGGCGCGGCTGCTCCTGGTGCTGGGCGCGTCGGCCGTCGGCAGCGTGGTGACCCCGTCGCTGCTGGGGCGGTTCGGCAACGCGCGGGTCCGCACGGCCGGCTTCGCGGTGGCGGCGGTGTCCTTGCTGGTCCCGGCCACCGGATCGGCCGCGCTGACGTCGCCGGTGCTCCTCGGCGCCGGGTTGACGGGGCTGGGTCTGGGGATGGCGCTCGCGCTCACGTCGAGCACCGACACCCTGCTTTCGGCGACGTCGGCCGATCAGGCGGGCGGCGCCGCGGCGGTGGAGAAGACGGGATACGAACTGGGCGCCGGTTTCGGGACGACGGTGTTCGGTTCACTGGCCGCGGTGGTGTACGCGGGACATCTGGCCGTCCCGGCCGGGCTGTCCGACGCGGCCCGGCACCTCGCTCTCTCCGGTCCGGCTCAGGCGGAGACGGCTGCCTCGGACCTTCCGCCGCACTTGGCAGGCGAACTGCTCGACGCCGCACGGGCCGCCTGCACGGCCGGGCTCCAGGTGTCGGCGGCTGTCGCTTGTGGACTGTTCCTGATAGCCGTACTCATCGGCTCGGGCGCGCCTCGTCGGTGAACTGCCCGGCGAACTCGTCGGTCGGCGGGATCTCCTGGATCACGTCGATCAACACGCCGTTGGGATCCGCGACGATGAAGTGCCGCTGCCCGAATTCCTCGCTGCGCAAGGAAAGCGCCTCGGGCAGGCCCGCCTCCCCGACCAGCCGCCGGTGCTCGGCGTCGACGTCTTCGACCTCGAAGTTCAGCAACAGCCCCCGCACGGGTTCGCCGAACCCGGCAGGAAGGGTTTCGTGCCCGGGGGCGAGGATCGCGAGCTCCCACCCGTCACGTTTGAGGCTGACGTACCAGTCAGCCTCGAAGGTGAGCTCGAAGCCGAAGTGGCTGCAGTAGAAGTCCCGCGTCTCGGCGATCTGCTCGGTCATGATTACGGGATAGAAGCTGGTCAGACGCATGGTTCTCCTTGCCTTACGAACAATACCGACCGTCGGTTTGTTTCTTTGAAGTTAGCCAACCGACGGTCGGTATGTCAAGATTCCGGACATGTCCCGCACGAAGCAGCAGCAGCGCGAAGAGACCATGGAGGCCTTGACCACCACCGCCCGCCGGTTGTTCGCCGAACACGGGTACGGCAAGGTCGGGCTGGAGACCATCGCGCAGGCCGCAGGCGTGAGCAAGGGCGCGCTCTACCACCACTTCAGCAGTAAGGCGGACCTGTTCCGGCACGTACTCGGCGTCGTGCAGCACGACGTCGGAGAGCAGATCGCACGGGCCGCGGACGCCGCACCCGACTCATGGGCGGGACTGCTGGCGGGATGCCGCGCGTTTCTCGCCGCGGCGACCGATCCGGAGACCCAGCAGATCATGCTGCTGGACGGTCCGGCCGTGGTCGGCTGGCAGGATTGGCGCGAACTCGACGCCGAGTCCAGCGCCCGTCACCTCGCCGAAGCACTGACCGGACTGATGGCCGAGGGCGTCCTGGCGAAGCGCCCGGTCGAACCGTTGGTGCGCCTGCTTTCCGGCGCGATGAACGAGGCCGCTGTCTGGCTGGCCCACTCCCCCGATCCCCAAGCCGACCTCGCCGCGACGATGGACACGCTCACGCCGATGATCGAAGCGTTGCGGTAGGTGCTCCTCGGGGGATCGAGGGTGAAAGCGCAACGCGAAAGGCCCCACCCTCGTCGGGTGGGGCCTGCGGTGGGCGATACTGGGATCGAACCAGTGACCTCTTCGGTGTGAACGAAGCGCTCTCCCCCTGAGCTAATCGCCCGCGGTACGAACTCCGGTTCACCTGGGGAAGCGAACCTGGTGCGCGATACTGGGATTGAACCAGTGACCTCTTCCGTGTCAGGGAAGCGCTCTCCCGCTGAGCTAAACGCGCGTGATGTAGTTGTTCGTACGGGAGATACCTTAGCGGACCCCGTTTCCTGGCCGTCACAGGGGGTTGCCTATCCGCGATACTCAGGGTTTCGGCAGCCGCGACGCGATCGAGCCGGCGATCGCCTTCGCCCGGTCGCACGGGCTGCCGGTCCCCTCGCGGGCGAGCAGCCGGACGGCGACGTGTTCGACCTCGCGCTCCGCGACCGGACGGTGCTGCCAGGTCACGGCGCAGTTCGAAGCGACGGGCTCCCGGACGTCGCCGGTGACGCCGTTGCCGAGATCGACCGGCGACCCCTCGGGCAGGTACGCGCCTCGCTGCAACTCGACGGTCAGGGTGTCCCCGCCGCCCACCCACTCGCAGATCCGCAACGTCCGCGGCGCGGACTGCGCGTTGGGCACGTTCTTGGCGATGACGGCCGGATCCGCGACCGCGCACGGATCGAGCGGGAGGATGCTCGCCTGTTCACCGGGGCGGTCGACCTCGTGGGTGCGCAGCCGGGTGAGGGCCGCGGTCAGCATGTCGTCGGCGGCCTTGCAGGGGTCACCTTCCCTGCTCGGATGGGAGACGACGACACCGAGCCGCCGGTCCGAAGGCAGCTGGGCGACCGAGTCGCAGCCGCCGCTGACCGTGCTGCGCAGCAAAGGGACTCCTTCGGCGGTGCGATCGGTCCGTTCGAGGCTGCTCGCGGTCACGCCTTCGCCGAGCCGGAGTTCGAAGCTGACGCCCTTGAGGCCGGTGTACTTGCAGCGGGCCGGGTAGCTCGAGTCCGCGTCCGCCTCCAAGGTGCCGAACTCCTGCACGAACCGGCCCGCGAGCACCTTGCACGGGTCCACCAGGCGCAGCCGTTCCGCGCCGAGCGCCTCGGTCGCCGCCAGCGAAGTCGTCCCGGGGCTCTCGGGTTTGGCGTATTCGGCGATGGAGAGACCGAGCGCCACGATCCCCGCGACCAGCAGCAGAACGACGCCTGCCAGCGAGCCGAACAGGGTCTTCTTCGTCCGTGGCGCCATCTTCTTGGGCGGCGGCCGCCAGATCGGCAGCGGCAGGGCCAGCACCGAGCGCACTTCGGCGTCCTGCCGCTGGATCCGGGCGTGCACCGCGGGCGGCCAGGGCGCCGCGCCCGGCGGCACCGGGCCGAGGAAGTCCAGGATCTGTTCCGGGGTCGGCCTCTGTGCCGGGTTCTTGGCGAGGCAGGGCTCGGCGAGCTGCCGGATCTCGTCCGGCACCGCGCTGAAGTCCGCGGCGGCGTGCACGACGTTATACAGCGTCTGCGGTGCGGTCGGGCCGGTGAACGGGCCGCGTCCGGTGGCCGCCATGACCAGGATCGCGCCGAGGGAGAACACGTCGCTGGCACCGGTGACCTGCCCGCTGCCCGCCTGTTCCGGGGACATGAACGCGGGCGATCCGATGATCGCGCCCGTCCCGGTGAGTTCCTGTGCCTCCTCCGCCCCTCGCGCGATGCCGAAGTCGATCACCCGGGGTCCGTCACTCGTCAGGATGATGTTGCTGGGCTTGAGGTCCCGGTGGATCAGCCCGGCACGGTGGATCTCGGTCAGCGCGGCGGCGAGCCCGGACGCCAGTACGCGGACCGACTCGGCGGGCAGGGGCCCGGCGGCGTCCACCGCCTCCTTCAACGACGGCCCGGTGACGAAGACCGAGGCGAGCCACGGGGTTTCCGCTTCCGCGTCGGCGTCCATGACCGCGGCGGTGTACGCGCCGGAGACCAGCCGAGATGTGGCGACCTCGCGACGGAACCGCTCCCGGAAGCGCGGATCGTGCGCGAACTGGGCGTGCAGCTGTTTGACCGCGACGAGCCTGCCGTCCGGCGCCAGGCCGAGCACGACCCTGCCCATGCCGCCTTCACCGAGTTCGGCGATGATCCGGTACGGGCCGATCTGCCGGGGTTCGCCGGGACGCAACGGTTTCACTGGTCAGCCCTAGGGTTTCGGGAGTTTCGGCAGCAGGGCTTCGGCGAAGCCCTTCGCCTTGTCACAGGCCTGAGCGGCGGTCAGTTTCGTTCCGCTGGTACCGAACGTCAGCTCGACGTTCTCGCCTTCCCGGTCGCTGATCTGCCGGTGCTGCCAGGTCAGCGAGCAGGTCGAGCGCGCGATCCCGTCGTCCGCCTCGGCCAGGAACACGGTCTTGCCGCCGATGTCCAGCGTCGCGGTTTTCGAGTAGTAGGAGTCTTTCGACTGGACCGGCGGATAGCTCTTCAGGAGCTTCAGCCGCAGGCTGCCCGCCGCGTCGTACTGGCATTCGTGCAGGTGCTCGCGGATGGCTTCGACCACCGGCCCGATCAGGCGGTCGGCGGTCGCGGGGCCGACCAGCGCGCACGGGTCCAGCGGGGCCAGCGTGCCCGCCGGGAGCTCACGTTCCTGGCCGCCCGCCCTGATCCGTTTCACCGCGTCGGCCAGCGCCGCTTTCACCGCGGTGCAAGCTTCGTCCTTTGTGGACATCGAGTTCACCCGGGCGCTCAGCTCGGTGTTCCGCACCCCGGTGACCGGCACGGAGACGCCGCAGGAGCCGTCGGATCCCTTGAGGGTCAACGGAAGTCCTTCGAGTTCACCGCTCGGTTCCCCGCTCACCAGGCCGCCGGCGATGTCCAGGTCCAGCCATGTGCCCGTGGGCGAGGTGTACGTGCACGTGTCGAAGTCGACGGAGCTCTTCTTGCTCATCTTCCCGAGCCCGGGCACGTCGCGTCCTTCGAGCACCTTGCACAGGTCGACCTCGCGCAGGTTGTCCGGGCCGAGCGGATCCGCGTTGACGGGGGTGCTCACCGGCATGTCCGGGGCCGGGGACGTGCTCGGCGCGGCGACGGCCGGAGGCGGGTCGTCCCCGTTCGACGACACCGCCGCGACGACGCCACCCCCGAGAAGCACGACGGCGGCCGCGGCGAGTCCCGCGTACAGGCCACGCCGGGACTTCTTCGGCGGAGGCGGGTTCAGCAGCCGCCTGACCTCGGCCTGCTGGGTTTCGATGAGGTGCGACACCATCGGCGGCCACGGAGTGACCATCGGCGGGATCGGGCCGAGCCGCTCCAGCACCCAGGCCGGGGACGGCCGGTCCGCCGGGTTCTTCGCGAGGCACGGCTCGACGATCCGCCGGAGGTCCGGCGCCAGCGGCCGCAGGTCGGGGTGGACGTGCACGACGTTGTACAGCGTGTGCGGGGTGGACGTCCCGGTGAAGGGGTTCGACCCGATCGCGGCCATCACCAGCAGCGCGCCGAAGGAGAACATGTCACTCGCCGGGGTCAGCGGCTTGCCCTCGGCCTGCTCCGGCGACATGAACCCGGGCGAGCCGATCACCGCGCCGGTGTGCGTGAGTTCGGAGTCGCCTTCGACGGCGCGGGCGATGCCGAAGTCGATCACCCGGGGACCGTCACCGGTGAGGATGACGTTGCTCGGCTTCAGGTCCCGGTGGATCAGCCCGGCGCGGTGGATGTCGCCCAATGCCAGCGCGAGCCCCGCGGCGAGATGCCGGACCGCCATCGGCGGCAGCGGCCCGCCCGCCGAGACCGCCTCGGACAGCGCCGGTCCCGGCACGAACACCGAGGCCAGCCACGGTGTCGGCGCGTTCGGATCGGCGTCCATCACCGGGGCGGTGTACGCGCCGGACACCAGACGCGACGTTTCGACCTCCCGGCGGAACCGCTCACGGAAGCCGGGGTCGTGCGCGAAACCCGGGTGGACCTGCTTGATCGCGACCAGGCGACCGTCGGAGGAGGTCCCGAGCAGCACCCGGCCCATCCCGCCCTCGCCGAGCGCGGCGAACACCCGGTAGCGCCCCACGCCGGTGGGTTCGCCGGTGTTCAACGGCTTCACGAAAGGCCCCCTTGTCCGGGGCCGATGGTACAAAACCACCCGTAAGTGTCACGCAGCGCGTCGGTCCGACCGGCCGAAATCCTTCAGGCGAAGGCTGTTGGACACGACGAGCACGGACGACAGCGACATCGCCGCCCCGGCGATCAGCGGGTTCAGCAGGCCCAGCGCGGCCAGCGGGATCGCGGCGACGTTGTAGCCGAACGCCCAGGCCAGGTTCCCCCGGATGATCCGCAGCGTGCGATCGGCGAGCCGGATGGCGTCGGGGACCACGCGCAGGTCTTCGCGGACCAGCACGATGTCGGCCGAGCGCAGCGCGATGTCGCTGCCCTGGGCCATCGCCATGCCGAGATCCGCGGTGGCCAGCGCCGGGCCGTCGTTGATCCCGTCGCCGACCATCGCGACCCGCGCTCCTCCTGCCCTCAGCTCCTCGATGACCTGCGCCTTCTCGGCGGGCAGGACGCCGGCGCGCACGTCGGAGACGCCGATCTCGTCCGCGATCGCGCGGGCGGCCGCTTCGTTGTCGCCGGTCAGCAGCACGGTCCGCAGGCCGAGCGCGTGCAGGTCCTCGACGGCGGCCCGCGCCGACGGCTTCACGACGTCCCGGATCACCAGCTGCCCGGCGACCCGGCCGTCCACCGCGACGAGGATCGCCGTCGCCCCGTCCTGTTCGGCGGTCGCGAAGTCGCCGGGGACGCCGATCCCGCGCTCGGTGAGCAAACGCGAGTTGCCGACGAGGACCTCGTGTCCCTCGACCTCGCCCTTGGCGCCGAGCCCGGGCAGCGCGCCGAACCCTTCGACCGGGGGAAGGTCCGGGAGTTCGGCCCGTGCCGCGGTGAGGACGGCGGCCGCGATGGCGTGTTCCGAACCGGCTTCCACCGAGCCGGCGAATCGCAGCACCTCCGGCACGGTGAACCCGTCGGCGGGACGGCACGCGGCGACGGTCATCTTCCCGGTGGTCACGGTGCCGGTCTTGTCCAGCACCACGGTGTCCACCGTCCGGCTCGCCTCGAGCGCGTCGGGTCCCTTGATGAGGATGCCCAGCTGGGCGCCGCGGCCGACCCCGGCCATGAGCGCGGTCGGCGTGGCCAGGCCGAGCGCGCACGGACAGGCGATGATGAGGACGGCGACCGCCGCCGCGAAACCTTCCCGGGTGGGAGCCCCGCCGAACAGCCACACCGCCAGGGTCAGGACGGCCACGCCGAGGACGGCGGGCACGAACACCGCGCAGATCCGGTCGACCAGGCGTTGCACGGCGGCCTTACGGGCCTGCGCGCGTTCCGCCAGCGCCGTCATCTGGGCCAGCTGGGTATGCGCGCCGACCGCTGTCGCGCGGACGACCAGCCTGCCGTCCCGGTTCACCGAGGCGCCGACGACCCGGTCCCCCTCGGTGACTTCCGCGGGCACCGGCTCGCCGGTCACCGCACTGACGTCCACAGTGGACAGTCCACTGTCGACGATCCCGTCCGCCGCGATCGACTCCCCCGGCTTCACCACGAACAGATCACCGACGGCCAGCTCGCCGATCGGGACCATGCGCTCGACACCGTCCCGCAGCACACGGACGTCCTTGGCCGCCAGGGCATCGAGCGCCGCCAGGAGCCCGGCCGCGCCGCGCCGGGACCGGCTCTCGAAATACCGGCCCGCGAGCAGGAAAGTGGTCACCCCGGCGGCGACGTCGAGGTAGATCGCGTCCGCCCCGGCCGCCGTCGGGCCGAAGCCGATCCAGTACCCGGGTTCCGCGCCGCCGGCGAAAGCGGACCACGCCGACCACGCGAACGACGAGAGCACTCCCAGCGACACCAAGGTGTCCATACTGGACGAACGATGGCGAAGGTTCCGCAGGGTGGCCCGGTGGAAGGGCAGCGCGGACCAGAACACCACCGGCACGGCGAGGACGAGGCACAGCAGTTCCCAGCCGGGGAACCGCAGCCGCGGCACCAGGGCAAGGGTGATCGAGAGATTCCCCAGCGGGATCGCCAGAAGAGCAGCGACGACCAGCCGCCTGCGGAGATCGCGGACCCGCTCGAAGCCGGTGTCCGGATCCTCGTCCCCGCGGATCTCCGCCGTGTAGCCGGATTTGCGGACCCGCTCGATGAGGACGTCGTCGGCCAGCGACTCGGGCACCTGCACGGTGGCGCGCTCGGTCGCGTAGTTCACCGACGCGCGGACACCGTCCAGCTTGTTCAGCGTGCGTTCCACCCGCGCCGAACAAGCGGCGCAGGTCATCCCCGACACGGTCAGCTCCACCGTGCGGACGGCGGCCTCCGGCGCGGAAATCGTCATTTCGTGGCACTCCCAGGATTCACCAGTGGTTCCTTGGTGGTGGAACAGGTGTCCCGGATGGTGTCGCGAGGCAGATTACCGCCGCCGGGAACCGAACCCTCCGGCGGCCCGACTACTGCTGTGGTGGTGGAAGCAGGTGTCCGGAGATTTGGGGTGAGGGTGGCGGAGAAGCGTCGGTACAGGGGGTCGTGAGTGGCGATTCGGGTTTTATCCCAAAAT
>NZ_JBFBGL010000008.1:0-165804 GCF_040684635.1 Amycolatopsis sp. NPDC089917 | reverse complement strand
GTCATGAAAGGGTCGTACCTGACGAAAAACGTCAGGAACGACCCTTTCATGACATGCGGGAGAGGCTCAGCGCGGAGCCATGCGCAGCGAGCCGTCCATCCGGACGACCTCGCCGTTCAGGTAGTCGTGGTCGATCAGCGACAGCGCGAGCTGCGCGTACTCGTCCGGCCGCGCGAGCCGCTTCGGGAACGGCACGCCCTCGGCCAGCGAAGCGCGGAACTCGTCGCTCACCGTCGCCAGCATCGGGGTGTCGACGATGCCCGGCGCGATGGTCAGCACCCGGATCCCGTGCGACGCCAGGTCGCGCGCGGCGGGCAGGGTCATCCCGACGATGCCGCCCTTGGACGACGAGTACGCCACCTGCCCGATCTGGCCGTCGAAGGCCGCGATCGACGCGGTGTTGATGATGACGCCGCGCGCGTTGTCGGCCAGCGGTTCCGTCTTCGCGATGGCCTCGGAGGCCAGCGTCAGCACGTTGAACGAGCCGATCAGGTTGATCTGGACGACCTTCGCGTACAGGGCGAGGTCGTGCGGGCCCTTCTTCGAAAGGATCCGGGCGGACGGCCCGATCCCGGCGCAGTTCACCACGGTCCGCAGCGGCACCCCGGACTCGGCGGCGGTCGCGACGGCGGCCCGCACCTGCTCCGGGTCGGTCACGTCGGCCTCGACGTAGGTGATGCCCTCGATCTGCTCGGCGTTGGCGATGGCACCGGCGAGGTCCAGCGCGAAGACCCGCGCGCCCTTCGCCGCGAGTGCCTTCGCGGTGGCGCCGCCGAGCCCGGACGCGCCGCCCGTGACGAGCGCCGCGGTATCGGTGATCTGCATGTTCTCCCTTTCGTCGACAACCGCGTCTAGGTTAACGCTCGTTCGCATCGGGGTAGCGCGTGTGTTGGCTCACGTCGATGGGCGGCATGTCGTGAGGAGTATTCGGGCCTGAAGCATTCCGTTCGCTCGGAGGTCAACTCCGGCTGTCACCTTCAGCAGCATGAGCGCTGCTCGGATCGTGGTGGTGGGGACCGGTTACGTCGGATTGACCACGGGGGCCTGCCTGGCCGGCCTGGGGCATCGAGTCACTTGCGTCGATGTCGACCAGGCGAAGGTCGCAAGGCTCTCCGCCGGACGGGTGGACATCCTGGAGCCGGGATTGTCCGAGCTGGTGTCGAGGGGGCTGACCAGCGGAAGACTCAATTTCGTGGTCGGCGCGCGCGACGCCGTTCGTGACGCGGAGGCCGTCTTCCTGTGCGTGCCGACGCCGATGGGCGCGGGCGGTTCGGCGGACCTGCGGGCCGTCGAAGCCGTGACCGGCGAGATCGGCGACATCATTCCCGCGGGATGCGCGCTGATCACCAAATCGACCGTTCCGGTGGGTACGTCGAAGCGCATCCAGGCGATGCTCGGCCGCACCGACGTGCCGGTCGTGTCGAACCCGGAGTTCCTGCGCGAGGGCACCGCCGTGGAGGACTTCCTCGGGCCCGACCGGATCGTCGTCGGTTCGGACGACGTCGCGGCCGCCCGCTGGGTCGGCGACCTCTACGCCGACCTCGCCGCCCCGGTCGTCGTCGCCGACGCGGCCAGCGCGGAACTGGTGAAGTACGCGGCGAACTGCTTCCTCGCGATGAAACTGTCCTATGTGAACTCGATCGCCGAACTGTGCGAACGGCTCGGCGCGGACATCGACCTGGTCACCGAAGGCATGGGCTACGACCGGCGCATCGGCCGCTCGTTCCTCAAGCCCGGCCCCGGCTGGGGCGGCTCGTGCCTGCCGAAGGACACCAGCGCGCTGGTCCGGGTCGCCGAGTCGGTGCAGTACGACTTCACGCTGCTCACCTCGGCGATCGAGGAGAACATCGCGCAGCGGGACCGCATCGTCGCGAAGATCGCCGGCGCGGTCGGCGGCACGCTGGCCGGTTCGCGGATCGGCGTCCTCGGGCTGGCGTTCAAGGCCGGGACGAACGACCTGCGCGACTCACCCGCCCTCGCGGTCGCTTCGGTGCTGGGCGCGCTCGGCGCGGAACTGACCGCCTACGACCCCGCCGTCGGCGGCCAGATCGCCGGGATGACCGTGGTCGACGACCCGTACCAGGTCGCGAAGGCGGCCGACGCCGTCGTCGTGCTGACGGAATGGGACGAGTTCAAACGGCTCGACTGGACCTACATGGCCGAGCAGATGGACGGCGATTCGGTCGTCGACACGCGCAATCTCCTGGAGCCACAACGGATCCTGGACGCCGGCCTGTCGTGGCAGGGCGTCGGGCGGCCGCGGGCGGCGCTGCGGCGGAAGGTCGCCGTCTCATGACACGCGGGAGACGAGCGCCATCAGCCCCTCCACGACCTCCTCGGCCGTCGGAGCGTTCTCCGGGTCGAGCATGTGCTGCAGCATCACGCCCGAGTTGAGCGCCGTCGCCACCGCGCCGATCCGGCGCTCGTCGGCCTCGGTGAGGTTGTCCTCGTCGATCCCCAGGATGCCCGCCGCCATCCCGCGTCGTCCTTCGCGCTGCGCCGCCGCGAGCTGTTTCCGCAGCTCTGGATGATGCTCGGACTGGACGAACGCCTCGATCGAGGCGATCCACAGCTGCCGGTTGCGCCCGTAGGAGTCGATCATCGCGCGCCAGGACGTGGCGTACTGCTCGGCCGCCGACGCCTCCGGGTCGACAGCGCTCCGCATCTCCAGCTGGATCTCCTTGCCCCAGTCGTCCATCGCCTGCGAGAACGCCGTCAGCAGCAGGGTTTCGCGTGAGCCGAAGTGGTAGCCGATCGCCGCGTGGCTGACCCCGGCCGCCGTCGCGATGTCCCGCACCGTCGTGCGTGACCAGCCTTTTTCCTTCAAGCACTGGATGGCGCCCGCCATCAGGTCCTCGCGATTACCCATGCCCGAGATCTTAGACCACGCGGTTTATTCAAATGGTTTGACCAAGCGGCTTGACCAAGCGTGCAAATCTGCCGTACGGTCGTTCCCAACACCACGAAACCTCTGGGAGCAGCCATGACGACCACAGTTCTGATCTCCGGCGCCGGCATCGCGGGTCCGGCCCTCGCCTTCTGGCTTCGCGAGCGCGGCTTCACGCCGACCGTCGTCGAGCGCGCCCCGGCGCTGCGCGAAGGCGGCAGCGCGGTCGACTTTCGCGGCGAGCAGATGGCCCTGCTGGAGCGCATGGGGATCCTTGAAGACATCCGCGCGAAGGAGACCGCGATGGGCGCGCAGCTCGTCGTCGACGTGAACGGCAAGAAGGTCGCCCAGATGCCGTCGGTTTTCTTCAGCGGCGAAGTCGAGATCGAGCGCGGAGACCTGACGCGCATCCTCTACGACCACACGAAGAACGACGTCGAGTACGTCTTCGGCGACTGGATCACCGGGCTGGACGAAGGTGCGGACGGCGTCGACGTCAGCTTCGAGCACGGCGATTCGCGCAGATTCGACCTGGTCGTCGGCGCGGACGGGCTGCACTCGGGCGTCCGGCGGCTGACGTTCGGCGACGAGGCGCGGTTCCGGACGGACCTCGGTTTCCAGACGGCGGGCTTCACCGTGCCCAACCACCTCGGCCTCGATCACCTCGGCATGATCTGCAGCGTTCCCGGCCGGACCGTGATGGCCGCCAGCGGACGCGACGGCTCGGCTCTCAACGTCAGCTTCCTCTTCACCTCCGGCACGGTGGACGTGCACCGGCACGACGTCGAAGGACAGAAACGCCTGGTCGCGGAGCGGTTCGCCGACTTCGGCTGGGAAGTTCCGGCGCTGCTGGAAGGCCTCGGTGACGTCGACGCGCTGTACTTCGACTCGCTCAGCCAGATCCACCTCGACAAGTGGTCACGGGGCCGGGTCGTGCTGCTCGGCGACGCCGCCTGGTGCGCGGGTCCGGGTGGTTCGGGCACCGGGCTCGCGATGATGGGCGCGTACATCCTGGCCGGGGAACTCGCCGCCGCGCGTGGCGATCACGAGGTCGCTTTCGCGCGGTACGAAGAGAAACTGCGCGGACCGGTGAAGGTCTCGCAGAAGCAGGCGGCCGGGATCGGGACGTTCCTCATCCCGGCGTCGCGGTTCGTGATGGGCTACCGGAACTTCCTGTACCGGGTGCTGGGTTCGAAGCCGATGACCAAGGTGTTCACCTGGATCACCTCGCGCGCGGCGAACGCGGCGACGCTCGAAAACTACGACGCTCCGGTCACCGCTCGACGCTGAAAAAGTAGTTAGCAAAGCGTAGTATCGGCCGGGTGTTCACGACCAGGCCGGAACTGGCCGGCACCCACGGCATGGTGGCATCGACGCACTGGCTGGCTTCGGCCACCGGGATGGCGGTGCTGGAAGACGGCGGCAACGCCTTCGACGCGGCGGTAGCGGCCGGGTTCGTCCTGCAGATCGCCGAGCCGCATCTGTGCGGCCCGGCGGGGCAGGTCCCCGGCATCTTCGTCACCGCCAAGGATCGAACTCCGCGAGCCCTCGCGGGCCAGGGAGTCTCGCCCGCGGCGGCGACGCCGGAGTGCTTCGCGGACCTCGGGCTCGATCTGATCCCCGGCAGCGGGTTGCTTCCCGCGACCGTCCCCGGCGCGTGGGACGGCTGGCTGCTGCTCCTGCGGGATCACGGCACGAAGTCGTTGCGCGACGTGCTCGGTTACGCGATTTCCTACGCACGCAACGGGATACCGCTGGTCAGCCGAGTCGGCGACACGATCCGCGCGGTCCGGGACCTCTTCACCGAGCACTGGCCGACGTCGGCGGCGCTCTGGCTACCGGACGGCAAGCCCGCCGAGGGGCTGCATCGCAACCCGGCGCTCGCGGACACGTGGGAGCGACTGGTCGCCGAGGCCGAGTCGGTGAGCGGCCGTGAAGCGCAGATCGACGCCGGACGTCGCGCGTGGTCGCAGGGTTTCGTCGCCGAGGCGATCGATGCGTTCAGCCGCAAGGCTTTCCGTGACGATTCCGGTCGCGACCACGCCGGTCTCCTCACCGGTGAGGACCTCGCGGGCTGGGAAGCGACGTACGAGGACGCGCTGCAGGTCGACTTCGGCGACTGGGGCCTGGTGAAGATGGGGGCCTGGACGCAGGGGCCGGCGTTGCTCCAGCAGGCACGGTTGCTGGACGGCCTGCGGAACGAGTTGTCCTATGTGGACGGAATCCCGACGGAGCGCACCGTGCACTTGGCCGTCGAGGCGGCGAAGCTGGCGTTCGCGGATCGCGAGGCTTGGTACGGGGATTCCCCCGACGTGCCGATCGAGCTGCTGATCTCCCGCGAGTACGCGGAGGCCCGTCGCGCCTTGATCACCGACGAAGCGTCCGCCGAGCTCCGGCCCGGTGGTCCGTCGCCGAAGCTGCCCGCGATTCTCGAAAAGCTGCGCGGGCTCGAATCCGGCTCCGGCGCGACGGGGGAGCCGACGGTCGGGCCGCTGGGTGCGACCCGGGGCGACACCGTGCACATCGACGTCGTCGACGCGGCCGGGAACATGATCTCGGTGACGCCGTCGGGTGGCTGGTTGCAGTCGAGCCCGACGATCCCGGAGCTCGGTTTCTGCCTCGACTCGCGCGGTCAGATGTTCTGGCTGGAACAGGGATTGCCGAATTCGCTGGCACCCGGGAAACGGCCGCGGATCACGCTTTCGCCGTCGATGGGCCTGCGCGACGGAGAGCCGGTGCTGGCGTTCGGGACCCCCGGCGGCGACCAGCAGGACCAGTGGCAGCTGTGTTTCTGGCTGGCGCACACGCTTGGCGGGCTGAACCTGCAGGAGTCGATCGACTCGCCCGCGTGGCACACGACCGCGTTCCCGAGCTCGTTCTATCCGCGTTCGTGGACGCCGCGAGAACTGGTGGTCGAGTCGCGACTCGGTCAGTCCACAATGGACGCTCTCGCCGCGCGCGGGCACGCCGTCGTCGACGCCGGACCTTGGGCGCTCGGAAGGCTTTCGGCCGTTTCGCGGTCCGGTGGCGTACTCCGTGCCGCCGCCAACGCGCGAGGAATGCAGGGCTACGCCGTCGGCCGCTGAGGCTGCTGCCCTTCACGGCTTTTTCCCCTGGTTGTCCACAATGACCCCCGTCTGTGGACAACTCACGTCAGCTCCCCTCCCGACCCCTCATCGGCGATAGACTGGCTTCGGGGTCGCCCCCCTGGGACGGGTGGGGGGTGGGGTAGTGACTCAAGAGCGAGGCTGTTCCCAGAGCCAGAATTCGATGCCCTGGTCGTCCACGCAGTCGGCGCTCAGGCCGTAGGGCTGCTGTTCGGTTTCGCCTGCCTGGCCGCCTTGCGCGCGGACGCGGTCGAGAGCGGCGGCGAGATCGTCGACGGCGTACATGACCTTCCAGCCCACCTGCCGCCCCGGGCCACCCCAGAGCCCGCCCTGCAAACCGGAACCCTCGACACCCCAACCGCCTTCGACCCGCCCGGGCGAGAACTGCCAGCCCAGAACGGCCCCGTAGAACGCCTTCGCGCGCGCGTCGTCCGGGACCTGGAAGGTGAAGTAGCCCGCTTCGCCGTGCCGGACCGGCGCTGCTTCCGGAGCAGCGGAAGGCGCCGCCTGCGCGACGAGCCACCGCTGGCCGTACGGGTCCTTGATCGCCCCGCTCAGCCCGTACCCCGTGTCCGAGACGGGACGTTCCAATTCCCCGCCCAGCTCCACTGCCCGCAGCGCCGACGCGTGCGCGTCCGCCACCTCGACCCGGATCAGCGGCCCACCCGCGGGGGCCACGACATTTCCCAGCTCCGGGAACTCTTCCGCGAGCATCAGCACGCTGTCCCCGATGGCCAGTTCCGCGTGCCCGACCCGGCCGTCCTCCATCACGATCGGATCGGCACGGCGCCGCGCCCCGAACACCTCGACGTAGAAGTCGAGCGCGGCGCGGGCGTCGGTCACCACGAGATACGGCGTCAAAGAACGCACTTCGGCACTGGATGGCATAGCGGAGGCTCCGTTCAAGACGGCGCGACGCAGGTTGTCACGCAGTTCGGCGGCGAAGAGCGGGTCAGGATCCACAGCCTGCGAGGGCGCGCGAAGCGCGTCGAATGGATCAGACATCGCGACCCTCCTTCTCCTGATAAGCACGCCGGAACGCGGCACGGGCCCGCACGAGCAACGCCTCCGTGGCGTGCACCGTGCGGTCCAGATGGGCGGCGACCTCCGGGACCGGAAGTCCGTCGACATAGCGAAGCGTCAACGCGGCTTGGTGATGCGTCCCCAGCGACGCGAGCACCTCGCGCGCCAGGAGAGCGTCCAGCCGTTCGTCCCACGGATCGGTGTACTCCTCCTCGTGGACGAGCCGCAGCCCGCGTTCCTCACGTTCCTTGCGCCGCCAGTGATCGGCGAGCTTGTGCCGGGCGACGCCGATCAGCCACCCGGTGCTCACCGGAGGTGCGAACTCCTTGCGACAGGCCCTCACCGCACCGAGGAACGTCTCGGACGTCAGCTCCTCGGCGAGGGTGCGATCACCGCACCGGGACAGCAGGTACCCGTAGACCTCCGGCAACGCCTTCTCGTACAACGAAAGCAGCGCGAAGGCCGGGTCCCGATGCACCCGTGGTTCCGTCACATCCCCATCGTCGCTCGGGGAGCCACAACTCCGACGGGTGAAATCGAACTTTCTCAGATCCGCGGATCCGGCAGCCGCCGCGCCACCGTGATCACCCCGACCGTCAGCACCGCCTGAATCCCGATGACCAGCACGAACGCGCCCTTCATCCCGAGCGGGCCCGCGCCGGCGGACGCGAACAACGTCCCCAGCGTCGCCACTCCGAGTGCCATCGCGGCCTGCTGCGACGTCGTCAGCATCCCGCTGCCGACCCCCGCGATCTCCGGCGGCACCTTCGACAACACGATCCGGAACACCGTCGTCATCGCGAGCCCCTGACCGAGACCGCACAACAGCATCCCCGGCGCGAAATCGAGCACGCCCAGATCCGGCCACTCCAGCAGTACGGTGCCGATCAGCACCAGCAGCCCGAGCAACTGGATCGAGAGACCCGCGGCCACCACCCGCTGCCCGAACCGCGTCACCAGACGGCTGCTGACCAGGCACATCCCGAAGAACGCGAGCGAAAGCGGCGCCGTCACCAGACCCGAATCCAACGGGCCGAGGCGCAGGCCGTCCTGCAACGTCACCGCGAACACGAACATGAACGCGCTGAACCCGATGAAGAACGGCACCCCGACCAGCAGCCCCTGCCGCACACTCGGCATCCGCATCACCGAAGGCGGCAGCAGCGGAACCCCGCCCGCGCGTTCCATCCGGCGTTCCACACGGACGAATCCGGCCGCGGCGAACGGGAACACCACGAGCAACGCGACCGTCCACAGTGGCCAGTCCAGCACCGGGCCCTCCGCCAGCGGGAGCAGCAGCGACACCAGCGCGATCGCCAGGAAGACCGTGCCGGGACGGTCGATGCCGATCGGGTTCCGCGAGCGGCTTTCCGGGATCAGCTTCCGGGCCACCACCAGGCCCGCGATCCCGACGGGCACGTTGACCAGGAAGATCGGCCGCCAGCCCGTGCCCCAGAGATCGGCGGCGACCAGCGCCCCGCCGAGGAACTGGCCGAGCACCATCGAAAGCCCCGCTGTCGCGCCGTAGAGACCCAGCGCCTTGGACCTGCGTTCGCCGGTCGTGGTCGCCTGGATGATCGACAGCACCTGCGGCAGCATCAGCGCGGCGGCCGCCCCCTGCGTCGCCCGCGCCAGCACCAGCGTCAACGCCGTCGGCGCGATCCCGCAGAGCAGGGAGGTGAAGGTGAACGCGGTCAGCCCGATCAGGAACAGCTTGCGGCGGCCGAAAGCGTCGCCGAGCCGCCCGCCGACGACGAGCAGCACGGCGTAGGCGATCCCGTAGGCCGCGACCACCAGTTCCAAGGTGGCCGACGACGTGCGGAGATCGGAGCCGATCGCGGGCAGGGCGATGTTGACGATGAAGAAGTCGATGAGGGGGAGTGCCGCCCCCAGCAGCACGGTGACCAGGCCCGCCGAGGTCAGGGCCGGTCCGGCGGCGACGCGGGCAGGCGTCGCCGGAACTTGCGTCGAAGTCATGGATACCACGATCGACCGATTCCCACCCTGGTACCAGGAGTGTGGTTATCCTGGTACCAGCACTACCTGGTAACCGGCTTCGAGCTTTGCGAACCTGATGAGGTGACCATGACCGTCGATTCGCGAGTGGCCGACGTGCGGCGGCACGAACTGGCCGCCTTCCTGCGCAGCCGCCGCGAACGCATCACCCCGGACCAGGTGGGCCTGCCGGTCAGCGGCAGGCGCCGCACGCCGGGGCTTCGCCGCGAGGAGGTCGCGCAGCTGGCCGGGGTCGGGGTCACCTGGTACACGTGGCTCGAACAGGGCCGCGACATCAACGCGTCCGAGCAGGTGCTGGACGCGATCTCCCGCACGCTGCGGCTCGACCCGCACGAGCACACGCACCTGTTCACCCTCGCCGGCGCGCCCGAACCGCCGCTCGAGAAGGACTGCAAGCTCCTCAGCGACAACGTCCACCGGATGATGACGAAGCTGGAGCCCTTCCCGGTCTGCGTGCGCAACGCGCGGTGCGACATCCTCGCCTACAACCGGGCCTACAACTGGCTGATGGGCGACCTCGACGCGATCCCGTTCGAGGACCGCAACACCCTGATCCAGTGCCTGACCAACCCCGAGTGGCGGCGGAGGCTCCCGGACTGGGAGCTCAACCTGCCCCGCGTGGTCGCCGGATTCCGCGCGGCGATGGCCGAACACCTCGCCGAACCGGCGTGGAAGAACCTGGTCAAACGGCTGCGCCAGGAGTCCGACGTCTTCGAGCGGATGTGGAAGGAACACGACGTCTCCGGCGAGCGGATCGTGCTCAAGCGGTACCTGCACCCGGACGTCGGCCTGCTGCGGTTCGAGTTCTCCTACCTGTACCTCGGACGGCGTTCCGAGATCTCGCTCGCCACGCTCACCCCGGCGGACGACGAAACCGCGGAGAAACTGCCCAGCTCCTTCTGACGGGGGAGGCGGACCAGGCTCACGAGGGAGTTCTTCCGCCGGGTGAAAGCCGACGCTGAGAGCATGACAGCAGCCATAGCCACTCCCAAGATCTCCAGTTCCCGCCTCGTCGTCTGCTACGCCGCGATCCTGGGCACCCTCCCGTACCTGACCCTCAAGGCGTCCTGGGTCACGGGCGGCAGCCTCGGCCTCCGCGATCCGTCCTTTGTGGACTCAGACCTGATGCTCTTCGCGAACCTGCTCACCGGCGGGATGGACGTCGTCGCGGTGGTGCTCGCGCTGGCGTTCACCTACTCCTGGGGCCGCCGGATCCCCGCGCCGCTCGTGCTGTTCCCGATCTGGATCGGCACCGGGCTGCTCGCGCCGATCGTGCTGAACCTCCCGGTGATCGTCGCCGACCTGGCGAAACCGCAGCTGACCGAGATGCCGCTGGAGAACTGGGTCTGGGCCGTCGTCTACGGCGGATTCGCCTGGCAGGGAATCCTGCTGCTGACCGCGTTCGTGCTCTACGCCCGCGACCGCTGGATGTTCGTCGTCACCGGCACCGTGCGCCCCGGAACGCTCGGCGTCGCGGGCAACCTCGGCATCGCCGCCGCGCTCGTTTCCGCCATCGGTCACACGATCTGGGCGGTCGGCTCCGGCGGCATGTCCGCCCGAGGCCAGGACGTCGTGATCGCGGTGCTCGGCGTGCTCGCCGCGATCGCACTGGCGACCGTTTCCCGGGGAAGGTTCTGGCCGCGGCTGGTGCTGGTGTGGACCGGCGCCGGGGCGATGGCGGGCTCGGGGGCGTGGGGCCTGTTCAGCGCGTTCACCATGGGATCCGCTGATCGCGTCCCGGTGCTGGCCGTGCAGGTGATCGGCGGGGTCCTGATGATGACGTCGGTCCTGCGACGGCTACCGCACGCGGCGTAGCCGGGAAGCCGCTTTTCAACGGACGCGGCAGGACCCCACCCCGGGTAGCTTGCGTCCTGTGCTGCTGAAAGAACGGTATCCGTGGAGCCCCTGGGTGGGCCGCGTGCTGCGCGTGGTGCTGCCGCTGGGGTTCGTCCTCGGGGCCACGAGCGGCGCCTCCCGCTGGCAACCGGACACCCCACCGCTGACCACGTTCGGCGTCCTCTGGCTGGTCGTCACCGCGTTGCCGTTGCTGATGGTCCACCGGTACCCGATGCCGATCTTCCTGCTCACGTCCGCGCTGACCTTGGGGTACTACGCGTCGGGCAACCCGGGCGGGCCCGCGATCGTGCTGCCGACCATCGCGCTGTTCATGCTCACGAAGATCCGCGGGCCGATCGTCGCGAGCATCACCGGCGGGTCACTGCTCCTGGCCGCCGGCGTCGTGCTCTTCGTCCGGCACGGGTTCAGCACCTTCGACGTCCGTGCCGGGCTCGGGGTCGTCTGGGTGATCGCGGTCGTCGGGATCGGGACGGCGGTGCGCAACGGGCTGGCCGCCGCGCGCGCCCGCCGCGAGCAGGCCGACGAGCATCGCCACCGGATGGCCGAGCAGGAACGCCTCACCATCGCCCGCGAAGTCCACGACGTCGTCGCGCACAGCCTGGCGATGATCAACGTCCAGGCCGGTGTCGCGGCGCACGTCGCCGACAGGCGCCCGGAGCAGGCGAAAGAGGCGCTGCTGAACATCAAGGATGCGAGCGCTTCGGCGCTGAAGGATCTTCGCGCGACGCTGGCCGTGCTGCGTTCCGGGGAGGACAAGGCGCCTGCGCCGAGCCTCGCCCAGGCCGACGAGCTGTTCGAGCACGCGCGGGCCGCCGGGCTGGAGGTCCGTGTCGACGGCGAGCCGGGTGAGCTGCCCGCCCCGGTCGACGGTGCCGCGTACCGGATCCTGCAGGAGTCGCTGACGAACGTGGTCCGCCACGCGCACCAGGCCCGCGGCGTCGACGTCACGTTCGAGCGGAAAACCGGTGCGCTGACCCTGCTCGTCCGCGACGATGGCCGGGGCGCCGTCGAACCCGCACCCGGCCACGGCCTGCGCGGGATGTCCGAACGGGCGGCCGCGCTGGGCGGCGCGTTCACGGCGTCCGTGGTGGACGGCGGCTTCCAGGTCCGCGTGGACCTGCCCATCAAGGGGGAAGAATGACGATCCGGGTGGTTCTCGCCGACGACCAGGCGCTGGTGCGCGCCGGTTTCCGCGTGCTGCTGGAGACCGAAGACGGCTTCGAGGTCTGCGCCGAGGCGGGCGACGGCGAGCAGGCCGTCGCGGCCGCCGCCGAGCACAAGCCGGACATCGTCGTGATGGACGTCCGGATGCCCGGCGTCGACGGGCTCGAAGCGACGCGGCGGATCACCGCGGATCCGGAGCTGGCCGGGGTGAAGGTCCTGGTCCTCACCACTTTCGACGTCGACGAGTACGTCTACGAGGCGTTGCGCGCCGGCGCGAGCGGGTTCCTGCTGAAGGACACCGATCCGGTGGAGCTGCTGCGGGCGCTGAGGGTGGTCGCCGCGGGCGAGGCGCTGCTGGCGCCGACCGTGACCCGGCGGCTGATCGCGGAGTTCGTCGACCGGCCGGAGAACCGCCGCATCGACGTGAGCGCCGTCCGCGAGATCACCGACCGCGAACGCGAGGTCCTCGGCCTGGTCGCCGGCGGGATGTCGAACGACGAGATCGCGGCGCAGCTGGTGATCTCGACGGCCACCGCGCGCACGCACGTCAGCCGCATCATGACCAAGATCGGGGCGCGTGACCGGGCGCAGCTGGTGGTGCTGGCCTACGAATCGGGCCTGGTCAGTCCCCGGCGACCGTGATGTTCCCCCAAAAAGCTGAGATTGCGGAAAAATCCTGGCTGTCACGGGGAGTCGTCAGGTGGGCCGTAATGCTGACACTCCGTTAATCCGAGCCAGTGCACGTGCAGATGCACGTCCCAGGCCGGGGTGAACGGATGTCCGACGCGGCTCACGTCACCGTCTGATCTTCCTCTCCACCTGGGAACCGATGAAGTGATCACCGGATTCCGGCGGGCGATCCGAAAACAGACGTCCGTACTGGTAACCCTGAATTCCTGATGAGTCCACGGGTAGCGCACTGAATCCCCTCCGGTGTTCGTGCACGGTGCGTGATTTTCCGCGCGGCCGCCGCGGGGAATGGTGGTCACTTTCCGTCGCGAAACGGCTCCCCGGACCGGGGGCGCGAAGGTTGTGTTGCTTTTCTTGCGACGCCTCTGAGCACTAGTCTCCGGCTGAACAGCGTGCGGCGATGTCACCTACCTGGCGTGATTCTCACCCGGCCGGGCAAGAAATCGACGCGCTTTCTTCTCTCACTGGGAGTCACTATTGAGGGCGAAAACTTCTGATCCGCTTCCGGTGGCCCGCTGATGGGCGGGGATTTCCTGGCGGCGGTCACCGAACGGCAGCGGCAGCGGCTGCTCGACCTCGGCAGGCATGTGGACCACGCGGCGGGCACGACCCTGCTCAACCAGGGCGATCCGGCGCCACCGGTGCTGATCCTGCGCGCCGGATTCGTGAAGGCGCTGCGCGCGGCCCCGGGCGGCACGTCGCCGATGATCGTGGACCTGCTCGGCGCCGGCGACCTTCTCGGCGTCGAAGACTGCCTGGTCAGGCGGCCGAGTCACCTCTCGTACGTCGCCACGAAACCGGTGCGCGTACTGGAGATCCCGCAGCACGCCTTCCATGGCTTTCTCGACGAAGACAAGCAGGCGATGGCCCTGATCACCGTGGATCTGGGCTTCCGGCTGCGGCTGCGGAACAGCGCGCTGGGGTTCGCGACGACCAAGGTCCGGAGCAGGCTGACCGCGTACCTGGCCAGGCTGCAAACGCTCTACGGGGTCCCGGGCGAAGGCGGCGTCGTCATCGACGTCGGGCTCAACCACGCGGATCTCGCCTCCGCGATCGGCGCTTCGGCCGCTTCGGTCAACGCCGAGATGGCGAAACTGAAGAACGAGGGCTTTTTGACCACCGGCTACAAGACGATCCACGTGAAGAAACGCCTTCTAGAGGACGGCGCTCCGCTTTCCCCGGCTCCAGCCGCCCGGCCGAGGCGGATTCCGCAGATGCGGATAGGGCGGCGAGTCGCGATGGGGTGAACGGGGCTTTCCCCGCGAAATCAGCGAGGAAAGCCCCGTTCTCCTCATTCACTGCGCCGCGGGGTGCGCAAAACCGGGTCAGCCGCGCTTCAGCTGAAGTGCGAGCCGTATGACGAATACGACGGCCAGCGCGGCGACCAGGGCGATTTCCCAGGCCATGGCTGTTCCTCCTCGTCCGACGACGCTTCGATGCTCTGCCCCTAAGGCGCATCACCGGGGGAGGTCGTTCACCGACACGGCCCAACTCACACTTTCGGGCTAACGCCACGCCCACCCCCAGTGCCAGGAACGGCTCTTTCCTGGCAAATTTCGCAAGGAAAGAGCCGTTCCTGACACTCGAGGAGCTACAGAGCGCTGCCGACCGCCGCCCACACCCGATGCGGGTCGAGGTCCATCGGCCGCGAGTCCGGATCCGGCCGCAGCCGCCGCAGCAGCACCTGCTGCACCAGCGTCGTCGGCCGCCCGGCCGAGGCCACCCGCAGCCAGAACAGGTGATCCTCCAGGCCGTCGAACAGCACCTCGGAGTTCCATCCGCCGAACTCGTCGACCAGCGACCGCCGCACGAGATAGCCGCTGCCCAGGTACGGCAGCGTCCGCAGGCGCCGCTCCTCCGGCGGCAGCGCGCCGACCAGGCCGTCCACCGGGTCCGCGACCGGGCAGTGCACGACGTCGGCCCCCTCGGAAGCGGCCAGCAGGCGTTCGAGCAGGAATTCCGAAGCGCGCATCCCGCCGTCGAGCACCAGCAGCCACGACGCCGTCGAACGTTCCAGCAGCGAGTTCCGGGTGAGCCCGCGGCCGAGCGGGGTGTCGTGCAGGAGGACGCCGTACGGGCGCGGACGCGGCCACGGGTGCACGCCGTCTTCGCCGACGAGCACCTTCCGCGGGGTGACGCTGCCGGTGAGCAGGTCGTTCGCGAGCTCGTCCGGGTCGACCTCGCCGGTCCGGCGCACGATCAGCACGTCGACGTCGGTCGTCCCCACCGCCGAAGCCGCCGCGGGCTCCCAGCGTCGCGTGGCGACCCGTCGCGCGCCTGCCGCGCGCTGCGCGATCCGCGCCGACAGCGCCGTCCCGCGCGCCGAAGCCGGGCCGGCGGCGGACCGGTCGCCCGCGAACCGCGCGTCGAACGACGGAGTGTCGACGGCCATCGCGTTTTCCGGGTTCCGCAGGCTCGTCGCCAGCGCCCGCGCCGGGGCGATGTCCGCGGCCGGCGTCGAACCCAGCGAAGCCGCCAGGTCGATCAACCGCCGCGCGGACGCCGTCATGTCCAGCGACTTCACGAAACCGTAGGCGGCCGAACGCAGGTGCCGTTCGCGTTCGGGCTCGTCGGCCAGCGCGGCGGCGACCGAACCCAGCGCCTCCGGCCGCGCGAGGACCAGATGTTCGCCGGGGACCAGCGGTTCGACGTCGACGGACGTCTCGCTGACCACCACGCAGCCGTTGGTCATCGCTTCGAGCGTGCGCACCCACTCCAGGGTCTGCTTCTGCTCGCGGTGCAGGTTCAGCAGGAACCGCGACCGCGCGAGGTGCTCGAACTTCGCCTTGCCCGGCAGGAAGTCGACGCGGGCGGCGGTCATCGGCTCGTGCGGCGGTGTCAGCAGCCGCGTCCGAAGCCCGGCCAGCTCCCGCGCGTACGAACCGAGCAGGACCGAACGCCGCCGCTCGGCCGTGCCGAGATAGGTGACGTCGATGTCGCGCGGACTGTCGAGGTCGCCACCCCACAGATCCCACAGCGGGCTGTAGCCGAGCTGGAAATGCTCGACGCCGATCCCGCGCCGCCGCAGTTCGGCGGTCGAATCGGTGTTGATGTCGACGGCGCCGCCCAGGATGGAGAGCAGTTCGGCGTTGCGCTCGAAGGTCGCCGTCCCGGGATGCTCCACGCAGAACCCGATGGTGCGACGGCACTGTTCGGCCGTCGGGAACTCGGCGTCCGGGGCGGTCACGAAATACTCGTGGGGGACGACGACGTACACCGTGTCGTTCCCGGCCTCGGGATACTTGCCGATCGCGGTCCTGGCCTTGCCGCCCGCCGTGCGCACGGCGTCGGCGACCACCTCCAGGAGTTCCTCCATGAAGGCGGAACCGCCTTCGGCCGAGACGAAGCAGAGTTCGGTCACGGCCGGTCCATCTTCTTCCGCACGACCCGCAGCGGCGCGGTGACCCGCCAGCTGACGGTGCGGCGCGTGGCGTCGAGTTCCCTGGCCATCTCGGCGGCTAGCCGTTCGGCGTTGAGCAGCCGCTGGCGGTCGGCCGACGGTTCGCCACCGGGCAGGATGTCCGCGTCGACGACGCCCGCCGACACCACGAGTTCGGCGTCGAGCAGCGCGAGCCGCAGCTTGTCCCGTTCCTCGCGGCAGGTCTTCAGCTCCGCGCGCAGCGAGTCACGCTGCTGCTGGGCGAGCAGGACCTCGGCCTCCAGCGCCTGCAGACGCGCCTTCGCGACTTCGAGCTCTTCTTGCTGTGAAGCGAGCTTCTGGTTCATCTCGGCGGACTCGCCCTCGTTCGGCGCGGCGGCGGTGGCCTCACGCAGCTCGTGCTCGGTGTCGGCCAGCTTGGCCTTGAGCCGGTCCTGCTCGGCGGTGAAAACCTGCCGCTCGGCCCGGAGCCGGGTCAGCTCGGCCTGGACACGGCCGGGAATGTCGGTGTCAGACATGAACGCCCCCACTCAGTTCGGTCAGGATTTCGGAGTACTCGCGCGCGTAGCCCGCCGGGTCGAGCCACGGCAGCAGCTTCTCGTGCGCGGCTTTCGCCATCTCACGGCGGCGCTGGGCCGACGTGCCCAGCGCGCGCAGCAACGCCGCGGTCAGGGCGTCGACGTCGTTGGTCTCGAACAGCCAGCCCGTCTCGCCGTCGACGATCATCTCCCGCGCGCCGAACACGTCGGTCGCCGCGACCGGCACGCCGCAGCAGACGGCTTCGAGGATCGACCGCGGCAGCGACTCGATGTCCGAGCTGTTCACGAAGATGTCCGCGGCCTGCAGCCAGCGCAGCGGATCCGGCTGGATCGGCACCAGGCTGACCGACTCCTCCAGCCCGGCGCGCTCGACGGACTCCTCCATCGCCAGCCCGTACGGCGACGGGTGCAGGCCGACGATCGACAGCTTCGCCTCGGGATGGATCTTGTGGATCCGTTCCATCGCCGAGATCAGCGGCGCCTGCCCCTTGCGGGATTCCGCGATGCCGATGTTGACCAGCACGATGTCGTCCGGCGAGTAGCCGAGCATGTTCCGCGCCTGCTGCCGGGTCTCCGACCGGGTCCGGCCGCCGAACTTGTGCATCGGCGTGCCGTAGCGGACCGTCCGGCAGCGCTCCGGCTTGCTGTACGGGAGGAACATCTCGCGCGTCGCGTCCGCGACGAACAGCAGCCTGTCGACCTCGCCGAGCGTGCTCTCCCAGCGTTTCCACACCGCGGCGGGCGGCTTCACCGGGCCCCAGTTCTGGTAGGCGAACGCGGGCAGCGAGAAGCTCTCGTGGATGACCCACGCCGTCGGCATCCCGGCCCGCTTCGCCGCGTCCGCGCCGACGAAGCCGCCGAGAGTGTTGACGAGCGCGACGCCCGCTCCGGAGCACTTCGCGAAGCGCGCCAGCTCGGCGACGTGGCCTTCGTAGGCAGGCACCGTCTGGTTCCGGTAGTGGGTCGTGACGTGCACGGGGATGCCGAGCTCGTGGCAGTCCGCGCGCAGCGGGCCGTCGGTCTCGCTGACCAGGCTGACCTGCCAGCCGTGGTCGGTGACCATCCGGCTCAGCAGTTCCTGCAGCCACAGCTGCCCGCCTCCGACGCCGAGGCTGTGCGTGAACACCAGCACGTGCTTCGGATCGGTCGGGATGTTCACGCGCGCCATCGCGCGGGCGGTGTCACCGGCGAGCTCGTCGGCGAGTTCGGCGTCGTCCAAGTCCGCGACGGGGTTGCGAAGCGTGAAAGTGCGCTTCGCCGAAACGACCTCGCCGACGCCTTCGGTGCGGTAGCGGACGCGAAGCGACAGCGTCCGCTCTTCGCCGTACGGGAGGTCGACGGGCACCCAAGCCTCGAAACCGCTCACGGCGGCGTCGTCGAACCCGGGGAATTCCTTGGGGACGTCCTTGCGCGGCAGGCGGGTGCGCGCGCTGACCGTGCCGCCGCCCTCGACCATGACCTCGATCAGGCTCGGCGCGCGGCCCTGCAGCATCGCCCAGCCGGTCACGTAGACGACGTGTCCTTCGGTGACCTTGCCCTGCTTCGGCGCTTCGAGTTCGCCCAGCCACAGCGGTTCTTCGCCGGGCAGCGTTCCGACGTGGACGGTCGCCTGGTTCAGCACGCGCTCGTCCGGGCCGGTGACGACGATGTCCTGGGTGCCCGCGGGGACCCAGGTGGCCGGGACCGCGCGCCAGCCGAAGGTGCCTTCGGGCGCGCCCGGGCACGGCTCGGGGAACAGGTTCGTCTCGACGTCCGCGATGGTCACGGACATCTCGTCGATCCGGCTGATCCCGGTCGTCCAGCCCCGGAGCTCGAACAGGTGCCCGACCGGCCGGTCCGGGGTCAGGATGCCGGCGGTGTGCAGGCTCGTCATCGCTTCGCTACCTCGTCTTCGTCCGGCGCCACCCCGGCGCCGACCTTCGTTGAACGGTACCCGTGGACGGTTCTCTCCAAGCGCGATCGCCAAATCCCGGCGATGGACTCGCGTACCTCGTCCGTGCCTTGTCCGGTGCCGCACGAACCGATCGTCGAAAAGACGACCTCACGCTCCATCGCACTGTCCACAAAGGAGGGATGGAGGCCGATCAGCACGCCGAGCCAGCCGGCCAGGTCGCGCATCGAGTCGCCGTCCGCGGCCGCGGACCAGCCCGCGTCGGCGAGTTTGTCGGCCAGCACCAGCACTCCGCGTTCGACCACTTCGGACACGCCGGTGTCCGCGTTCCGCCATTCGAGGTCGATCGGACGCAGCGTCTCGCCGTCGACGAGGACGTTGTGCGGCACCAGATCCCACAGCGCCTCGACCCCGCGCGCGGCCTCCTCGCGGACGAGATCCCGCCATCCGGCGAGCAGTTCCGCGACCCGCTCCGGCTCGTCGAGCAGGACCTCGACCATCGTCGGGGCGTCGTACACCTTGTCCGCCCACGGTCCGACCGAGATCCCGCCGACCGGCGGCGACGGGGACAGGGGCACGCGGCGGACCTCGGCGCCCTCCCCGGTGCGGACGACGTCGGCACGCGTGCAGGCGAACGCGGCGCGCTCGGCGGTGTTGAAGTAGGTCGCGAGCCGGTACGCGGGCCAGAGCGCGGCGGCGCCCGGACCGCAGAGCAGGGCGAGGCCGTTCGCGGGACCACCGGCGATCGCGGCGGACAGCCGGGGCAGTTCGGTGTCGATCTGGGCGCCGCGCACCGCGCGGGTGACCTCGTGACCGGGGGAGCAGAGCAGCTCACGCTGTACTTCGAGACCCGCCGCAGCGAGCGTCCCGGTGACACCGCGAGAAGCCGTCAGCACCACGAGAGCACCTGTCGGCGACAGCTGTTCGCGAACCCAGTCCAGCAGGTTCCGCGTGGCGTACGGCTGCTGGACGACGACGAGGTCGAACGCTCCGGCGACCAGCTTGTCGTGCACTGTCACGGTGTCGAGGTCACGCGTGCGGAACCGCGTCGCGGCTGCGCGGACCGGATCGGCCTCGACCGCGTGCACCGTCGCCGAGACCTCGCCCAGATACCGCGTCAGCCCGCCGAACCCCGCGCCGACCTCCAGGACCCGCGCCGCCTTCGGAAGCACGAGCGCCCGGAGGACGTTCGCGGCCCCGTGGTCGAGAGGCACGCGCTCGGCGTCGTCCCGACCGGCGAAGTGCAGTTCGTCGGAGAGCGAACCGGTGTCCTCGGCCAGGGAAAGCAGGGTCGTGAGCAGCCGGGCGTTCGCGGCGGTCATCGATCAGCCGGTGACGGCGTAGTTTTCCAGCGTCTTCTTCACCGCACGCTGGTACGTGCCGCTCAGCGCCTTCTCACCGTCTTCCCCGCCGAGCGGGTTCTGCAGGATGTCGACCCGGACGATGTTGTTGCCGCTGAGCCAGGTGCCGCGGTAGGTGCCCTTGTCGCCGTCGATCTTCTTCTGGAAGTTCAGCTTCGGCGGCATACCCGGCAGCGGTTCGGTGATCTGCACGAAGCCGTTGCTCGTCTGGTACTGGCGCAGCTGCTTGACCAGGTCACCGGCGGCACCGGGGCTGGTCAGCGGGATGACGGTGACCGAGATCTTCGCCGGCTGCGGCCCGGTCTCGTCCGGCTGCTTCTGCGAGCCCCGGTACGCGACCTGCTTCACTCCGGCGGCGATGACGAGGTCAGCCTCGCCCTTCTCCAGGCCCGCGATCTCGGCGAGCTGGGCAGCCGGGATCGCGCCGCTCTTCGAGTCCTCTTCACCGGACTGCTCCGGGATCTTCTCGAACAGCAGCTCTTCGGGCGTCTTCGGCTTGGCCGACGACGTCGGGGGAGCCGGCGGCTGGTTCGACTGCGGCGCGGCCGTCGGCTCCGGCGGGGTGTCACCGCCGCCGGAGAAGGCGAAGTAACCGCCGACGCCCAGACCGGCGAGCACCAGGACGGCCACGATCGCGATGACGGCGATCTTGCCGCCCTTGCCCTTGGGCTTGTCTTCGAACAGCTCGGGACCCTGCTTGACCCACTCCGTGCTGCCGACCGGCGAGATCGGCGGGAAGTCCGAACCACCCCACGGCGGGCTGGCGTCGGTGTCGGTCCAGCCCTGCTGCTGCGGCTGTTGCTGCTGGTAACCCTGCTGCTGTTGCTGTGGGAAGCCGCCCGCGGGCGAGGCCTGACCCTGCTGGGGGAAGCCACCGGCGGGGGACGCCTGACCCTGCTGCGGGAAACCGCCCGGCGGCGACGACATCGGCGGCACGACCTGGGTGCGGTTCGGGTCGGCCTGCTGTTGCTGCCAGTTCGGGACGACCTGGGTGCGCTCGGCCTCGCCGTTCTGCGGCAGGCTCACCGGCGCGATGATCTGGGTCGAGTCGGCGCTGTTGGGCTGACCGGTCTGCTGCGGCGCCTGCTGCTGAGGCTGAGCGGGCGGCGGCTGCTGTTGCTGGAAAGGCTGCTGCGGCTGCTGACCGGGCTGCTGGACCTGCTGCTGGGCGGGGTCGCCGTACGCGACCGCCGAGGACAGGACCTGGTCACGGCGGAGCCGGTAATCGTCCGCGGAGAGCCGTCCAGATGCGAGCTCTTCGTCCAGATTGCGCAGCTCTTCCTGCCAGGACACCACCGGCCCCCTTATCCGATTTCCGGCGGGAGAACGCTCCCGGCCGTCGCGATACCACCACTGCGGTGACCTCGCACATTCTGCACTGCCCGGAGTCGTCACGCCCTCGCGGGTCGAATCGTGATCTCCCCGCGACCTGCGCTTCTCAGCTCGGCGGGAGAACGGCGTCCAACGAGGTCAGCGTCTGCTCCAGACGGGTGTCGAGCGCCTGCGGGTCGCCGCCGAGCGGCTGCGAGACCCAGGCGCTCACGGCCGTCGTTCCCGAGACGTAACCGGTGCCGCTGAGCTGGCCGTTCTTGTTCGCGCCGACCAGGGCGAGTCGATCGCCGACGCGCTGCTCGCGCAGTCCGGCGTTGACGGAGTTCTCCCGGAAGTACTTGACGATCGCGGCCGCGTCCTTCGCGTCGTTGGCCGGGATCACCAGGACGAGGTAACTGTTCGTACCTTCGTTCGAACCCTTGTAGGTGACGGACGCGACGTTCTTCGACACGAGGTAGTCGGCCGCGGCCTTCGAGTAGAGGTTGAGCTCGACACCCTTCGCGACCGACATCGTCGAGTTGTCCTTAGACGGCGTTCCCGGCAGCGCGGGCAGCCGGTCTTCCATCGGTGTCTGGGCGCTGTCGGGCTGGCCCGACGGCGCGAGACCGCCCGGCGGCAGGGCCACGCTCTGCGAGGGAGGCTGCTCGGCGACGTTCGGGGACGGCGAGCCCAGCCACAGCGTCCCGCCGATGATCAGCGCCAGCACGACCAGCACACCGGCGGCGATGAACAGCCAGGTCGGCTTGCGTTTGCCGACGACCGCGTAGTCCCCGGACGGCGTGTGGAGTCGCGGGCCGGGTTCGGGGGTCAGCGACGGGAGCGGGCTGTTCAGCTGCCGGGTCGACGGCTTCTCCCTGACCGGCGGCGGCTCGGCGCGCAGGTAGACCGTCGGATTGATGTCGGCGGGCGAGGGCGCGGTGGTCTTGTGGTCCTCGATCCGCGGGATGGCGGACTTCTCCTCCTCACGCGGCTTGGGCTGCTCGACGGTCACCGGCGGCGGGGCTTGCTGGTGGTACTGCATCGGCTGGGTCTGCTGCGGCTGCTGGACCGTGACGGCCGGCCGCGCGGCGGGATTGGCGCTGTGCCACTCCCCGCCCGGGCGCCGCAGCGGCGAGGGGACCGGCGACGGCATCGTCCCGCCGGAGGCCTCCGCCAGGAGCTCGTCGCGCTTCCGGCGGTGTTCGGCGTGCCCGATGCGACCCGCGGCCAGCTCGACGTCCAGCGCTCGAAGCTCGTCTTGCCAGCTCATTCAGCCCCCTGCCGCCGGGTGTGGGCAGCCAGTGTTGCATGCACCCTTATGGGTGGTTGATGTGGTCTTTCCACATTCTTGCGTCCACTCACGACCTGGTCCAGCACTGATCTGGCCGTCTTCCGGCTGGTCAGGCGCGGCGGGCCGGTTCGCCGGTACCGTGGCGGACGTGGGAAGTGCCGGGTGACGGAAATCGACGCGTGCCGCGAGGCGCTGCGCGAGCTGGCCATCGGCAGGCTCGCCGGACGTGACGTCCGCTCCTCCCATCTGGTCGAGGCCGGTTTGGACGCGATCGTCGCCGGACTCGACATCCCGTCCTTGGCCCTCTTGGCCGGGCTCGGGACCTCCGCGGAAGACGCCGTCGAAAAGGCCTTCGACCAGGTCGTCGACGAACTCGGGCTCGAACTGCCCGCCGATCCGACGGCCGCCCGCTGGCTGCTGGTCCACGGCTGGCTCACCGCGATGGTCGAAGGCCGCCTCTCGCCCGCGGCCGGTGGCGCGCTGGTCAGCGAGGTCGGCGAGCTGCTCGGGTCGCCACTGGCGCTGCGCGGGATCACGCGCTGGTCGGCGATGCTCGACAGCTGGATCCCGACCGACCTCACCCCGAGGGACGTCTGCGAAGTGCCGATCCTCGAAGAGTCGGTAGTGCTGCTCGAAGGACCTTGGCCTCCTTCCCGACGTCACCCGTAAAGCCCCGTTTTCTGTCGTACATGTGTTCTAAAATGGTCGTTGTACAGCAGGAACAGCGGCGAAAGGCAGACACGGATGGCCTACATCACCCTGCCCACGTTCGTGGGGTACAGCACGAGCTCGGGTCCCTCGCGTTCCTCGTTCGTCCGGCGGTGGCGGCGTCAGTACGAGGACCCGGCCCGGGGCGGGTTCAACTTCTATCTCCGCGCCGCGAACGCGATCCGTGCCGGGCGGATCTCCGGGCGGGATCGTGAGGTGATGCGGGCGCTGGTCGAGAACGCGGACGAGCGCACGCGGCCGCACTACACCGAGATCGCCAACGGCTGGCTGCGCTACGTGGGGCGGCGCGATCTGCGGCTCGCCGAGGTCGGCCGGTCGCGGTGGCGGCTCGGCGCGCTCGAAGTGGGCATCAACCCGCACCTCGGCCTGCGCAAGGGCGACGGCCCCGTCTACGCGACCTGGCTCTACTTCAAGGAGGAGCCGCTGAGCCGGGACGCGGCGCAGATGGTGCTGTGGCTGCTTGAACAGACGATGGACGACCTGCGGCCGGGCGGGCGTGCGCTGGTGATCGACGTCCGGCGGTCGAAGGAGTTCGCGTTGTCCCCGCGAGATCGCGACAAGGTGAAGCCGTGGGTGCGGAGTGAGGCGTCGGCCTTCATGAGCCTTTGGGAGGCGGCCGCATGATCGAACGACGGCGAGCCCGCGTTCCGTGGGCTCGCCGTTCACGCACCGTCATTCCCACGGTTCCGACGGCGGCGCAAGACACCTGATCAGGTGACAGTTTCGCGGACTGTGCCCGCGAGCTGGACAACTCGGGCCCTGAACACGAAGCTTTCCCAGTCTTGATCGGTCGAACCACCGAGGGTCGCTCGTGAACAACGCTTGGGAAGCCATCTCCAGGGTCGCAGATGAGCCCGCTTGGTACTGGGTCTACGACAAGCTCGCGTTCTGGCCGAGTACCTACGCGCACGCTTGGCCCGGTTTCCGGGAACCCGCCCCGTCCGTCGCTTGGGATCTCGCGCCCGGCGGCCTCGACCGCGCGTCGGCCGAGTTCCGCCTCGGTCCGTACGCCGTCGAGCAGAACGACGTCGCCCGTGTCGCGCTCTCGGCGCTGAAGGACTGCGTCGCCGAGGACGAGTGGGTCTGGGTGCTGCACTGGCAGCACCAGTCGTACCGCTTCTACCCGCATCGGCACGCCGCGCTCGACCCGTGGCCGGTGCCGGTGTTCCCGCGCACGGACTATCACATGTTCCTGGCGAACGACTTCCGCTTCGGCACGCTCGGGCACCCCTGGGAACGGACTTTGTGCGTCTACGGCGAGAAGCTCGTGCCGGCCTTCGAGAAGCACGGTGAGCGGGTCTTCAAGAACGCCTTGCGCCGCGACGGGACACCGGCCGCGATGGCGGGCTGACCGCCGTCCGGCTGGCGGACCTGCCTAAACTGAGGCTGGTGTTCGAATACCACGGGTGGGTGACCATCCAAGCGAGCCCTTCCGGCGACGACGACGCGGCGCTTCTCGAGCGCATCGTCGAGCGGGTGCACCGTGCCGTCCGCGACTTCGACGACGGCGACCTGGTGGACCTGCGCTGGGCCGCCGGAGTGCCGGTGCTGCACCTGGGCGGCATGGACAAGCACGGCACGGCGATCGCGCCCGAGCTGGTGGACCTCTTCACCCGCGTCGGCGACCTCGCGCCCGGCTCCTACGGGCTCCTGCACGTCTGGGACGACCAGGACCCCGAGCACGACAACGAGTTCAAGGTGTACCGGATGGCCCGCGGCCTGGTCACCGAACGCGCCGACGAGCACCTGTCGCCGGTCGCGCCGACCGTGCTGGACGGCTACGAGATCTGAGAGTTCCGAGCCGTCTGCCTGCGGTTTTCGTGGATGATCGAATTAGGCTGTTCGGCTGCTTTCCCCGCCCGTCCGAATAGGACAGAGTTCACCTGGGCGCGGGTGGCACATCCCCGCGGAACGAGGGGGATTCGCCGTGAGATCGTCGTGCCTGAGATCGCGTCTCGGTGTCGTCAGCGTCGTGTTGGCCGTGGCTTTCGGGGTAATCCCGGCCACGGCTTTCGCATCTCCGGGGGAAGCCGCTTCCCCGGTACCGTCGGCGGTGCCGAATTCCGCGCCCGATACCGCGGCCGCGACGAAATTCGCCAAGCAGGGCCAGAAGAAGGTCCGGGTCGACGACCTGACCTCCGAGCGTTCGGAAACCTTCGCGAACCCGGACGGCTCGATGACGCTGACGCGGACCACCCGCCCGGTCCGGGTCTCCCGTGAGGGTGGCTGGGTCCCCGCGGACTCCACCTTGAGTCCTGGGCAGAACGGCGGGCTTTCACCGAAGGCCGCGATGGCGGATATTTCGCTCTCCGCAGGTCGGCGGGCAGATGTCCAGACCACGGGAGTCGCACCTCTGCTCCAACTGAGCGCCAAGGGCACCTCGGTGGGGCTCGATTGGCCGGGGGCACTTCCCCAGCCGGTCGTTTCGGGTGCCACCGCCACCTATTCCGACGTGCTCCCCGGTGTCGACCTCAAGGTCCAGGTCGACGTGGACAAGGTGCACGAGGTCGTCGTGATCAAGACGCCGGAGGCGGCGAAGAACCCGGCCATCGCGAAGATCAAGCTGGGCCTGCCGGTGAAGAACGGCAAGCTCACCAAGGACGGCGACGGCGCTCTCCGGGTCAAGGACACCAAGGGAGCCGATGTCTTCCTGGCCCAGGCGCCCTTGATGTGGGACTCGTCGGGAGTCGAACCCGGCGCGACGGATTTCGTCCGCGGTCCCGGGACCGGCGGTCGCCAGGCGAACGTCGCGACCGAGATCTCGGGCAAGTCGCTGCTCCTCACACCCGACGCCGACCTGCTGGCGAACGCCGCCTATCCGGTTTACGTCGACCCGACCTGGCAAACGAACTACTGCTCCAACTGCGGTCGAAACCACTACCTGGTCCAGCACGCCTGTGGTGCTTCGAAGACGCCGGGCGAGGCGACTTGGGACTCGGGCGACCAGCTCAAGGCCGGGTACGTCCACGACACCAACTCGAGCTGCTCGGGGAACCTCGTCACCGCGCGCTCCTTCGTGGAAATGAACCTCGGGGGCCTGGCCGGGAAGCTGATCTACTCCGCGCAGCTCAACCTGGCGGTGACCAACCCGAACGATTGCGGCAGCTACAACAACGTGGTGCTGACCAATCCGATCGGCCCAGGGCTTAAGTTCGGGAGCGGTCCGGCAGTGGGCCGCTGGCTCGGAAGCGTGAGCGGCTGTCCGACCAACGTCGGTTTCGACGTCTTGGACGCCGTCAAGTACTTGGTGGACGGCGGCGGGGCGACCTTCACCTTCGGCATCCTCTCGCCCAACGAGAACGACCAGAGGACCTGGAAGCGGTATTCCCCTCAGGTCGGGTTCTCGATCACCTACAACTCACGCCCGAACTCGCCGGCCAATCTCGCCATCGTCAACGGGACTTCGACGTATCCCTGCGGCCTGCCCGCCCCGGGTCAGCCATGGGTCCGTCCGGTACTCGGTCGCACCAGCACCGGTTACGTGGTCAAGGCGAACGTCCAAGATCCGGACGGCGGGATGCTCTGGACGGGTTTCCGCGTCTACAAGGGCTGGGTGAGTACCGGGAACTACGCCTGGGACAAGCGTGAGGCATTTGTCGACAACGTCTTGAGTGACTCGAACGTCGCCAATCGCAACGCTCAGGCGACTTTGTTCAAGGACTCGATGCCCGCGGACGGGATCTACTCCTTCGACGCGCACGTCACCGATGGCCGGGAAACCAGTTGGGCGGGCGCCTGCGAAGTCGAAGTCCAGCTGTCCGCTCCCGCGGCGCCGTCGGTGTCATCCCAGACGTACCCGAGTGGCAGCTTCGGAGGCGGCCCAGGCAGGGCGGGTGACTTCACCTTCACGGTGGCCAACACTCCGACCTCGGTCGGAAGCTACGTGTGGAAGCTCGACAACACCGCGCCGCCCACCTGCGACGGGACCGAGCCCGGAACCGTGAAACCTGCCGCGTACAGCGGCCCCGCGACCGCCGCCATCGCCCCGCAGACGAAGGGGACGCACGTCCTGAGCGTCTGGTCGTGCAACCGGGCGAAGACACCGTCGACCAGGGTCGACTACAACTTCAGCGTTCGTGACGTGACCGCTCCCCTCGCGTCTTGGCAGTTCGAGGGTGATGGCAAGTCGCAGGCGACCGGTCTGCGTTACGTCGGTGAAGGCCGGGGAGCATTCACGGACGGCAAGATCGGTGAAGGCGCGGCACTGTCGGGCCAGCCTGGCGACTACTTCGCGACTGGTGCGCGGGTGGTGGACACGACGAAGTCCTTCTCGGCTTCCGCTTGGGTGAACCCGACCAGTCTGAACAGCAGGCGGGTCGTGCTGTCCCAGGACGGCAGCCAGAGCAGCGGTTTCGCCTTGCAGTACCACGAATCCGGTAAGTGGGCCTTCAGTATCGCCGATTCGGCTCAAGCCAACCCGACGCAGAGTTCCGCCTTCTCCACTGCCGCTCCGACCGAGGGTGCGTGGACACATCTCACGGGTGTTTACAACGCCACCGCGAAAACGGCGACGCTCTACGTCAACGGGCAAGCGCAGGCCACGGTCAGTGCCACCGGCTCAGGCGGCGCGGGACCGTTGGTCGTCGGCGGTGGGAAATCCGGCGGTGTCCGTACCGACCTGTACTCCGGGAAACTCGACGAGGCCGTGCTCTTCGACCGCGCGCTGACCGCGGCGGAAGTCGTTTCACTGCACGGGAACAACGGTGTGCCGACCGGTCTGTCGGCCACCCGCGAGTACGCGTTCGAGAGCAACACGGTGGACGCGACCGGAAACGACGGTGTGCTCACCTTCGCGCCCGGCTCGGGGTTCGCGACCGGCTACAGCGACTCCGCCGGGCAATCCGCGACGGAGAGCAAGGTCGGACAGTCGTCGGGACAGGCTTTCGTGAGCAACGGAAGCGGTTACGGCCAAACGAAAACGCCGGTGGTCGACACCGCGCAAAGCTTCACCGTTTCGGCGTGGGTGAAACTGGCCGACACCAACGGCTATTACGCCGTGGCCGGGCAAGACGGCGTCCGTTCGAGCGGCTTCCAGCTGCGCTACTCCAAAGACGCCAACCGGTGGATCATGGGGCTTCCGTCCGCGGACATCGATGGAGACGGGTACCGGTGGGCGATTTCCACCAGCTCCCCACAAGTCGGCGTCTGGACGCAGCTGACCGGGGTTTACGACGCGTCCACCGCCAAAGCGCTGATTTACGTGAACGGTGTCCTCGAAGGGCAGACGGCCATTCCCGCAGGGACCGCCTGGACCGCGACAGGCGGCTTCGCGGTCGGTCAGGTGCGGTGGAACAGCCAGCCGTCGACCTTCTTCAAGGGCAGCATCGACCAAGTGCAGGTCTGGGACCGGGCTTTGCCCGCCGCTGAGGCCGCCGGCCTCGCCAACACCGCTGTGCTCCGGGCGAACTACCAGCTCGACGGCACTACCGCCGACGGCGTGACCGGCGCCGCCGGGACCGTCTCGGGCGGTGCTGCCATGGTCGACGACAACGGCGTCAACGTCGCGAAGTTCGACAAGTCCGGGACCGGGCAGATCGCGGCGCAGCGTCCGGAGAGTTTCCGCGGCGATCGCAGCTTCACCGTCGAGGCGTGGGTGAGGCATCGCTGGACCGCCGAGGACGTCGCCGCGGCCAAACAGGCGAACCCCGCCAACACGGCAGGCATCGACGAGGTGGGCAGGGCCGCGGTCGGAGTGGATTCCCCGCAGTTCCCGCCTTTCATGCTCGGGTATCGAGGAATCAAGGACCAAGCGGGCAAGTGGCAAGGCCGGTGGAGCTGGATGATGGGTTCGTCGACCGCAACTTCGACGAATCCGTTCGCGTGGTTTGCGGTTTCCGACAGCAACGCGTCCGACGGTGTGTGGACTCACTTGACCGGCACGTACGACGCGACGACCGGTACCTCGTGCTTGTACGCGTCGACGGATGAGATGCAGTACTCGCCGGTCTGTCTGACCAACGTGACCGGATGGAACGGGGCCAGTCCGCTCGAAGGCCTGCTCATCGGCAGGGGTGCATGGAGTGGCAACAAGTCCGACTACTGGTACGGCGATGTCCGTGGAGTGCGTGTCTACTCCGGTGTGCTGGACGCGCAACGTGTCGCCGCGGACATGATCCTCGACCACCCCTGATTCTTCCTCTCCGGCTCGGCAGACGCTCCATCCGAACTTTGGGCAGGCTTCGTCATGCGTAAAGAAACCCGCTGGACCCGCATCGGCCGGTTTTCCCGCGTCACCTCGTTAGCCGTGACCGCGATCATGCTCGCGTCCGGTGGCTCGGCGATCGCGCTCGAAAGCAAGGGACGGGCGCCGGGCTGGTCGCTCGGACCGGGCCAAAAGGACCAGAGTGTCCCGGTCACGCCACTCGTCGCCCCGCCGTCGCCGCCGCCGGTGTTGCCTGACGCGAAGCTGACTCCACCGGTTTGGCCGGGAGCGGCGGAAGCCGAGGTCGAAGTGCTCGCCGGAGCGCGCGACAGTCGGCAGCCGCAAGGGCTCGGTGTCCAGAACGCCGCGAACGGCACCCCGGTGAAGGTCGGCTGGGCAAAGGCGAGGGACACGGCCGCCGCCAAGAAGGAAGGGCCTGCCCCGAAGGTCCGAGTACGTGTCGCCGACCAGAAAATCAGCGACGCACTGGGACTCCGCGGCGTGGTGCTTTCCGTGACGGACACCGGCGTGGGAGCGGAGCCGGTCAACGTCGCGGTCGACTACCGGGCCTTCGGGAGTGCTTACGGGGGCGGCTGGGCCGATCGACTGCAGCTGGTGGAACTGCCGGTCTGTGCGTTGGTGACGCCGGAGAAGGCCGAGTGCCGGACGAAGACCCCGGTTCCCGGAACGGTGAACAACGGCAAGACGCGGCAGGTCTCGGCGGATGTCGCGGCCGCCGGAAACGCACCTCGGGTCTTCGCGGTGACAGCCGCGGCGAGCGGCTCCAGCGGAAATGTTTCCGCCCAGCCGTTGTCGGCGGCCGGGTCGTGGTCCAGTGGCGGTTCTTCCGGAAGCTTCTCCTACAACTATCCGTTCGCGGTCCCGTCCGCGCCGAGCGGAGCGGCGCCGAGCCTCGCGCTTTCGTACTCGTCCAGCGGCGTCGACGGGCTGACCTCCGCGACCAACAACCAGGCGTCCTGGGTCGGCGACGGATGGGACTTCACGCCGGGCGGTTACGTGGTCCGCAACTACCTGCCGTGCAGTGAGGACCTCGGCGGCAACAACGGGCAGACCAAGACCGGCGACCAGTGCTGGGGGATCGACAACGCGACCCTCGTCCTCGGGGGCAAGTCGACGGAGCTGATCAAGCTCGCCGGCACGAACCAGTGGCGGCCGAAGAACGACGACGGCTCCAAGATCGAACTGCTCACCGGGGCCGCCAACAACGCCCAGGACGGACAGCACTGGAAGGTCACCACCGGCGACGGGACCCAGTACTTCCTGGGACTCAACCGCCCGCCCGGGTGGTCGTCCGGCAAAGCCGAGACCCAGTCCACCTGGACGGTCCCGGTGTTCGGCAACAACGACGGCGAAGCCTGCTTCAAGCCCGGCAACTTCGCCGGCTCGTCGTGCCGTCAACCGTGGCGCTGGAACCTGGACTACGTGGTGGACCCGCACGGGAACGCCAGCACGTACTACTACCAGCCGGAGATCAACTACTACGGGCTGAACCAGAACGTCACGACCGCCGGAACCGAGTACACCGCCGGCGGGTATCCGCTGCGGATCGAATACGGCCTGCGGCTGAAGGACGGCAGTGTCTACGGTTCCGCGCCCACCAACCAGGTCGTTTTCGAAACCGCGGAGCGCTGCCTCCCTTCCGGAGCGGTGACCTGTGCCCCCGAGCAGCTGAACTCCACGACAGCCTCGTCCTGGCCGGACGTCCCGTCCGAACAGATCTGCGCGAAGGACAAACCATGCGACTACGGGTCGCCGGCGTTCTTCACCCGCAAACGGCTGACCACGGTCCGGACGCAGTACAACAACGCGGGCACCCAGACCGACGTCGACGTCTGGAACCTGGCCCACACGTTCCCCGGCACGGGTGACGCCTCCCCGTCTGCGCTGTGGCTGTCCTCGGTCACCCACACCGGGAAGGGCGGTGGCGGGAGCATCACCCTCCCCGCCACGACGTTCGGCGGATTCATGTTCGCGAACCGGGTCGACACGGTCGGCGACAAGTACTCGCCGATCACCCGCTACCGGGTCAACGAGATCAGGACCGAGACCGGCGGGCGGATCGGCGTCGCCTACTCCGGCCCTGATTGCGTGGCGGGGTCACGCATGCCCGCGTCACCCCAGACGGACACGATGCGCTGCTACGCGTCGTTCTGGAGCCCTCCGGCGGCGAAAGACCCGGTCCTCGACTGGTTCCACAAGTACGTCGTCACGGACATTTCCGAAGAAGACCTGACTGCGGGTGGCGTCGCGGTCAAGACGCACTACGACTACATCGGCGACGCCGCGTGGCATTACGACGAAGGCCAGTTCACGCCGAAGGAGCGGAAGACCTGGAGCCAATGGCGTGGCTACGGCGTCGTCCGGACGTCCGTCGGTCATCCGTCCGCCACCCAGACAGTGACGGAGTCGGTGTATCTGCGCGGGATGGACGGCGACCACCTGCCCGACGGCGGCAAGCGCACGGTCTCGGTCGAGGACTCCGAAAAGGGAACGATCGTCGATCAGGATCCGCTGCAAGGGTTCCTCCGGGAGTCCAGGACCTATCTCCCCGGGACGACGACGGTCGACAACTCGGCCATCAACGACCCCTGGGTCCGCGGCCCGACGGCGACGAGCGCGGACGGCCTGCTCAAAGCGCATTCGGTGGACACCGCGACGGTGCGGGGCCGCACCCTGCTGTCCGACGGCAAGACCTATCGCCGCAACCAGGTGAACAAGAAGTTCAACGACAACGGCCTCGTCATCGAGCAGGAGGACCTCGGCGACCTCGGTGTCGCCACGGACGACACCTGTACCAAGACGACCTACGTCCCGAACGCCGCGGGGATGTTCGACAAGTCGAGTGAAGTCGTGATGTTCGCCGGGACCTGTGCCGGTACGGCGACGGCGTCCACGGTCATCACCAACGCCCAGGTCTCCTATGACGAGCAGGCCTTCGGTGTTCCGCCGACGGCGGGCAACATCACGCGCACCGACACGCTGAGCGCTTGGGACGCCACGGGCAAGAAGTTCTTGACCACCGCGACGAACAAGTACGACGCCTACGGCCGTGAAGTGCTGTCGACCGACGTGGCCGGCGCGGTGACGAAGACCGCGTACACGCACAGCGCCGGAGGACAGGTCACCGAGGTCGCCGTGACGAACCCCCTCGGCTGGGTCACGACGACCACCAAGGAACCCGCGCGGGGAAACCCGGTGTTCTCGGTCGACGTGAACAAGGTGCGCACGGACATCACCTACGACGCGCTGGGGCGCAAGGCGGCGGTCTGGAATCCGGGGCGCAGCAAACTCGACGGTGACAAGGCGACAGCGACCTTCGAGTACACCGACGCGGCGACCTCGCCGACCGCCGTCCCCACGACGGTGGCGACGAAAGCCTTGCAGGACAACGGCGGATACACGACGTCGTACGCGATCTACGACGGGCTCGGGCGGACGAGGCAGGCGCAGTCCGTCGCGTCCGGTGGTGGACGGATCATCAGTGACACCGTCTACGACTCACGCGGGCTTCCGTTCAAGAGCAACAACGGCTACTTCAACGACGCTTCCGGGCCCGTCGCGAAGCTGGTGACCGTCGCGGACAACACGGTGTTCAACCAGACCGTGACGGAGTACGACAGCCGTGCCCGCGCGACGGCGTCGATCTTGATGTCGAAGGGCGTCAAGCAGTGGCAGACGTCGACCATCTACGGCGGCGACCGGGTCACGACGATCCCGCCTCGGGGCGCGTCACCGCAAACCGTGGTGACCGACGTCCACGGGCAGACCGTCCAGCGACTGCTCTACACGAACGGGTACACACCGGGAGCGGCGAATCCGGCCGACGTCACGAACTACACGTACAACGCCGCGGGCGCCATGACGTCGATGTCCGACGCGGCCGGAAACGTCTGGTCGACCGGTTACGACCTGCGCGGCCGCAAGGTCCGGCAGACCGACCCGGACGCGGGAGAGTCGACCTACACCTACGACGACGGCGGGCAGCTGACGTCGTCCACCGATTCCCGCGGCAAAGCCACCTTCTACACCTACGACAAACTCGGCCGAAAGACGCAGACCAACGCGGACTCGGCCACAGGCACCAAACTGGCGGGCTGGACCTACGACACCGTTCCCAACGGCATCGGTCTGCCTGCTTCCTCGACCCGCTGGGTGGGCACGGACGCGTACACCACGCGTGTCGTGACGTACGACAAGTACGGCAGGCCGACCAAGAACGCCGTCGATGTGCCGGCCGTCGAGAAGGGCTTGGCCGGGACTTATGAGTTCGGCACCACCTACACGGCGACGGGTGCCATCGCCTCCACGGTGAGCCCGAAGGCGGGCAACCTGCCGCTCGAACACGTACGGCACACGTACAACGAGCTCGGGCTGCCGTCCACGACGTACGCGATCGACTCTCTGGGCACGACCACGAACCTGGTGTCGAAGACCGACTACACCTCGTTCAACGAGATGTCCCGCATGCAGTTCGACGGTGAGAAGTCCTCCGTGAACGTCGGCGTGACCCAGACCTACGACGAGGTCACCCGGCGCCCGCAGACGACCACCGTCAACCGGGCGACCCAGATCGGATCGCAGCTGACCAACCGGACCTACGGGTACGACCCGGCCGGCAACGTCACGAAGATCTCCGACACTCCGTCAGGTGCGCCGGCCGACACCCAGTGTTTCGAGTACGACTACCAGCGGCGGATGACCGAAGCGTGGACCCCGTCCTCGGGTGACTGCGCGACGGCGAAGTCGGCCTCCGCGCTCGGCGGGGCAGCGCCGTACTGGAAGTCCTACTCCTTCGACAAGACCGGGAACCGCACGAAGGAGGTCGACCACAAGTCGACCGGCGACGTGACGAGCACGTCCACCTACCCGGCTGCCGGGCCGACCGCCGTCAAACCGCACGCTTTGCAGAAGGTGGACAAGAGCGGCCCGAACGGGACCTCGACGAGCAGCTACACCTACGACCAAGCCGGTTCGACGCTGACGCGGAACGTCGGCGGTGACACGCAGACGTTCACCTACGACCACGAGGGAAGGACCGAGGGCGTCACGTCGCCGACGGGGGAGAGCAAGTACCTCTACGACGCCGACGGCAACCGGCTCGTCACCCGCGCTCCGACCGGGACCACGCTGGCGATCGGCGACCTCGAACTGGTCATCACCACCGGCACGACCGGTGTTTCGGCGACCCGCTTCTACCAGCACGGAGGAGCCCAGGTCGCGGTGCGAGTCGGCGGCTCCGCCCTCAAGTGGATGCTCGGTGATCTCCACGGCACGAACGGCCTGGCGATCTCCGCGGGGACGCTCACTCCCACCCAGCGCTACATGGATCCCTTCGGCAACCCGCGCGGCCCCGCTCCGTCCACCTGGCCGGACAAGCACGGTTTCGTCGGCGGCTACCAGGACGCGACCGGCCTGACCCACCTCGGCGCACGCGAGTACGACCCAGCGCTGGGCAGGTTCACCAAGACCGACCCGGTGCTGGATCCGGCGGTTCCGCAGCTGTGGAACCCGTACTCTTACGCGAACAACTCACCGGTGACCATGACGGACCCGTCCGGCATGTCGGCCTGCTTCCACATGGGCGAAGACGGCCTGTTCTGCCGGGAAGGCACCGAACAGGCGGCCTCTTGCGGCAACAGCAAGAGCTGCACCGTCATGGCCAGCTCCCCGTCGTCGCCGCAGGGCAAGAAATACGCGGCCGCGCAGCAGGAGAAGGCCAAGCGGGGCTACAACGAGAAGTCCTACAAAGAAGCGCAAGCCGTCATGAAGAAGTCCAAATGGGACGTCTTCATAGACGCGGCCGGTGAGCTGATCAAGAGCCTCATCGGCTGGGACGACATCATGGGCTGCATCGAGGGTTCGGTCGGCTCGTGCATCAGCACCCTCCTCAACTTCATCCCCTGGGGCAAGATCCTGAAGGTCGGCGAGATCGTCGCCAGCTTCTGGAAGGGCGCGCGGGCACTGGCCACCTTCGGCCGTGAAGTGGAGAAGGCCCAGAAGGTCATCGCCGACACCGAGCGGATCCTCGCCGACGCTGAGATGGCGGCGAACGCGGTTCAAGTTGTCGTCGCCGTAAGCGAGGGCGAGGGCGTCGTCGGGGCTGCGGCCGCGGCCATGGGTGGTGCCGCCGCGGCGAGCGACTCGGGCTGCAACAGCTTCGTCCCTGGCACCCAGGTTTTGATGTCGGACGACACGGCGAAGCCGATCGAAGAGGTCACGCTTGACGATCAGGTGCAGGCTACTGACCCCGAGACCGGTGAGACCACGGCTCGGAAGGTCGTCGCCACGATCATCGGCGAGGGGCAGAAGCATCTGGTCGAGATCGGCATCGACGGCGGAGCGCCGATCGTGGCCACTGATGGCCATCCGTTCTGGGCTCCCGACCTGCGGAAGTGGATCCCCGCCGACGAGCTGACGGTCGGAAGCTGGCTACAGATCAGCTCCGGCACGTGGGCGCAGGTCACTGCTACTCGGACTTGGGACACCCAGGGTCGCGTTCACAACCTCACCGTCGACAACGTCCACACGTACAATGTGGTGGCCGGACAGACTCCGGTCCTGGTGCACAACTGTGGAGGCGGCCCTAGTGCCCGAGGTGGTGTCTATACGCTCCGGGATGCGGATGACAATGTCGTCAGAACCGGGCGAACAAATAACTTGCAGCGGAGAGAACGTGAGCACGCCCGCGGGAAGGACACCGCAGACTACAAGTTCCAGGCCGAATATCGCACAGACGTCTACAGGGAGCAGCGCGGCTTGGAGCAAATCGTCTGGATGCTCAATGGGCGGCCTACAATGTCTGGCGTTAGAAGAACGGCCGGAGTCAATGTAAAGAACCGGAATTACAACAATTACATGGATGCTGCCGGAAGATTCTTGGCCAAATTGTATCCAGGGTAAGGTGGTTAACGTGGCCCGAAATTTGCCGTATTCTCCAGGAGACATCTTCGCGGTACCTCTTCGTGATCACGGGTACGCGCTCGGCGTGGTAGCCAGGTCGGATGGTAAGGGGATCGTACTCGGCTATTTTTTCGGTCCGCGTTTGGAGTCCATCGAAAGCCTGTCGAAGGTGCGCGAATTCGAGGTTGGTTCGGCGATTAAGGTCTGCCGGTGCGGCGACCTCGGGCTTATTCGAGAGAATTGGCCAGTCGTAGGGAGGGTGGAATCATGGGATCCATCCCAATGGAATGTTCCCGACTTCTGTAGGGATGGGGGTATCCGTGTCGTTTACGACGCTGATTCGCTCACATTTTCCCGGGAGGAGCGGCTTGATCCGAGTGAGTGCAGGCTGCTTCCGCAAGATGGCCTCGAAGGGGCAGGCTTTGTAGAGATTAAGCTTACTCGTCTCCTTGGTTCTTAAATCGCCAAAGGCAGGTCCTGTCAGATTCAATCTGGCAGGACCTGCCTGTCTTCTTTAGTGCAAAACGTCCGCGCTCTAGCCCTTTCCTGCGTCCTTGATCGTGGTGATGCGGTGGTAGGTGCCGTCGAGATAGGCGAGGACGACCGGGTCCTTGACCTCCGGCGCCGCGACGGCCTGCCAACCCGAGCGGCCGGTGCCGTTCATGAACTGCGAGATGTCGTCGCGGGGCAGACCGACCGTGCCGCCGCCGACGACCTTGCCCGCGCCGTCGGTGATGAGGATGCACTGGGCCTGCTTGCCGCCGATGAGCGCCCAGCCGTTGATCTGCTTGTCGCCGGTGACCGGCGCGGTGTCGACGGCGCCGGCGGTGTCCTTGGTGCCGTAGCCGGGGCCCTTGAGTTCGACGGCCTTGGCGAGGTCGACGGTCGTTCCGAGTTCCGGTCCGCCCGCGCCGCAGCCCAGGGTGAAGTCGGGGACGAACGGGTAGATGCCCATGGCCCGCTCCTGCTCCAGGAAATCGGGGTAGGCGAACATCTTGCTCATCACGCTGCCTGCGTTGACCTGCATCGCCACGCCCAGGACCGGCTGGTAGGCGTACCGGTAGCGGGTCGCGCCCGCGGCCGTGTTCCCGATCGCGTAGACGCACAGCGCCATCACCAGCGCCAGCGGGATCGCCTTGAGCCGCACCGCGCGCGGGCCGCGAGTCACCAGCAGCACGAGCACCGCGCAGACACCCAAAAGGCCGATCCCGACGTAGCGGGACGACATGCCTTCGGTGGCGTTGTAGCCGCCTCGGCTGACGCCGATCATCGCGCCGTTCAAGGTCACCTGGGCGGCGAGCCCGAACCAGCCCGCGACGGCCGCGACCGGAGCCGGGCCCTCGAGGGTGCCGGTGAAGTTCTCGGTCTTGGCGGTGAGCCGCTGCTTCACGGCCGCCGCGATCAGGACACCGAAGAGACCGACGGTCAGCGCGCCCGCGAGGAACGCGAGATCGGGGGACTTGGTGGACCAGGACTGGCCGATGGTGCTGGTCATCGCGCCGAGGTAGGTGTCGGCGCCGACGACGTTCGGCTTCTGGTAGCTCGGCGGCCACGGCGCGATCCGCCAGAGGACGAAGACGACAAGGCCGAGGCCGAGCGGTAGGGCGGTCTTGACCCGGCTCTCGCCGCGGAGCCAGAGGACGAGCGCGAGTACGATCCAGACCGGGAACGCCACGCCGTGCCCGAGGCTGCCCATGAAGGCGAAAAGGAACGCGGGGACGAGCTTGCCGCGGTGCGCGAAGGCGATCGCGATGACGGCGGGGGCGAGGCCGAGGAGCCACTGGACGCCCATCATGCCGTCGCCGAAGTACTCGACCGTGCCCGCGGAGAACACCAGGCCGGAGAGTCCGGCGACGACGCCGGCGCGGCGCAGGCCGGTGAGGGTGCGGGGGAGCATGCTCCACAACGCGGCGAACATGCCGGCAGCGAGGATGACGCTGAGGAAGCCGAGTGGGGGCTGGGTCCCGGCGAACAGTTTCGCGTCGAGCCAGAAGACGAGGCCGACCAGCACGATCGGGTGTTCGTGGTAGAGGTGGAACAGCTGGGTGACGTCGAGGTTGCCGCTCTTGTCGGCGGTCAGGCCGAGGACGACCCAGTAGTCGGCGTGGTTGATCTTGGGGGCGCGGAGGACCTCGGTGATCGACAATACGATCGGTACCGCGGTCAGCGCCCAGAGGGCCCAGTAGGGAAGTCTGTCGAGCAGGCCTCGCTTCGCGGGCTTGCCGGGCTCAGATGCCCGCTGCTCGGCTTCCATGGTCGCGACGGTGCCGCCGTCGCGCGCGCTCTCGCTCATCCGTCTTTCCCCACCTCGAAGATCCGGTTCACAAAGTACCGAACCCCCAGGTGGCGCCCGCCGCCAGCAGGTCGACATATGCACAAATCCGAATTACTACGGTCGTGTGACTCCGCTCACCGATCATGTAGCACGTAGTAACCATCAAGATCAGAGACCAAAGGGAAGAAAACCAAAAAACCCCACGTGCCACATACCCACCCGAAAAGGTGAGAGACAAGCGACGTGGGGGTCCGGGGGGCTCGACCCCCCGGGAATTATGGTGAGCAGGCCCTGGTCCAGGCGTTCCCTGGACACACTGCGCCCGCATGCGAGCGGATGACGGGATTCGAACCCGCGACCCTCACCTTGGCAAGGTGATGCGCTACCAGCTGCGCTACATCCGCATGTCTTGCTCTGCTCCGGCACTCGTTTGAAGCAGTGGGACAACCATACACCGACCGTCTGTAGCTGTTTTGACCCACCCCTCCAGGTGCTTCGGTGTCACACCTGGCGTACAAGGGGTGACGACGGCTGCATACCTCCGTATGGTGTCCCCATTCGACCGAATGGTGAGTCCTTCGGGGAGGAGGTGCCTGGCCGGATGACCGAGCAGGGCACGGTGCCGCTTCAGGCGGCCTCGGAATCCGACGAGCAGGCATTGCTCCAGCGTCTCCGTGATGGGGAGGACGCCGCCTTCGGGGAGCTCTTCGAACTTCACGCCGCGGCGGTGCGGCGATTGGCCCGCAGTCTGGCCTCCGATCGGTCGGAGGCGGAGGACATCACGGCCGAGACTTTCTTCCGGGTGCTCCAGGCGTTGCGCCGGGGTGCCGGGCCGCGGGATTACGTGCGGGCGTACCTGCTGACGGTGGCTCGCCGGGTCTCGTGGGAGTGGCACGGCGCGCGTCGTGACGTGCCGGTGAGCGACGACGAGCTGACTTTCCGGGCCGGGGCGGGGGCGGACACGCACGCCCGTACGGCCGAGCATTCGCTGATCACGACCGCCTTCACGAGTTTGCCGGAGCGCTGGCGTTCGGTGTTGTGGCAGACGGAGGTCGAGGGCGAGCAGCCGGCGATGGTCGCGCCGCATTTCGGGTTGAGCGCGAACGCGACGGCGGCGCTGGCGAGGCGGGCGCGGCAGGGGTTGCGGGCGGCCTATCTCCAGGCGCATCTGTCGGTGAACCGCGGGCCGGATTCGTGCCGGGCGGTGGTGGAGAAGCTGGGCGGGTTCACCGCGGGCAGCGTCACCGGGGCCGAGGCACGCCGGATCAAGACCCACCTGATCGCGTGCCAGTCCTGCCGGGCGACGCACGACGAGCTGCGTGATGTCTGTTCTTCGCTGCGCGCGCACGCCGGTGTGGTGGCGCTGCTGCTGCCGGCGGCGGCCGGTGCCCACGCGAGCGGGGCGCTGTCCGGATTCGCCGCGTCGGTCAAGGGCCTTCTGCTCGGGTCGAAGGTGAAGGTCGGGTTGGCGGTGGCGTCGACGGCGGCCGCGGGCGCGGTCGGGATCGTCGCCGGTCCGGCCGTGTTCGGCACCGACGTCTCGCACACCGTCGGCCTGTCCGGCGGCGGGCTGCCGGAGCTGGCGCTGTTGCCGGCGCAGGTCGCCCCGCCCGCGCACGACCAGCCGATCGAGATCCCGCCGCAGCGGATCGCCGAGGACCAGCTGCACGGCAAGGGTTCCGGTGCCCAGCCGTCCGAGACCGGGCGGGGGCCGAGTGCCGAACTCGGCGCGTCCGACATGCCGAGCCTGCCGGGGGAGGGCACGCCGCGGAAGGAATCCGGCGGCGGTGACGGCGCGAGGCAGCCGTCCGAGTCCGAAGGTAAGCCGCTGCACGAGGTGACCTCGCCGCGGAACGAGGTCCCGGACACCGGCACGAACCAGACCACCACGAAACGGGACGACATCCCGCCGGGGGAATCGCTCAGCCCCACCGACGAGTCGCTGCACCCGACCACGACGACGACCCGGGACACCACCGGGCCTTCGGAGTCGGACACGCCGAAGTCGGACACGCCGAAGTCGACGACTGACCCGGAAGGGTCTTCTTCACCGGTGACGGGCACTCCCGAAAGCAGCACCGGGACGTCGTCCGGTCAGCCGTCGGAAGACGAGCCGAGCCCGGTGAAACCTACTTCTCACTATCCGGAACCCGGTGTCGACTACCCGACGTGCCCGTAACGCCCAAGCGGGCATATCGCCCTGGAACGCTCGCGAATCCGGCCGCCGTCACGGTACGGTGGAGCTCGCTCACGACGAGCGAGCGGCCGCGCGGGAGGCGACTGAATGAACCGGCTGGTGCACGGCGAGGACGGCCGTGACTGGGTGGTCCGAGCCCAGATGGAATGGCGTGCTCCCGCGACAGCGGACGATTTCGAGCACGACGTGGCGGGCAGCTACGGCCCGGGTATCGCGATGATCGCCGTGACGGCGCTGCTCGCGATCGTGCTCATCATGTGGACACCCGCCGACGTGATGATCCCGTCGTGGGTTCCGCTCGCGCTCCTGCTGATCGCGCTGTTCTTCCCGCTGCGGTGGATACTGCGCCGTCCGTGGACCGTGGTCGCCGAGACCGAGGGCGATCTCGCGGGCGACCGGCCGTCCGAGCGCTGGGTGGGCACCATCCGCGGCATGTTCACCGTGCGCGGCGAGGTCTCGAAGATCACCAAGACCATCCAGAAGCACTCGCTGCCGGATTTCGACGGCCCGTTGCACCCGGTGGAGTAGTCGCGGCGGCCTGAACGCGCGAGACTGGGGCCATGCCCGAGTTACCCGAGGTCGAAGCGCTCGCTCACCACCTGCGTGAACACGCGGTGGGCAAGACGGTCTTCCGCGTCGACGTGTCGTCCCTCAGTGTGCTGAAGACGGCGACACCGCCGTGGACCGAGCTGCACGGCCGCGAGGTCACCGGGGCCGGCCGTTTCGGCAAGCACCTGGACCTCGTCGCCGGTGATCTCCATCTGGTCGTCCACCTGGCGAGGGCGGGCTGGCTGCGCTGGTCCGACGCGCTGTCGCCGACGCCGCTCAAACCCGGCAAGGGGCCGATCTCGCTGCGCGTCCACCTCGACGCGGCCGCCGGGCCGGGCTTCGACCTCACCGAGGCCGGGACGAAGAAGGGCCTGGCGGTCTGGATCGTGCGCGACCCGGAGAAGGAGGTCGCCAGTATCGCGAGGCTCGGGCCGGACGCGCTCTCGCTGGACCGGACAGGGCTCGAAAAGCTGTTCGCCGGGCGCACCGAACGGTTGAAGACGGCGCTGACCGATCAGTCGCTGATCGCCGGGATCGGCAACGCCTACTCCGACGAGATCATGCACCTGGCGAAGCTTTCCCCTTACGCGACAACCGGAAAACTGTCGGAAGGAGCGCTCGACGGGCTTTCGGAAGCGATCCGCGAGGTGCTGACCAGCGCCGTGACCCGTTCGGTCGGCCAATCCGCGGCCCGGCTCAAGGGCGAGAAGCGGTCCGGGCTGCGGGTGCACGCGCGCACGGGGCTGCCATGCCCGGTCTGCGGCGACACGATCCGCGAGATCTCGTTCGCGGACAAGTCCTTCCAGTACTGCCCGACCTGCCAGACCGGCGGGAAGCCCTTGGCCGACCGGCGGATGTCGCGCCTGCTCAAGTGATCAACAGAGGGCGGCCGCGACCGCCGGAACCGGGCTGCTCGGCAGCGCGTCCTCGTGGGCCACGTCCTTCGCGAGGTCGTACACGGTGAGCGCCAGCACGATCTGCTTCGAGCCGTCCTCGGTGCTCATCGAGACGCTGGAGAACCCCGGCCCGGCCCCGGTGTTGCCCCAGATCCTCTTCGGCCCGCCCGGGCAAGGCAGGGTGAGCGTCTCGACACCGGCGCCGTACGCGCCGGCCTTGCCGGACGGCACGAGCCGTACGAGTTCGGCCTGCTGCGCGGGTTCCAGCAGCCGTCCCGCCAGCAGCGCGCGATGGAACTTCGCGAGATCGTCGACGGTCGAGACCATCGCGCCCGCGGTCCAGTCGTACGACGGGCTGAACACGGTCATGTCCTGTCCGCCCAGGTCGTACCCGTGCAGATGCGGTCCTCGCAGGAACGGCGACCGGAGCGGGAAGTACGTCCGGCCGAGGCCGAGCGGATCGAGCACCCGCCGCTGGATCTCCTCGCGGACGTCGGTGTGGGTGACCTTCTCGATCACCTTGCCCAGCAACAGATAGCCCGTGTTCGAGTAGTCCGTCTTCGTGCCGGGCGCGAACGACGGCGGATCGACGAGCGACCGCCGGATCACCTCCGACGGCGTGATGACGTGCGCCCGGTTCCCGTCCACGAGGTACGGGTCGAAGAAGTGCGGATCCAGCGGATCGTGCACGCCGCTCGTATGGTTCAGCAGCATCCGCACGGTGATCTTTTCCGGTTCGTAGCCCGGTCCTCGCACGACGCCGGGCAGCCGCCGCTCGATCGAATCGTCGAGCGAGAGCGCGCCTTCGCCCGCCAGCCGCAGGACGACCGTGGCGACGAACGCCTTGGTGTTGCTGGCGATCCGGAACCGATGACGCGGTCCCGCGGCTTCGCGCGTGGCCGGGTTCGCGTACCCGGCGCCGAAGCGCGAGACCGCCTCACCGTTCCGGACCCAGGCGACCGCTCCCGGGAAACCCCCTGCGGCGACCAGGTTCCCGACCGCCGCGCGCACCGGATCGCCGGTCGCGGCCGCCGTCCCCGACGACGCGCCCGCCAGCAGGACCCCCGCCAGCACGCCCGCCGCGAGTTTCCCCGATCCGCGCATTGTGTTCCTCCCCCGGAAGCGATTGCCTGCGCACAGTCTTCCGCCGGGCGACGGGGAGTGACCATGGGGAGAACACCCCGGCCTTGGGTAGGGTCGGCCCCACCCTCAGTTGTCACAACTCAACGGAAAGTGGGGAGCAGGCCTTGCACCCGGTTGGTCGAGCGCAGAGCATGGACGCCGTGTCCGGGCTCGATATCGCGCAGATCATCCCGTGGGGTGTCGCGGCGCTGCTCGCGGTCCTCGTCGTCGTCCTGCTGATCAAGCTGAGGCGTCCCGCGAGCATCGTGGAGAACGCCGTGTTGCAGGCCGTCCACCGCATGTCGAAGGCGACCCCGGACCTCCGCGAAGGGCTGGACGAAGAGGTCGCCGACAAGATCACCAGCCAGCTGCTGGAGATGCTCGACTGCGTCGCCGTCGGCATCACCGACAGCGAAGGCACGCTGCTGTCCTGGGACGGCGAGGCCAACGACCACTACGTCGACCTCGTCGACGCCATCGGCAACGCCATCCGCAAGCACCGCCGCGAGGTCGTCGCGCACGACAAGATGCCGTGCAACCACCGCGGCACCTGCCGGATGCGGACCGCGGTGATCGTCCCGCTGATCGTCGAGGGCGAGACCGAGGCGGCGCTGCTGGTCGTCGGGCGGACCCGCGGGCGGCTGGTGCAGATGGCCGACGCGGTCGCGCAGTTCGTCTGCACCCAGTTCGAGCTCGCGCGCCTGGACGAATCGAAGAACCAGCTCCAGCAGGCGGAGATCAAGGCGCTGCGCGCGCAGATCTCGCCGCACTTCGTCTACAACGCGCTCAACACCATCTCGTCGCTGATCCGGACGGACCCGGAGGAAGCGCGAGAGCTGCTTCAGGACTTCGCGGACTTCACGCGCTACTCGTTCCGGACGTCGGGCATGTTCACCTCACTCGCCGAAGAACTGCGCAACATCGACCGGTATCTGACCATCGAGAACGCCCGCTTCGGCGGACGCCTCGAAGTGCGGATGAAGATCGCGCCCGAGGTGCTTTCGGTGGTCGTCCCGTTCCTGATCATCCAGCCGCTGGTGGAGAACGCCGTCAAACACGGTCTGGCGTCGAAGCCTTCGGGCGGCTGCGTCACGGTGATCGCCGAGGACTACGGCGCCGAGGCGCTGATCAGCGTCGAGGACGACGGCATCGGCATGGAGCCCGCCAAACTCGCGGACCTCCGCAGCCAGCACCGCACCGGCGCGCACGTCGGCCTCGGCAACATCAACCAGCGGATGCAGCAGGTGTTCGGCCGCGACTACGCGCTCATGGTCGAGACGGCGCCCGGCGCCGGCATGAAGGTGACCCTGCGGGTGCCGAAGTTCATGCCCGGTGTGCGGCCGAACCTGCCGGACTTCTCCGCCGACAGCGCCGCCGTCCCGCCTCAGGGCGGCTCGAACGAGTCCAGCGGGGTGAGCGGTTCGCGCAGCGGCGTGCTGCCCTCCTGAACGTCGGTAACCTGGGGGTATGAGCGTTGCGGACAAGCTGACCTCCCGTCTCCCGATGATCGGCGAACGGGGTGAGCGCAAGGACGTCGTCGCCGTGGTCAAGCTGCACGGGGTGATCACGCCGACCCCCTCACCCCTGGCCAGGGGGTCGATCAATCTCGCCGCCGTCGAGTCGGCGCTGACCCGCGCGTTCGCGCACGAGCGGTTGAAGGCCGTCGCGCTGCAGATCAACTCGCCGGGCGGGGCGCCGACGCAGTCGGGCCTGGTCGCCGAGCGGATCCGTCAGCTCGCCGACGAGAAGAACGTGCCGGTCCTTGCCTTCGCCGAGGACGTCGCCGCGTCCGGCGGGTACTGGCTGGCCTGCGCCGCCGACGAGATCTACGCGCACCGGACGTCGATGGTCGGGTCCATCGGCGTGATCAGCGGCGGGTTCGGGTTCACCGGCCTGCTGGAGCGGTTCGGCATCGAGCGACGGCTGCACACCGCGGGCGCCAACAAGTCCCGGCTCGACCCGTTCAGCCCGGAGAAGCCGGAAGACGTCGAGTGGCTGAAGAAGATGCACGGCCAGCTTCACGAACTGTTCGTCGACTGGGTCACCGAGCGTCGCGGCGACCGGTTGTCCGGCTCCGACGACCTGTTCAACGGGGACGTCTGGCTGGGTGCCCGCGCGGTCGAACTCGGCCTGATCGACGGTGTCGGCAGCCTCCGCCAGGTGATCACCGAGCGGTTCCCGGACGCCGAGATCGCGATCGCCGAACCGAAGAAGCCGCTGCTGGCACGGCTCGGCATCGGCGCCCCGGCCGCGGCGAGCGCGCTGCTCGACGCCGTCCAGCACAAGGCCGCCTGGAGCCGCTTCGGCCTCTGACCCGAACGCCATGAACGGTCCGTTCCTTGCAAATTTCGCAAGGAACGGACCGTTCATGGCGTTCGGGACGGGAGTGGATTCACCCGAACGGTGGTAGGCGCAAGTGGTTCAGACCAGGTCTCATATCGGACATACCGCTTTGTTGTGAACGGCAACAAACCTCGACAATGTTGACGAGGAGGCCCGATGTCCGTTACTTCTCCCCGCCGGAGCCGGAGTCGCTGGAAGACCGCGCTCGGCTCGGCGCTCGGCGCCGCCCTGCTGGCCGTCCCGCTGGCCTTCCCGGCGTCCGCCAGCGTCCCGCCCCCGCCGTCCGGCTGGACCACCGTGTTCAGCGACGACTTCACCGGCGCCGCGGGTTCGCTCCCGTCGAACGAGAACTGGATCGTCGACACCGGCCACTCCTATCCCGGCGGCCCCGCCAACTGGGGCACCGGAGAGATCCAGAACTACACGGCGGATCCCGCCAACCTCGCCCAGGACGGCTCCGGCAACCTGCGGATCACGCCACTGCGTGACGGCGCGGGCAACTGGACGTCGGCGCGGATCGAAACGCAGCGAGCGAATTTCAAACCACCGCAGGGCGGCGCGCTGCGGATCGAAGCGCGCGTCCAGATGCCGAACGTCACCGGCGCCGCGGCGCTCGGCTATTGGCCCGCGTTCTGGGCGCTGGGTTCGCCGTATCGCGGCAACTACTGGAACTGGCCTGCCGTCGGCGAATTCGACATCATGGAGAACGTCAACGGGGTCAACTCGGTCTGGGGCGTGCTGCACTGCGGCGTCAACCCCGGCGGCCCGTGCGGTGAGACCACGGGTCTCGTCGGCAGCCGGACTTGCCCCGGCGCGAGCTGCCAGAGCGCTTTCCACACGTACACCTTCGAATGGGACACGAGCGCCAGCCCCAACGCGTTCCGCTGGCTGGTCGACGGCCAGCAGTTCCATTCGGTGGCCCAGAACCAGGTCGACGCGACCACCTGGGCGAACATGACCGAGCACGCGGGCTATTTCGTGCTGCTCAACCTCGCGATCGGTGGGGCGTTCCCGAACAACGACTCCGGCACCACCACCCCCGGACCCGGGATCGAGCCGGGACATCCGATGCTCGTCGACTACGTCACGGTCCTGACCCGCGGCGCCTGAGCATCGACCTCCAGACGTGGCACGGCTAGGCGGTTCGTGTCACCGGAAAGACGGCGGCACCGGCAACCCCAGGCGCGGGGGTGCCGGTGCCGTCCTTTTCGTTCGACTTTCGTGAAGCGGGCTGGACAAGGAACCCTGCAATGGGCAGGATGCGTCTCACTGTGAGTGCTCACGATGACACCCGGAAGCTCATTGTCCTGGCGGTGGACGATGAGCCCAAAGGGCTAGACGAACTCGTCCACTGTCTCCGGAACAGCCCGCACGTCGCCCTGGTCTATCCGGCGATAGACGCTTCGGAGGCGCTGCGCCTGCTGTCCGCCGACGACCCGAGGCTGGCCGATCGCAAAGCGCGGGGCCTGCCGATCGTGGACGCGGTGTTCGCCGACATCGACATGCCCGGCCTGTCCGGGATGGAGATGTCCCGCGTGTTCGCCGCGCTGCGCCCGTCGCCGGCGCTGGTTTTCGTGACCGGGCACGCGGAAGAGGCGGTCAACGCCTTCGACCTCGGCGCGCTCGACTACGTGCTGAAGCCGTACCAGCAGGATCGGCTCGACCGCGCGATCACCCGCGTGATCGACAAACTCGCCGCCAACGCCGCGCCGAAGTTCGGCCAGGAAGGCGGCCCGGGGCAGGTCAAGAACGACGACGAGGTCATCCCCGTCGAGCTCGCGGGCACCACGAAGCTGATCCCGCGTTCTTCGGTCCGCTGGGTCGAGGCGCAGGGCGACTACGCCCGGTTGTTCACCACCGACGGCAGCCACCTGGTCCGCATCCCGCTCGCTCAGCTCGAAGAACGCTGGGAGAAGGCGGGTTTCGTCCGGATCCACCGGTCGTTCCTGGTCTCGCTGCCCCTGATCACCGAACTGCGCATGGGCCAGGGTGGCTACCAGGTCGTCATCGGCAACGAGGAGAAGGTGCTGCCGGTGAGCCGCCGCCACACGCGCGCGCTCAAGGACCGGCTGGTCGGCGCCAACCGGTCGACGTAGCGGCGGCACATGACCGACGATTACTACCGGCGGGTCAACGGGGTTCGCGAACCGGATCCGACGCTCGGCAAGGGCAGGGCCAAGAAACCGTCCCCGCCCGAAGGCGCCGCCGTCGAGCCCGTGCCCGGCGCGCCTTCCGGCCCGAAGCACGAGCAGGCCAAACCCGAGCATCACGCGAAACCCAAGCGGCAGCGGGTGATCCTCGCCGATCCGCGACAGGCCACGAGCACCCTGCGGTCGCGGGTCGAGCTCGAAGAACAGACCAGCTGGGGAAAGCTGCTGGTCCGGGATCTGGTGAAGATCCAGCTCCGGACGGCCTCCCTGCTGGCGCTCCTGGTGATGGTCACTCTGTGTTCATTGCCGGTGCTCTTCTACCTGATCCCGTCCTTCGGACGAGTGATCGTCGTGGGCATTCCGTTGCCGTGGTTGATCCTCGGCGTGGCGCCTTTTCCCTTCCTGTTCGGCATCGGGCTCTGGTACAACCGGCTCGCCGAACGTCACGAACGCGACTTCGTCGACATGATCGAGAACTGATTGCGGAGCCGCACGTGCGAGGATCGCTGCTGTGCAGCTGAATCCGTGGGCCATGGCCGGCATAGTGCTGGTAGCGGTCCTGACCTTTTACCTGGGGCATCGTTCCTCGCGGTCGGCCGTCAGCACGCACGACTTCCTCGTCGCCCGGCGGACCGTGCGCTCCCGGCGCAACGCCGCCGCGATCTCCGGTGAGTACCTGTCCGCCGCGTCGTTCATGGGCGTCGCCGGCATCGTGCTCAAGGACGGCGCCGACGCGCTGTGGTTCCCGATCGGTTTCACCGCGGGCTACCTCGCGCTGATGCTGTTCGTCGCCGCGCCGCTGCGGCGATCCGGCGCGTACACGCTGCCGGACTTCGTCGAGATGCGACTGGGTTCGACGATGCTGCGCCGGGTTTCGACGGCGTTCGTCGTGTTCATCGGGATCCTCTACATGGTCCCGCAGCTGCAGGGCGCCGGGCTGACGCTGGCGACCATCCTGCCGGTGCCCGCCTGGGCGGGCGCGATCCTGGTGACCTGCGTGGTCGGCTTCAACGTGATCGCGGGCGGGATGCGCGCGATCACCGTCGTCCAGGCCTTCCAGTACTGGCTGAAACTGTTCGCCATCGCGGTGCCGACGTTCATCCTGTGCATCGTGTTCCTCGGCGCGGGCGCGCCGGGCAGCGCGCGTCCGCTGGGGCAGCCCGCGCCGCCGACGTTCCCCGAGAACACCACGGTTTCGGTACAGGCCGACGTCACGCTGAAGGTCACGTCGGTGACCGTGCTCGAGGCCTACGGTCAGGTGGAAGGCGCGCGGGCCAACGGTTTCGCGGTGTGGACACCGGAGGCCGGGCACAAAGTCGCCAAGGGAACGACGCTGAAGTTCACCGCGGGCACTCCGGTCCCGGTGGTCAGCGACGCGCCGACGTCCAACGGCGACTGGCTGCGGCCGAGTTCGGGCAGTCTCACCGATCTGCTGCAGGTCTATTCGCTGATCCTCGCGACGTTCCTCGGCACCATGGGGTTGCCGCACGTCCTGGTCCGCTTCTACACCAACCCCGACGGGAAGGCCGCGCGCCGCACGACGGTGCACGTCCTGTTGCTGCTCGGGCTGTTCTACCTGTTCCCGACGCTGCTGGGCGCGTTGTCGCGGATGTACGTCCCGGAACTGCTGGTGACCGGGAAGACCGACGCCGCCGTCCTGCTGCTTCCGTCCGCGGTCCTTCCCGGGATCGGGGGGCAGATCCTGGGCGCGGTGACCGCGGCCGGTGCCTTCGCGGCGTTCCTGTCGAGTTCGTCCGGACTGCTGGTGAGCGTGGCCGGGGTGGTGTCGACCGACGTCCTGCCCGGCCGGGTCCGCGATTTCCGGGTGGCGACCGGGATCGTGGCGCTGATCCCGTTCGGGCTGGCGGTCCTGCTGCCGTCGGAGGACCTCTCGCTTTCGGTCGGGATGTCGTTCGCGCTGGCCGCGTCGACGTTCAGCCCGCTGCTGCTGCTCGGCGTCTGGTGGCGCAAGCTCAGCTGGCCGGGTGCGCTGGCCGGGATGCTCGTCGGCGGCGGGCTGGTGCTGACCGCGCTGGTGGTCAACATCGTCAGCAAGTACACCGGCGGCTGGGCGCCGTGGTTCTCGAACCAGCCCGCGCTGATCACCGTGCCGGCGGCGTTCCTGACCACCTACGTGGTGAGCCGGGCGACCGGGTACGGACGGCCGGACGACGTCCACGGCGTGATGCTGCGGCTGCACGCGCCCGATCCGCTCGGGTTCATGCGCGATCGCGCGGTCGCCCGGTTCGGGCAGGCCGAAGAGAAGACGCGGGTCACCGGCAAGGGACGTCACCGCAAGTAAAGTCACTCTTTCGAGTTTCGACCCTCTACGCAGAGTCGTCCCGTTCACTCAAATGGATTGCTCCTCTCAGGCGCTATGAGGGGCATGATCTTCCGTGACATCGAAATCACCGGATGGTGCGGTAGATGGGAGGGCCGAAGTGAGTGATACCGATCAAGAACTCGGGTCGGATCCGGAATCCGACTGGGAAAAGGTGCAGGCCAGTCCGGAATTCACCGAGTTGCGGCGACGGCTGCGGGTATTCGTTTTCCCGGTCTCGGCCTTGTTCCTCGTCTGGTATCTGCTCTATGTGCTCCTCGCCGACTACGCGACCGGGTTCATGGGCACCAAGCTTTTCGGCAACATCACCGTCGGCCTCGTCTTCGGCTTGCTCCAGTTCGTGTCCACTTTCGTGATCACCGGCCTTTATGTCCGATACGCGAATCGCAAGCTTGATCCGCTCGCGGACAAGATCCGGCACGAGGTCGAGGGGACCGAACGGTGAAAACGCTGGCAGCGGGCGTCCAGGGTAGCAATCCGGCGCTCAACATCACCATTTTCGCGGTATTCGTCGCGATCACGCTGGTGATCGTTTTCCGGGCGAGCCGGAATACGAAGACCGCGTCCGACTACTACGCCGCGGGGCGCGCGTTCACCGGTCCGCAGAACGGGATCGCGATCTCGGGCGACTACCTTTCCGCGGCGTCCTTCCTGGGGATCGCCGGGGCGATCGCGATCAACGGGTACGACGGATTCCTCTATTCGATCGGGTTCCTCGTCGCGTGGCTGGTCGCGTTGCTGCTGGTCGCGGAACTGCTGCGCAACACCGGCAAGTTCACCATGGGCGACGTCCTGGCCTTCCGGATGAAGCAGCGCCCCGTCCGCGCGGCCGCCGCGATCTCCACGCTCGCCGTCTCGTTCTTCTACCTGCTCGCGCAGATGGCGGGGGCGGGCGGCCTGGTGAACCTGCTGCTCGGCATCGAGGGGAACCTCGGCCAGGACCTGGTGATCGCCGTCGTCGGCGTGATCATGATCCTGTACGTGCTGATCGGCGGCATGAAGGGCACCACCTGGGTCCAGATCATCAAGGCCGTCCTGCTCATCGCGGGCGCGTTCGCGATGACGCTGTGGGTGCTCGGGAAGTACGGCTTCAACCTCTCCAACCTGTTCCAGGCGGCCGTCGACAAGGGCGGCAAGGCGGGTGAAGCGCTGCTCGGACCGGGTAAGCAGTACGGGAAGACCGGCACGACGAAGCTGGACTTCCTGTCGCTCGGCATCGCGCTGGTCCTCGGGACCGCGGGCCTGCCGCACGTGCTCATGCGCTTCTACACGGTGCCGACCGCGAAGGACGCGCGCCGTTCGGTGGTCTGGGCGATCGCGCTGATCGGCATCTTCTACCTGTTCACGCTGGTGCTCGGCTACGGCGCGGGCGCGCTCGTCGGCCCGGAGGTGATCGCGAAGGCGCCGGGGACGACCAACTCGGCGGCGCCGCTGCTGGCGCTCGAACTGGGCGGACCGGTGCTGCTCGGGTTCATCGCTGCGGTGGCGTTCGCGACGATCCTCGCGGTGGTCGCGGGCCTGACGATCACGGCGTCGGCGTCGTTCGCGCACGACGTCTACGCCAACGTGATCAAGAAGGGCAAGACCGACCCCGACAGCGAGGTCCGCGTCGCGCGGATCACCGCGCTGGTGATCGGGGCGGTCGCGATCGTGGGCGGCATCCTCGCGAAGAACCAGAACGTGGCGTTCCTGGTGGCGCTGGCGTTCGCGGTGGCGGCGTCGGCGAACCTGCCGACCATCCTCTACTCGCTGTTCTGGAAACGCTTCAACACCCAAGGCGCGCTGTGGAGCATCTACGGCGGACTCGCGGTCTGCATCGTCCTGATCATCTTCTCCCCGGCCGTCTCGGGCAAGCCCGTCGACGCCAAGACCGGGAAGAGCGCCTCGATGATCCAGGGCGTCGACTTCCACTGGTTCCCGCTCGACAACCCCGGCATCGTCTCCATCCCGATCGCGTTCTTCCTCGGCTGGCTCGGCACCGTGCTGTCCAAGGAACACAACCAGAAGAAATACGCCGAGATGGAGGTCCGCTCGCTCACCGGTGCCGGTGCGGAGAAGGCCGTCAAGCACTGAGTTGTTCTTCACGCGCGCGCAACGGGCCGGGATGCGAGGATGGAACGGTGGTGAGCCCTGCTGACATCCCGACCGTCGCCGTCCGTGATCTGCCCAAGGACGGCGTCGCGCTGCTCGACGTCCGCGAGGACGACGAATGGGCCGCCGGACACGCCCCGGGCGCCAAGCACATCCCGATGGGTGACCTGCCCGCGCGCGTCGGCGAACTCGACGACCTGCCCGACGACCAGCCGGTCTACGTGATCTGCCGCAGTGGCGGCCGGTCCGCCCGCGCCGCCGCGTGGCTCAACGCGAGCGGCTGGGACGCGGTGAACGTCGCCGGCGGGATGGGCTCCTGGCAGCAGGAGGGGCGCCCGATGGTCGGCGACCATCCCGGCGTCGACCCCGAAGTGCTGTAACCCGTGCAGCCAGGCCACTACCCGCCGAGAACACCGGTACCGCCGGTGCGTCCGGCGCCGATGCAGCAGCCGAGGCCCCAGCCGGCGCGTTATCGCGTCCGCTGGGTCGCTTCGCCGCCTCCCGGCGCCCTGCCGCCGCGGCGCAAACCCGTGGCCGAGCGCTACTCCGGTCCGCCGTCCTACCCGGTCCCGCCGCGCTGGGGCTTCCCGAACCTGGTCTGGCGCCGCCCGACCGCGGTCCCCGGCACGGCGTCCGGCGAAGTCACCGCCGGGGAGCGGCTGCGGGTCATCACGCGCAGCCTCCTGCCGGTGCTGTGGACCTTCGCGGCGCTCGCCGTCATCGCGGCGTCCGCGGAGATCTGGCGCTACGTCCTGCTCGTGCAGAGCCGCGACTCCGCGCTGTCGACGTCCGTCGTCTCGGTGTCCGACAGCTTCGTGATCACCGCGGGCCTGCTCACGACGATCCTTTCGCTGCTGCCTTCCGGGCTCACCGTGTGGTGGCTGCTCGTGGCCAGGCACGCCGCCGCGGACGCCTCCGGCGAGACGCCGCCGAGACGGCTGTGGCACGTCCTGGTGTTCGTGCTGGCGCCGGTGGTCAACCTGATCATGGTGCTGCCGATCGTCGCCGAACTCGAACACGCCGTCCTGCGCCGGACCCGGGAGACGCGGCCGAAGCCGTCGCGGCTCGTGCTGGTCTGGTGGGGCGTCTGGGCGCTCAACTGGCTGCTGCTCGTGCTCGTCATCGTCTGGCGGTTCCGGGACGGAGTCCAGGCGCTGGCCGACGGCGTCGTGCTGGTCGCGCTGACCGACCTGGCCGCGGCCGGGCTGGCGGTGGTGACGGCGCTGCTCGTGAAGCGCATGTCCGGCCTTCTCGCGCCTGTGGAGGAGAAGCGCCTTCGCCTGCTTCGCGTGCTGAAGGTGGACGGCGCTCCGGACCCTGAGCGCCGCGATCGCCCCGCCTCCTCCGTGCGCTGACCTGCGAGTCTCGCCCCTGCGGGTCTTTGGTCCGTGAAGGACTCCTTGAGGGACCCAGAGTCCCTCAAGGAGTCCTTCACGGACTTGCCCGCGGGGAGAGCAGGGGACCTTTGCTATCGCGTGGTGACAGAGAGCGAGCGCAGGCCCCGGATCACGAACTCCGGCCGCCGTTCCGGCGTCTCCGCGAGCTCCAAGCCCGGCAGTTTCGTGGCCAGCGACGTCAGCGCGGCCGCGATCTCCACTCGCGCGAGCGGGGCGCCGACGCAGTAGTGGATGCCCATGCCGAAGCCGAGGTGCGCGTTCGGCGTGCGGCCGATGTCGAGGGTGTCGGGCCGGTCGAACACCTTCGGGTCCCGTGCGGCGGCGCCGAGGAGCGCGCCGATCTTCTCGCCCTCGGCCACCCGGAATCCGGCGATCTCGACGTCGGTGGTCGCCGTCCGCTCGAAGAGCTGGAGCGGCGCGTCGAAGCGGATCAGCTCCTCGACGCACGGGTCCAGCAGATCCGGGGAGGCCACCAGCCGCTCCCACTGGTCGCGGTGGGTCAGCAGCGCGTTGACGCCGTTCCCGATGACGTTCACCGTCGCCTCGTGCCCGGCCATCAGCAGCAGGACCGCGGTCGCGACCAGTTCGTCCTCGGTGAGCTCGCTGCGCAGGAGATCGCTGACGATGTCTTCGCCAGGGGAGTCCGCGCGCTGCTTCGCCACGCCACGCAGGTAGTCGACGAACTCCGAAGCGGCGGCTTCGGCGGCGTCGCGCTTCTCCTCGGCGAGCCCGTACTCGTACATCTTCACGATGTGGTTCGACAGGGTGACCATGCGCGGCCCGTCCTCCACCGGGACGCCCAGGAGCTCCGCGATGACCGCGACCGGCAGCGGCTGCGCGAGGTGGGTCAGCAGATCGGCCGAGCCGGTCTCGGCGATCTCGGCGGCCAGGCCGTCGACCATGCCGTCCGCGAGTTCGGCGACCATCGGCCGCAGCCGCTGGACGTGCCCGCGTCCGAACGCGCCCGCGATCACGCGCCGCAGCCGGGTGTGGGCGGGCGGCTCGTTCTCCAGCAGCGAGTTGCGGTGCAGCAGGTTGAACGACGCGAACCGCTCCACCGGCAGCGCGTCCTGCCAGATCCGGCCGAGCCCGCGATGCCGCAGGACGGCCGCCGACGCCGCGTGCGACACCGCCACGGCGATGCCTAGGCCGTCGTGCCGATGGACTTCGCCGCGTTCGCGGAGATCGGCGAAGGACGGATACGGATTCGCGAGGAAGGCCGGGTCGGCGAGGTCGAACACCCGCCGACTGTAACCCGGCCGGGCGCCGCGCCGGGGTGGTCGCCCCGGCGCGGCAAGGGAGCTACAGATGCAGCCAGAGTCCCAGGTGCAGGCCGATGCCGTGGTGATGGTGCCCGTGGTGACCGACGCACAGCAGCAGGCAGTCGCGGGCCTGGGTGGCCGACTCGGACTGTGGCGCGGCCGAGGCCGTGCCCACGGCGGGGCCGGCCAGCATCAGCCCGAGTGCCACGGGCAACGCGGCCAGCGCGGCCCGGCGCTTCGAGGTGCTCATCTGTGATCCCTTCTCCGCACTACGACGCCGGATGGCGCCGAGATCGAGTATTCGGTGCGGTGAGGGGAAAACGGCAGGCTGATCACCCGCGATTAGATCGACCGGATGATGACAACCGTTTTCAGTCACGTTTGCGTGATACCCGAACGGCCGCTGAAACCGGCCGATCCGGTAAACCCCGTGGGCGGAGGGGTGTCATCCGCGACGGTTTCGTTACCGACCCCGGTGAACCCCGGGCGCCGCTTGGCGTCTCTAGTGGTGTCGGAACGCGGTAGCGCGGGACGGCAAGGGGATTCCGTGGCCGTCTGGCCCGGAATGAATTCGTCTCTTTCGGAACTGGGGTATTTCCATGCGTGTTCGTCATGCCGTTTTCGCCGGGGTCACCGCCGCCGCGCTCGCGCTGCTGCCCGCGACCGCCTTCGCCACCGAACCGCTGACGGGGGTGCCGGAAAAGCCGAAGGGGACCAAGTTCTGGGTGTCGCCGAAGACCGTCGAGGCGGGAGGGAAGGTGACGGCGCAGGGCCGTTGCGTCACGCCGCACGACTTCACGATCGTCGCTCCGGAGAGCGTCACTCGGCTCTCCGACAAGTCGGTCAAGCGTGACGGCGGCACCGACGTCAAGGTGACCTACCAGGTGCGGTCGGACGTCAAGCCCGGCGATCAGCTGTTCGTCCTGCTGTGCGACGCCAACGAGCTCGCGGCGACGGTGAAGGTCGTCCCGGCGGCCAAGAAGCCGGAACCGGCCAAGTCGGAGCCGGTCAAGAAGCAGGTCGCGAAGGTCCCGGCGGGTGCGCCGCAGACCGGTGGCGGTCCCGTCGAAGACGACCCGGCTTCGGTCGGCTGGCTGATCGCCGGGCTGGCCGGAGCGGGCGCGGCGGGTGCGGGTGGCGTCCTCCTGACGCGCCGCCGTACGGCCTCGCGGTCCTGATCGCGTGCGGGAAGGGCGGGGGTCTTACGAGGCCCGCGTCCTTCCCGCGATAGCGTTTCGAACCGAGCTTGAGGAGGCTGACGTGGGCAAGGGTTCGCGCAAGAAGGGTCCCAAGACGACCTCGGACCGCAAGCCGAAGGTGCGCGACGTCTTCGTCGGCCAGCCCTTCGAGGGACTCGCGGCGGAGACCGAGCTGATCGCGCTGCGCGAGTTCGTCCCTTCGGCGACGGCCTCGCTCACGCTGGCGGGTTCCGGCGAGAAGGTCACCCTCGGCACGGTGCTGCCGATGGCGGCGGCCGCGTTCGTCCGGTCCGACGGCGAGCGCTACGTCGGGATGCAGGTGCAGACCCGGTCCTCGGACATCAGCCGCGACCTCGGCCGCGCGCTCCAGTGGGTGCTGGAGGCCAAGGAGGGCGACGTCCTGTCCGTGCCGGACACCACGACGCCGCCGACCGCCGACGAGAAGGCCCGCCTGCAGGACCTGCTCGACACGAGCGCCGAACTCGACGTCACGCTCTACAACGACTTCGCCTGGTGGCTGCCCGAGGACGCCGACGCGAGCGGCGACGTCGCGCTGTCCCTTGAGCGTGCGAACGCGGCGATCATGCCGACCGAGCGCCTCGGCGCGGGTGCCTACTGGGTGCTCGCCGGCGAGAAGGCGCACCTGCGCTGGGTCCGCCCCGAGCCGGAGAACCTGCTGCTGCAAGCGCTTGCGCGGCTGTCCGCGGCCGGTGAGCTGGGCCTCGGCGAGGGCTCCCGCTACGCCGGTTCGTTCCGCGCTCACGGACTGCTCGTCCCGGTCTGGGACCTCGATCCCGAGGCCCACGCCCGCGAGTGGGCCGACGCGAAGGACCAGCTCGGCGTCCGGCTCGAAGCCGCGCTGAAGTCCCTCGACTCCGAGCCGCTCAACGCCACCGAGCGCCGCTCGCGCGACGGCCTGATCGGCCGCCAGCTCACCATCCGCTGACCCCCTCTTCGCGCACTTCGTCCTCTGATTGCGGTGGTTGCGCACGCAACCACCGCAATCAGAGGACGAAGTGCGCGAGGATGGTCCCGTGATCCTGCACATCTGCCCCGAGGGCGACTGGGCCGCGGTGCCCGAAGGCGGCGTCTACACCGCCGCGTCCCTCGAATCCGACGGCTTCATCCACTGCTCGGACCCCGGAACCGCGCACATCCCGGCCAACGCCGTGTTCCCCGGCCGCACCGACCTGCTGCTGCTGGAGATCGACCCGGCGCTCGTCGGCGCGCCCGTCGTCTGGGAGGACGGCGACCCGCCGCATCCGGCCGGTCTCCAGTTTCCCCACGTGTACGGGCCGATACCGCGTAACGCCGTGGTGGCCGTGCACGAATTCCCTGTTCAGGGGGACGGTTCGTTCAGAATTCCCGAATCCGTGTCGAGACGTTGAGCAGGCAACTCCTCACTCGGACGGGCGTCTCCCGAAAGTGTTCGCGGCGAGAGACAACCTGTGGGGGCGGTCATGCGTTTCGGGAGAGGTGAGCCAGGTGAACCTGGCCGCGTGACCCCGGGAGGAGGCGATACGGTGACCGCTGCCGCGACGGTCGTCCCGGGGACGGACGTCTGGGGGGCCGGCGAGAGCCGAGGGAGGCACGTGCCGGGCGAGCTCACCGACTTCGGCGACTTCGTGCAGGCCAGCCTTCCGGGTCTGCTGAGGTACGGGCACGCCCTCACCGGGAACCCGCACGACGCCGCCGACCTGGTGCAGACCGTGCTGGAGAAGATCGGCTCCCGCTGGTCCTACGTCCAGCACAAGACCGGCGACCCGATGGCCTACATCCGCCGTTCGATGGCCAACGCGCACATCAGCCGCTGGCGCCGGGCCAAACGGGAGAGCCTGGTCGCCGACCTGCCGGACACCCAGCCGTACAGCCCGGCCGACCCGTTCGAGCACGAGCCGTTGTGGCAGGCGTTACGCGCGCTGCCGCCGAGGCAACGCGCGGTGATGGTCCTGCGTTACTACGAGGGGCTGTCCGAAGCGGAGATCGCGGATTCGCTCGGCGTCAGCCAGGGCACCGTCAAAAGCCAGGCGAGCAAGGCGATCGCGTCGCTGCGCACGAAGCTCGCGCTGTTCGAACCCAAGGACGAAGGGAGGGAAGCGGGATGAACATGTCCGAGGAGGACGTGCGGCAGAAGCTGCGCGACCTGTTCGCCGACGATCGGCTGGGCGCGGGATCCACGCTGAATCCCGAGACGATCGTCGCGGGCGCCCGGCGCCGCCGGCGCCGCCGTCAGCTGATGCAGACCACGAGCGGGATGGCCGCCGCGATCGTCATGGTGGGCGGCGGGCTCACGGTCTTCACGATCCACGACAAGGACAACGGCGCGGCCTTCCCCGGCGACCAGCTCACCATGGGCGCGGCTTCGTCGAGCCTGGTGCAGCCGGGGCCGGCGAGCCCGGTGCCGCCCGCGTCGTCTTCGGCGCAGCCGCCGGAGCAGACGTCCGCGCCGCAGCATTCGACGATCTCCGACGGGCCCGTCAAGCCGCCGAAGAGCACCGCCGCCACGAAGCCGCCCGCTCCGGGCAAGGTGACCACCGGTTCCTTGCTGACGGCCGCCGGTTTCGGCAAGCTCCGGCTCGGGATGAGCGAGTCCGAGGCGGAGCTTGCCGCCGGTCCGCTGCGGGCGAAAGAGGTCAGGGGCACCTGCACGTACGGCTACGCGGAGGGAGCCGCGGTTCCGGGACCCGCGTCGGTTTCGCTGACCGAGGGCAACGGGATCACCGTCATCAACCCGTCGGGCACGGTGCACACCCCGGAGGGGATCGGCGTCGGCTCGACCGAGGCGGACATCCTCGCGGCCTATCCCGGCAGCACCAAGGACGGCGGCGCGTACGTCGCGCCGGTCAGCGCGGTGAGCGCGTACCGGATCGTCGTGGCCAAGGACGGGTCGGCCGTCAGCATCCTGCTGACCAGCATCAACCAGGACTGCCAGTTCAGCTGAGGCCGAGGCCGTCCGCGCGAAAGGGAAAACCCGGGCTGCTCCAAGGGGGAGAGCCCGGGTTTTCCCTGTGGTGGGAGCGTTGGTCAGTGCGTCAGAGCGCGCCACCCGCGACCGGGGGCATGCTCGAGTCGGCGCCGCCGTCCCCGACGGATTCGCGGTGCAGGTGGTTCTCCACCTCGAACAGGTTGCCGTCGGCGCGCTTGACGATGTTGAGCAGCGTGGACATCTGGGAGATCTCTTCGACCTGCTCCTTGAGGAACCACTGCGTGAACTGCTCGCCGATGTAGTCCTCTTCGGCGCGGGCGGCCTTGGCCAGCTGCTGGATGTCGGTCGCGACGTCCTTCTCCTGCTGCAGCGCGAGCTCGATGAGCTCACGGACGTCGGAGAAGTCGTTGCGCACGTCGCCGGTGCCGGGGATCTCCACGTGGTGGTCGGTGTCCAGCATGTACTGGACCAGCGCCATTCCGTGGTTCCGCTCCTCGACGGACTGCTTGTAGAAGTGCTTCGCGAGCTGCGGCAGGTCCTCGGCGTCGAACCAGACCGCCAGCGCGATGTACTGCTGGGAGGCGTTGAACTCGTTGTGGATCTGCGCCTGCAGCAGTTCGTAGAACTTCGAGCGCGGTTGCTTCTTGGTGAGGGCCATGTGTTCGAAGATACGTCATGTCCCTATTTGATTTCCAGTTTTTCCTGGTGATCTACCCCCTATTAGGTTACCATTACCGATAATAGTCCCACCTTAATTAAGTAAGCCTTCCCTAATTGATCGCAATTGATTAGGGAAGGCTTACTTAATTTGTTTCTCAGATGCTTTCGCGCCGGATCGGGCACGACATGCAGCGCGGCCCGCCGCGGCCGGAGCCCAGCTCGGAGCCGGTGATGGCCAGCACCTCGATACCGGCTTCGGCCAGGCGCGCGTTGGTTTCCACATTGCGTTCGTACCCGACGACGACGCCGGGCGCGAGCGCGAGGGTGTTGTTCCCGTCGTCCCATTGCTCGCGTTCCGCGGTGACCGGATCGAGTCCGGTGTCGATGACGCGGAGCCGGTCGATCCCCATCGCTTCGGCGGCCGCGGTGAGGAATGGAGCGGGCCCTTCCACCTTCACCGAACCGTCGTCGGTGGGGCGCATGGTGAACGCGGTCAGCGAATCGGCCGAAAGCGGATACATGACGACGGCGTCGGCCGCGACCATCGTGCAGACGGTGTCCAGATGCATGGTCGCGCGGGTCTGCTGGATCGGGACGGCGAGCACGGTATGCGCGATCCCGTCGGCGAACACCGACCGGGCGAGGGATTCCGCGCCCGCCGCCGTGGTCCGCTCGCCGACGCCGATGGCCAGGACGCCCGGCGAGAGCAGCATGACGTCGCCGCCTTCGATCGGCGCCGAATGCGCGCCGTACGCGCGCGCCGCGTGACGGAACCACGGGTGGTAGGCGTAGATCAGGTCCAGCACCGCGGTCTCGCGGACGCGCGCGGGCATCGTGAGCGAGGAGATCGCGACCCGGTCGCCGATCCACGCCGACGAGTCGCGCGTGAACAGCAGGTTCGGCAGCGGGTCGACGGCGAAGTCGTTCGGGTGGTTCATCAGCCGGACCAGCGAGGCGCCCTCGGCGGCGGGCAGCTCCTCGAAGGTCATGCCCGCCATCAGGACCTCGGCCAGCACCGCGGGGGAGACGCTCGACAGATGGGAACGGAGCGAGTCGGCCAGGTCCGGCCCGAGCCGCCGCTCGTCGACGGCCGCGTGCACGCCCGCCGCGTGGGCGCGGTTGTCGCCGAGCGCCGTGCGCAGCGCGTCGGCCAGCAGCAGCACCTCGACACCGCGGCCGCGCAGCACCTCGGCGAACGCGTCGTGCTCCTCCTGCGCGCGGTCCACCCAGGGGATGGAATCGAACAGGAGCTGGTCGTTGTTGCGAGGCGTGAGCCTTTTGAGCTCGTTGCCGGGCCTGTGCAGCAGCACCGCACGCAGGGGGCCGACTTCGCTGTCAACTCGGGGTGGAGTCGTCTCGTCAATCACGGTTTCACCCTAGCTAGGGAAGCCAGGAAACTCGCCCTTTGAGCAGCGCGTATCCGACGAAGGAAACGAAATCCAGCATGGTGTGCGCGACGATCAGCGGCCACAGCCGGTTCGTCTTCTGCCACAGCCTGCCGAACACCAGGCCCATCACGACGTTGCCGACGAAACCGCCGAAGCCCTGGTACAGGTGATACGACCCGCGCAGCACCGACGACGCGACCAGTGACGTGTTCTCGCGCCACCCGAGTTGCCGCAGCCGGGTCAGCAGGTACGCGACGACGAGCACCTCTTCGGCGAACGCGTTCCCGAAGGCCGACAACGTCAGCGTGATCGGCCGCCACCAGGTTTCGCCCAAAGTGGACGGTTGCACCGACAGGCTGAACCCGAGGCTGTAGGAGAGGAAGTACAGCCCCAGCCCCGGAATCCCGATCACGGCGGCGAGCAGGAGCCCGTGGACGACGTCGCGGCCCGGACGTCGTTTGTCGAGCCCGACCTCCGCGAGCTTCATCCCGCCGCGCCACAGCAGGTACAGCCCGAGCGCGCCCCAGCCGACCAGTTGGCCCGCGCTCAGGAGCTGCTTGAGCAGGTCGACCAGGCTCAGCGTCGCCTGGGGGACGTTGAGCTGGGCCTGTTGCCGCGCCAGCGGGACCGGCTGCAGCAGCGAGTCCACAAGGGACAGAAGACTGCGCAGGCCCGAGAGGCCCAGGGTGATGCCGAAGACGACGACGAGTTCGATGACGATCGCGCGGCGGCGCGCCGGGTCTTCCACGAACTCCGGCAGCGCCGGGCGTTCGGGACGCAGCCAGCTCATCCCGCACAAGCTACCGTCGGGTCATGCCCAGGAGTATCGCGACCAACGAAACCGTCGACCGGGCCGCGCTCGTCGACTTCCTGTCCACCCGTCACCGCGTCATCCTCATGACCACCAAGGCCGACGGCGGCCCGCAGCTCTCCCCGGTGACCTGCGGAGTCGACGCCGAAGGCCGCCTGGTCATCTCCACGTATCCGAAGCGCGCGAAGGTCGTGAACATCCGGCGCGAGCCGAAGGTGTCCGCCTGCGTCCTGTCCGACGAGTGGAACGACCAGTGGGTCCAGCTGAACGGCACCGCCGAGGTGCTCGACCTGCCCGATTCGGTCGAGCCGCTGGTCGACTACTTCCGCGCGATCTCGGGTGAGCACCCCGACTGGGACGAGTACCGCGAAGCGATGGTGAAGCAGGGCAAGAGCATCATCCGCGTCACCATCGACTCGTGGGGCCCGATCGCCAAGGGCGGCTTCCCGGCGGAACTCGCTTAGCCGAACGAATACGGGCAGCCGACGAGCCGTCGGATCTCGCCGCTCAGCTGCTGTGGCCCTTCGACCGGACGCGAGAACGCGAGCCGGACGTCGTGGTCGCCGGAGTCGGCCTCGACCCGCAGCCGCAGGCCGTAGCGGTCCAGGCCGAGCGGCCGGATCCAGCCGCCGCGCAGTTCGGCGGGCACGTGCTTGGCGAGCTGCGCGACGACGTCGGCGTGGTCGGTCTCCAGATGCCGCAGCCACGCGGCCTCGTAGTCGTGGAACGGGTCCGGCGGCGCGGCGCTGAACATGTGCGGCCGCAGCGAGTGCGTGCCCTCGGCGTCGGCGAGCACCAGCGACGCCGGGGTCAGCCGCAGCAGCGTCAGGCCGTGTCCGACGTCCAAGAGCCGCTCGTCCGGCCGGGTTTCGGCGATGGAGACCGCGCGGGCGCGCGCCGAGACCTCGGAGAGCGGGCGGAGCCAGCCGGTGATCCACAGCAGCCCGCGGATCGGCTCACGCAGGTCGACCGGCGCCTGATCGGTCAGCTCGACCATCACCGCGAGCTCGCCGCGTTGCGCTTCGTGCGCGCGTTTCACCAGGTGGTGCTCGTCGGGCAGCAGCACGCTGACGCTGCCGCTCGTGTGCACGTGGTGCAGTTCGGGGATGACGCGGCCGTACTGTCCTGGCTGGTCACGCTGTTCGGCGGTCGGCATGAGCGTCGCCGGTCCGTTGCGGGTGGCGATCGTCTTCGCGCGTTCCGCGGGGTTCGGCGCCGGCGGGCGGCGCAGGGACGTCGGTGTGGTCACGGCTCACCTCCTAAGTTAGGTGAGCCTAACCTGATCTCCGTGCCTAACGGAAGTAGCTTCGATCACTTCTCTTCTCACCCGTATACGTTGACCAGGTGGAAGAGCGCAGAATCCAGGTCGTCGAACCACCCGAAGGGGTGCGGGCGGCGGACATGCCGCTCCTGGTGCCCCTGCTCGACCGGCTCACCGTGACGTACGGAACGACGGGCTTCGCGTCCGGGCTGCTCGTCGCGCTGGGCGTCTTCCTGGCGTTTTCGGGGCGGTACGGGGTCGCCGTGCCCGCCTTCCTCCTCTTCTTCATGGCCGCGGTCTCGCTCTACTCCGGCTCTGTCGTGCTGGCCGGATCGTCGCCGATGCGGAAGCTCACCGGCAAGCCGTTCCGCCTGGTGAGCGGGTTGGACGGTGCCCTCGTCGCCGGTTCGCGGGTGAGCGTCCCGCTCGACGGCCGCTGGCTCGTCGTCCGGCTGCCGGCCCCGCTCCGTGCGCAGCTCGCGGCTCAGCGACGGCTGTGGGTGCTCGGCCCGTTCTTCGTGCTTCCCGGCGTCATCGTTCCGCGGCGCGGCAAGATCCGGGACGCTCCGGTGAAGGGCTCGGCGCCGCTGACGGCCGAGCCCGTCTCCCCGGGACGGATGCTGACCTTGCAGCGACGGCTCCTGGCGTCGTACTACCTGCTGGGCGCCTGGACCACGCTGGTGGCGGCCGCCTTCTCGGTCTGGGTCTCCGTCGACCTCCCGGACCGTGACAGCGTTCTCGTGCCGAACACGCGGGTGCTGGCCGTCCTGTGCGTCCTCGCGACGATCGGGCTCGTCATCACGGCTCTCGTGGTGGCCCGGCCGTCCCCGGAGCCGCGGTGGACCGAGCTCGCCGTCGTGTCCGGACCCGCGTCGGTCAACCTCTTCGGCATGGTCACGGTGAAGGGCCGGACGGTGCTGCCCGACGGTCGCGAGGTCACCGTCCGGGCCGGTGGTTCGGATCCGTCGCTGGCCGCCGGCATCGCCGCGACCGGACGGCTGTGGGTGCTCGGGGTGCCGGTGGCCGGGAAGACGGCGAAGGCCGGAGTGCCCGGTCACGCGGTTTTCGGGCCGGTCAAGTTCGGGCGCTGAACTCAACCGAGCGAGCGCCGCGTCGCTTCCTCGGTCTCCACGACGCCCCGCCGGATCCCTTCCAGCTGCTCGCCCAGTTCGCCGATCGTGGTGGTGTCGAGCAGCGCATCGCCGGTGGCGGCCGAAAGTTCCGCCGCCCTGGCGACCAGGCCGTCGAGGCCGAGCGCGCCGGATCGCAGCTGTGCCATCAGCTTCCGCTGCGCGCTCGTAAGCCGCGCGTGGACGTCTTGCTGTGCCTGCACGGCTTCGAGCGACTGGGTCAGGTCACCGCGGATGTCGTCGTCGGCGGTCTTCAATTCCTTCCGCAGCCGGGCTTTCTCGGCGGACACCGCGCCGGCGTCCACCCGCGTCAACGCCTTGCCGGTGGCCGTCGCGCGGCCCGCCAGCCGCCGCAGGGTGTCGACGGTTTCCCGCACCACCGGTGCCATGTCGGCCACCCGGTCGGCGAGCGGCCCGGCTTCGAGCGAATCGGAAATCGAGGAGAAGCCCTCGGCCGCGGCCTCCGCGCGCCGCAGCCAGCCCGCCTCGGGCGACCCCGGTTCGACGTCGGGAAGGGCCCGTTCTTCGGGATCTGGCGCGGGTTTCCGTGTGGCGGCGGCGACCCCGGCACGGGCGGCGAGCACGGTGACGCCGACGCCGAGCGCGGTGACCACCGGCAGCTGCACCGCCCAGGCCGCGCCCGCCGATGTCGCCGCGAGGAGCAGTCCCCACGGTTCGGCGAGCTCACGAACGAAGCGCATATCCGAGGATCTCAGAAATTCGAGATCACGGCGGTGAAGACCTGATCGATCGAATCCGGTTTGGACGAGTCGTAGCCCACGCCCTGGGTGGTTTCGGCGATCTCCTTGAGCACGTTCAAGTCCGCGTCGGAGCCGTAGGCGATGGTGAACATTCGCACCGCCTCGCCGCCGCCTTCGGTCCGCAGCTGCCCGATGAGGTTCTGCAGGTCGATCCCGCCCGGATCCTCGTTCCGGCCGTCGGTGAGCACGACGACGGCGTTGATCGCGTTCGGGTCCAGCCGCTGCTTCATGAACTCGTAGGCCGCGAGCGACGAGTCGTAGAGCCCCGTGCCGTTCTGCGGCGTCAGCCCGTTCAGCCGTGCCGCCAGCTCCTGCCTGCCCGCCTCACCGCCGATCGGTGACACCGGCCGGAGTTCGAAGTAGTCCTTGTCGCCGTTCAGTTTCGTGGAGAACATCCACAGCCCGACCTGGTCCGCGTCGCTGAACTGCGGCAACGACGCCACGGCCGCCTGCTTCGCGAGGTCCATCTTGTTCTTGCCGGTCCCGCTGACGCCGTCGCCCATCGACCCGGAGACGTCGACGACCAGCAGCACGTTCGCCTTCTTCCGCAGGTCCTTCCACGACTTCAGCACCTCGGTCAGCACCGGCGGGCTCGGCGGGCGGATCAGGTTGAGCTTCCCGTCGGGCTGCGCGCCGTTCTCCGCCGTGGTCTGCGAGCCGGGCTTCCCGTCGAACGTGCGGAAGCCGATGTCGCTGAACTTCTGCTGCGCCTCGGCGCCGCGCAGATGCCCGAGGAAGTCCGCCGCGACCTGCTTGTGGAGGTCGTCGGCCCAGTTCAGCACGGTGAACGGGTGATCGGAGTTGAGCGTGCCGTCGCTCGGGTAGATGCCGACGAGCGGCACCTTCGGCGGCGCGTGCTGCCCGCGTTTCGCCGGATCGTTGGTGGGATTGCCCTGGTTGTAGCCGACGAGCGAGTTCTCCTCGACCGTCACCGCCGAGATGTACGACAGCGCCGCGCCGCGGTCGTCGGCCTTCTGCAGGTTCGTCAGGAACGTCAGCGTGTTGTCGCCGTAGTGGACGATGGCCTGCTCGACGTTCTGCACGAACGTCCGCGCCTCCGGTTTGGCGAGCGCGTTCGCGGTGAGGTCCGAAGACGTCCCTGTCGCCGCGTAGTAGGCGCCGATGGTGGCGTTGAGGCCGGACGTCGAGATGTTCGGGTTCGTCTTGCCCAGCCGGAACTTCCCCCATTCCGGATGCCCGTACTTCGCCCAGCCCTGCGGATCTGTGGCGAGCGCCGCGAGATCCTTCCAGCCGATGCCCTTACCCGGCCAGCCGAGCGCCTCGGCCATCGGCTTCGGCATGGCGACCACCAGCGGCGCGTTCGCGACCGATTCCGGTTCGCCTTCGGGCACCAGGGCGGGGTGGTCGGTGCCGGTGAGGTTCTGGCGCAGCAGATTCACCCAGCCGGACGCCGCGGGCGTCCAGACGTCCGGCCGCGGGCCGTCCACCGCCTCGTTCCAGCCGCGCGACAGCGCCTGCATCGCGGTGCCCGAGGACTTCGACTGCACGAGCACGTCGACGCACCGTCCGGCCACCGTGCGGCCGCTGTAACCCTTGGCGATCTCGGCGACCACGCCCGCCTTCTCCGGCGACGACGACACCTGCAGCTTGACCGCGTCGCCCGTCGTGCACTTCGCCTCCGCGGCCTCCTCGCCGGAGTCACTCGTGATCGCGCGCAAGCCGATGATCAGGCCGACCGCGACCACCGCCGCGGCCGCGAACGCCAGGACCTTGCGGCCGCCGCGGGACTGCTGAGGATTCACGACCATGGAGAACCTCCGCCGGTGGGAAGACCGATTATCCGGAGGTTTCGCCTTGTCCGGCTGGGCGTTGCCGAACCGTTGCGGCCGTGGCGGTACTTATCCCGCCACGGCCGTGAGGGGTGTCGCTAAGCGCCCGGACCGCGGCCGGACCAGGTCCACGCGTAACCGGGGTCCTCCGACGCGTCGGCCGCCTCGCCGAGCTCCAGCGGCGCGAAGGTGTCCACCATGACCGCGGTCTCGTCGAAGAACTGGGCCCCGATCGACGCCTCCGCCGCCCCGGGCTGCGGCCCGTGCGTGAAACCGGACGGGTGCAGCGAAAGCGAGCCGACCTCGATCCCGGACCCCTTGCGCGCCTCGTAGTTGCCCCGGACGTAGAACATCAGCTCGTCCGAATCGACGTTCGCGTGGTTGTACGGCACCGGGATCGACTCGGGGTGATAGTCGACCTTGCGCGGGCAGAACGAGCAGACCACGAAGTTCGGCCCCTCGAACGTCTGGTGCACGGGCGGCGGCTGGTGCACGCGGCCGGTGATCGGCTCGAAGTCGTCGATGTTGAACACCCACGGGTACAGGCAGCCGTCCCAGCCGACGACGTCGAACGGGTGGGTCGCGTAGGTGTAGCGCGTCAGCCCGGCGCGGTGCCGCACGAGGACCTCGACGTCGGTGCCGTCGACGACCAGCGGCTCCGACGGGCCCCGGATGTCGCGCTCGCAGTACGGCGAGTGCTCCAGGAACTGGCCCTTCGCCGACAGGTACCGCTTCGGCGGGCCGATGTGGCCGCGCGCCTCGATGGTCAGCAGCTTGACGCCGTCGCTGCTGTCGTGCGGGAGCACGCGATAGGTGCACGACGTCGGGATCACGAGGTAGTCGCCGTCGCCGATCTCCAGCGAGCCGTAGATCGTCTCGACGGTCGCGCTGCCGCCTTGGACGTAGAACAGCTCGTCGCCCGCCGCGTTGCGATACAGCGGTGACGGCCGGGTCGCGTGGACGAAGCCGATGGTGACGTCGGCGTTGCCGAACAGCCGCCGCCGGTCGGTGACCGCGTCGGCGTCGCCGAACTTGAGGTCGTGGGTCTTGAACGCGCGGGGCTTGAGCGGGTGGTTCGGGGTGATCGGGCCACGCTCGTCCTCGATCGCGACGGCGTCGACGATCGCGGTGGGCAGGCCGCGGTGGTAGAGCAGTGCCGAGTCCGCCGAGAAGCCCTCGACACCCATCAGTTCCTCGGCGTACAGGCCCCCGTCGGGCTTGCGGAACGCCGTGTGGCGCTTGTGCGGGATCTCGCCTACCTGCCGGTAGTAAGGCATCGGAATCTCCCCGGAACGTGTCCGTTGTGCGAACGATTTTGTCCTGATGTCGTACGCTACTAGCGTGTCAGTCGTGTCAAGCGCTGTGGAACTCACGCCCCCCGGCCCCCGAGGAATCCCTCCCCTGTTCGCGCGGCTCGTCGACGACTCGGCGTTGTTCCCGCCCGGTGAGGCGTCCATGCCCGAAGCGCTGCGCGCGCACTTCGCGTCGAGGGCCGGCGAGCACTCCGGCGTCCTCGGTGTGTTCCTGTGCCAGGCGTCGCGGCTGCCCGAGCTCATCACGGAACTCATCAAGATCAAACCGAAGGAGCCGCTGCCGCTGTCGCTGATCATCGACACCGGCCTCGGAGGGGTTCCGAAGGCGATCTCGATCGTCGAATCCCGCAGCGAGATCCTCGCGCTGCGCATGGTGGAGATGCCGGCGCCGTCGGACGTCGACGAGGTCTGGCTGGAGCGCGTCTCCGAGTTCGTGCCCGAGGACGTCATCCGCGTGGTCGAACCGCGGCGCGGCGTCGGCTGGCTGGACGGCGTGCGGAAGGTGATCGAGCACGGCAGCTGGCCGAAGATCCGCTGCGGCGGCAAGGCGGGCGAGAACTTCCCCAGCGTCGACGAGGTCGCCGACTTCCTCGCGGTGGTCAGCGGCTCGACCGGGGCGTCGTTCAAGGCGACGAACAGCCTGCACCGCGCCGTCCGGCACACCGAGGAGTCGAGCGGCTTCACCCACCACGGGTTCCTGAACCTGATCGTGGCGTCCGCGCGCTGTCTTTCCGGCGGCGACGTGCGCGCCGCCCTCGAATCGACCGACGGCGCCGCGCTGGCTGCTGAGGCCAAGGAGATGTCGGAGCCGGCCGCGAAGGCCGTTCGCGGGCTCTTCGCCTCGTACGCGGCGGCTTCGTTCGACGAGCCCGTCGCCGACCTCGGGGAACTCGGGTTGCTGTGACCCGCGAAGGGTCGCTCACCCTCGACAGAGGGCTGGCGCTGCTGCAGGCCGTGGCGGACGCCGGTGGTGAGGCGGCGACGATCTCCGAGCTCGCCGTCGCCATCGGCGCGAGCCGGGCCGCCGTCTACCGGCTGCTCGTCCCGCTGTCCGAACGCGGCCTGGTGTGGCGCGACGGGAACAAGGTGCGGCTGGGCGTCGGCCTGCTCCGGCTCGCCGGGCAGGTCCTCCCGCAGCTGCGGGAGGCGGCCAGGCCGGTCCTGCGGGAGCTGGCGGAGAAGGTCGGCGCCACGGCGCACCTGTCGGTCGCGCAGGGGGATCAGGCGCAGGCCGTCGCGGTCGTCGAACCGTCCTGGACGAGCTTTCACGTCGCCTACCGCGTCGGCACACGCCATCCGCTCTCCGCCGGCGCGGCGGGCAAAGCGATGACGCTGCGCCCCGGCGGCGGCGAAGGCTGGGTGACCTCGTCCGGCGAACTGGAGGCGGGCGCGTCCGGCGTCGCCGCGCCCGTGCGCGGGGTGCCGGGACTGAAGGCGAGCATCGGCGTCGTCTCGCTGGAGCCGCTGGACGCCTCCGTGGTGGGTCCCGCGGTCGTGGGTGCCGCCGTCCGGCTGGCCGAGGTGCTGAAGCAGCCCGAGTAGCGCGTCAGCGGGTGCTGAGCAGTGGGCGGACCATGGTCGCCAGCAGCGTGAGGTCGACGGCGAACAGGAGCCGCTCGAACAGGCCGAGCGTGACCTCCTGGTGCGACGGCCCGGTGAGCATCGTCCAGACGAAACCGCCGAGCACGATGCCCACGGCGGCGAAGCTGGCCACCGAAAGCCGCCGGATCGTCGTGCGGCGCGGCTCCCACGGGCAGCGCGCCCGGCCAGGGCGGGTGAGCACCCAGGCGGCGGCGGGAAGCGCGAGGAAGGCCGTCAGCGCGGCGTAATTGTGGATCTGCCCGGCCAGCGACCGGGCCTGGCCCTCGGGGTCGACGGGGACCAGCGCGAGGACGAACAGCCCGGCGCACCAGACGCCGAGCAGGACCAGAACGGACTCGTACCCGCTGCGGTGCGCCTTCGCGATGCCGCCGAGCAGGGCGAGCGAACCGAAGCCCAGCGCCAGGCACATCGCGCCGAACAACGGGGCCGCCGTCGAACCGGGCGAGAGGTAGCCGTAGACGTACTCGGACAGCGTCTGCCAAATCGGGCTGACCTGGCTGGACAGCCGCAGATGCAGGTCGATCGAGATCGCGACGGCGACGGCCATGCCCAGGATCGCGAGCCTGCCGTGCACCGGGGAGACGGCACGGGCCGCGACGATCTTGGGCGAGGTCACGACCAGTTTCTCCAGGCACGTCGGGGCGGGTGTTCACCTTTTCGTTCCCGAAAGGTTACCCGGCGAACCTGTGAACAAGCCGTGTGCCTCAGAAGACGAGCTGGGTCAGCGCGAACAGCGAGAACCCGGCGAAGACGAAGCCCGCCACGCGCTGGATGAGCTTCGGGCGGATGCGGCTCCGGACCTTCGCGCCGATGAAGACGGCGAGCCCGGCGACGGCGACCAGCGCGACGAAGGAGCCGAGCGCGACCGCGAACGGGTTGCCGAAACGGGCCGTGAGACTGGCCGTCGCGAGCTGGGAGGCGTCACCCCACTCCGCGGCGAACAGCACGCCGAACGACGTCAGCGCGGAGCGGAGGAAGGACACGGGGCCGGCTCCGGAGCGCGACGCGTCTTCACCGCCGTCCTGACCGGGGCTGAACCCTTCGCGAAGGAGCATGTACGCGCCGATACCGAACATCGCGGCGACGATCCCGGTCACCAGCGCCTCCGGCAGCAAAGTGAGCACACTGCCGAACGTGGCGGCGATCGCACATTGCACGGCGAAGGCCGCGGTCACCCCGGCGAATACCGGCCAGGCGCGGAAACGGGTGGTGAGAACCAAGGTGGCGACAAGGGTCTTGTCCGGCAGCTCCACGGCCAGTACCAGGCCGAACGCGCTGATCAGCGCCAGCATCGAGCTAGACATGATGAATTCGCACCCCTTTCACTGCAACGATAAAGGGGCGATTCAGAGAAAGGCAAGCTGATCGCATTTCCGAATCGCGCCGCATGCGCGGGCGAATTGTTTTCCTCGGTGGAGCGGAAAAGAGATTTCGGCGAACCGAATTCTTTTTTCAGGCTTCACTGGTAGCTTCGGCCGTCATGGACGAGAGAGCGCGGATCGAGCACGTGTGCAACCGGCTGAAGGACCACTACGTGTTCCCCGACGTCGCCGAGAAGCTGACGGTGTTCCTGCGGGCGAGGCTGGGCGACGGCGCGTACGCCGGACTCGACGATCAGGCGTTCGCCGTCGCGGTGACCCAGGACCTGCAGTCGGTCAACGGGGACAAGCATCTGCGGTTGCGCCACCACGTCGACCCGCTGCCCGAGGTGAACGGGGAATCCTTCGACCCCGAGGAGTACCGGCGTGAAGCCGAGCTGAACGGTCACGGCATCGCGTCGGCGCGGCGGCTGGCGGGGAACGTCGGCTACCTGGAGACGAAGCTGTTCTACGGGCCGGATGTCGCCGGCGAGGCCCTCTCCGCGGCGATGACGCTGCTCGCGACCACCGACGCGCTCATCCTCGACGTCCGGGAGAACCGGGGCGGCAGCCCCGCGGCGGTCGCGCTGCTGATCAGCTACCTGGTCGACGAGCCCACCCACTTCAACAGCATCTATCTGCGCGACGGCGACGTGACGAACCAGATGTGGACGTTGCCGTACGTGCCGGGCCGGAAGTTCGGCGCGGACAAGCCGGTGTGGGTGCTGACGAGCCCGACGACCTTCTCCGGCGCCGAGGACCTGAGCTACTCGCTGCAGCAACTGGGACGGGCGAAGACGGTGGGCGCGGTCACCGGCGGCGGCGCTAACCCGCGGCAACAGTACAAAGTGGACACCCATTTGGATGTCACCGTCCCGGGTGGACGTGCCGTGAACCCGGTCACGGGCACCAACTGGGAAGGCGTCGGCGTCCGGCCCGATATCCCTGTCGAAGCCGAAGCCGCGTTCGACACCGCGTACGCGTTGGCGCTGGAACACGTGCTGACACTGGGGGATTCGGGGCTGCGGCGGCCGGTCGCCGACGAGGCGCGGCTCACCCTCGCCGATCTCGGCTGAACCAGGGCGTGGGACCTACGTCCCGCCGAGATCAGGACCACTTGAACTGGCGGGCTCATCGGGCGTTGAGCAGGCTTGAGGCGTGGAGGTTCTCGATCTCGCGCGGTGGCAGTTCGGCATAACCACCGTCTATCACTTCCTGATGGTCCCGCTGACCATCGGGCTTTCGGTCCTGGTCGCCGGGATGCAGACGGCCTGGGTCCGCACGGGTGACGTGCGCTACCTGAAGATGACCAAGTTCTGGGGGAAACTCCTGCTGGTCAACTTCGCGATGGGCGTGGTCACCGGGATCGTGCAGGAGTTCCAGTTCGGGATGAACTGGAGCGCGTACTCGCGTTTCGTCGGTGACGTGTTCGGCGCGCCGCTGGCGATGGAAGGGCTCGTCGCGTTCTTCGTCGAGTCGACCTTCCTGGGGCTGTGGATCTTCGGCTGGGACAAGCTGCCGAAGAAGGTCCACCTGGCGTGCGCGTGGGCGTACTCGCTGGCGACCGTGGCGTCCGCGTACTTCATCCTGGCGGCGAACTCGTGGATGCAGCATCCGGTCGGCGTCGAGTTCGTCGACGGGAAGCCGACGATGAACTCGATCTGGGCGGTGCTGACGAACAACACCGCGCTGGCCGCGATCCCGCACACGATCGCGGGTGCCTTCTCGGTGGCGGCGGCGTTCCTGGTCGGGGTCGCGGGCTGGCAGCTGTGGCGCAAGCGTTCGGAGGACGACGAGCACCGCGCGGTGTGGCGTTCGTCGTTGCGTCTCGGCGGCTGGACCGGCGTGGTGGCCTTCGCGGTGCTGGCGATCACCGGCGACATGCAGGGCAAGCTGATGTTCGAGCAGCAGCCGATGAAGATGGCTTCGGCGGAAGCGCTGTGCCACACGGAGAAACCGGCGAGCTTCTCGATCATCGCGATCGGGGACGTGAGCGGCTCGAACTGTGAGGACGTCAAGACGTTCAACGTGCCCGCGCTGCTCTCGTTCCTGGCGCACAACGACTTCACGACCGAGGTCAAGGGTGTCGAGAACCTGGTGACCGAGTACCAGGCGAAGTACGGCACGAACTACCCGGACGACCCGCAGCTCGGTTCGCTCGCGGGGAAGCCGATCGACTACGTGCCCAACCTGCCGGTGACCTACTGGGGTTTCCGCGCGATGATCGGCTTCGGCGCGATCTCGGCCGGGATCGGCGTGCTCGCCCTGTGGCTGACCCGGCGCGGACGGATCCCCGGGCAGCGGTGGTTCCCGTGGCTCGTGCTCGGCGGGATCGCGACGCCGTTCGTCGGCAACAGCGCCGGCTGGATCTTCACCGAGATGGGCCGCCAGCCGTTCGTGGTGGTGCCGAACCCGACCGGGGTGGACGGGGTGTGGATGTTCACCGCCCAGGCCGTCTCGAAGTTGTCCACAGGCGAGGTGTGGACGTCGCTGATCGCTCTGACGACCGCCTACGCGGCGCTCGGCGTCGTCGAGGTCTACCTGATGCGCAAGTACGTACGCGGCGGTGTCGACGCCGTCATGCCACCCAAGAAACCGACCTCGACCAGCAAGAACAGCGATTCCGAAGGCGGTGACGGCGATGACGACGCGCTGGCCTTCGCCTACTGATCGCCTCTTGACGTCACCTGCCCAGCCCCCCGCCCTTCCCGGGGGACGGCCCCGCACCCAGCGTATCGGGGTGATCGCTCAGGTGGGTTACCCACAGCCGATCTGTGGACAACTTGAGTGGTTGTGGATAACTCAGGGCGAGCAAGGGCTGGAGCGCCGGATCGGGCGGGGCGGCGTGGTAGCGGCGGGTTGCGAAAGTGGCTTTCGCAACCTCCGGAGCGGACAGGTGGCCGAACGCGGGGCCAAGCGGGCTGAAGGCTCCCTTCACCGCATCGCACGCGGCGAAAGCGTCCTTCGGCCCAGGAAAGTGAGCACCCGATGACCCTCGAAACGATCTGGTTCTGCGTCATCGCCCTGTTCTGGCTCGGCTACCTCTTCCTCGAAGGCTTCGACTTCGGCGTCGGCATGCTCATGCCGGTCCTCGCGAAAGACAACACCGAGCGCCGCGTCATGGTCAACACGATCGGCCCGGTCTGGGACGGCAACGAGGTCTGGCTGATCGTCGCCGGCGGCGCGATGTTCGCCGCCTTCCCCGGCTGGTACGCGTCATTGTTCTCGGCCACGTACCTGCCGCTCCTGGTCGTCCTCCTCGCGCTCATCGGCCGCGGCGTCGCGTTCGAATACCGCGGCAAGGTCGACTCCGACCGCTGGCGCCGCACCTGGGACCGCGTCATCGGGATCGGCTCGTGGATCCCGCCGTTCGGCGTCGGCCTCCTCCTCGCGACCACCACCCTCGGCCTCCCGCTCGACGCCGACGGCGACCGGGTCGGCGGCCCGTTCGCCGCCATCAGCCTCGAAACGCTGCTCGGCGCGATCGCGGTCGTCGGGTTCTCGCTGGTCCACGGCGCCGCGTTCCTCGCCCTCAAGACCGAGGGCGACCTCCGCCACCGGGCCCGGAACCTGGCCACGCGCCTGCTCCCGGTCGCGCTCCTGCCGCTGCTCGCGTTCCTGATCGTCGTGCAACTGCGCTCGGGTGACCTGTGGACGCTGCTGCTCATCGGCGTCGCCGTCGTCGCGGCGGTCGTCGCCTGGTTCCGGATCCGCGCGGGCCGCGAAGGGCAGGCGTTCGCCGCGCTCGGCGGAGTCATCGGGGCCGCGGCGGTGGCGATCTTCGTGGCGCTGTACCCGAACGTCCTCCCGTCCACTTTGGACTCGGCGAACACGCTCACCATCGCGGGCGAGGCGTCGAGCCCGTACACGCTGACCGTGATGACCTGGGTCGCGCTCTTCGGCGCCCCCGCCGTCCTGATCTACCAGGGCTGGACGTACTGGGTGTTCCGCAAGCGCATCGGCACCCGGCACATCCCACCGGTGCACGCACCATGACCGAACTTCCCGGCCGCGACACCCTTTCCGCCAAGGAGTCCACAATGGACCCAGCGCGACCGGGGAAGGGTCCGCTCGGCGCGCTGGCTCCACTTTCGAGTGCGGCGCGCCGGGCGTTGATCCTCAGCGCCATCCTGTCCTTCGTCAACGCCGTTTTGCTGGTGGGACAAGCGTTCCTGCTGGCCGATGTCCTCTCCGCGGTCGTCCGCGGAACCATGGGGGACCGCACCGCCCAGCTGGCCGTGCTGCTCGCGTTCGTCGTAGGGCGCGCGTTGACCGGCTGGGCGGTGCGGATCGTCTCCGTCCGCGCGGCGGCCCGCGCGAAGGAGGAACTGCGAGCCAAGGCCCTCGACCACGCGCTGAAACTCGGTCCGGAATGGATCGCGCGCCGCGGGCACGGCGAGCTGACCTCGTTGACCACCAAGGGACTCGACGCGCTCGACGCCTACTTCACCCAGTACCTCCCGGCGCTGGTGACCGCGGCCATCGTGCCCCTCGCCGCCGGGATCGCGATCCTGTTCGCCGACTGGCCGTCGGCCGCGCTCGTCGTGATCACCGTGCCGCTGGTGCCGATGTTCGCCATCCTGATCGGCAAGCACACCGCCGAGCGGGTCGCCGAAGCCGCCGACGCCGAGCAGCGGCTGTCGGGACACTTGCTGGAACTCGTCCGCGCGCTGCCGATCCTCAGCGCGTTCCGCCGGGCCGAGGCGCAGGCCGAGACGGTCCGGAAGATCTCCGAACGACACCGCCGCGCGACGCTCAAAACCCTGAAGGTCGCGTTCGCGTCCGCGTTCGCGCTGGAACTGATCGCGACGCTGTCGGTCGCGCTGGTCGCCGTCGTCATCGGCGTCCGGCTGGTCTCCGGCGACCTGCCGCTGGCCATCGGGCTCGGCGTCCTGATCCTCGTCCCGGAGTGCTACCAGCCGCTGCGCGCGGTCGGCGCCGCGTTCCACGCCAGCGAAGACGGCGTCGAGGCCGTGCGCCGGGTCGCGGACGTGCTCGCGGAACCGTTGCCGCCCAACGGTTCTGAGACGCCGGCCAAGGGTGAGGTCCACGTCGGCGGACTGCGTGTCTCACGGCGCGGCGGGTTCGCGCCCGACGGCGAGACGTTCTCCGTCCGGCCCGGCGAACTGACCTGGCTGCGTGCGCCCAGCGGCGGCGGCAAGTCGACGACGCTGGCCGTGCTGCTCGGCTTCGTGCAGGCCCACGACGGATCGGTCACCATCGCCGGTACCGACCTCGCCGACACCGATCTCGACCGCTGGCGCGAGAACGTCGCCTGGGTGCCGCAGTCACCGGTCTTCGGCGGGGGCACGGTCCGCGACGAGGTCGGCGATGAGAGCATCCTCGGCGAACTCGGGCTGGCCGGACTGGCCGGACGGCCGGTTTCGAAGCTGTCGCAGGGACAACGTCAGCGCGTCGCGGTCGCGCGGGCGCTGGTGCGGGTCCGCTCGGGCGCGTGGCTGCTCCTGCTCGACGAACCCACCGCGCACCTCGACGAGGCCAACGCCGGGCTCGTCATGGCCGCCGTCCGCGCGGCCGTCGACAACGGCGCCGCCGCGATCATCGCGGCCCACGAACGCCCGTCCGGTGTCGACATATCGACTGACGCGGCGAAGGAAGTCGTCACGGCAGAGGAGCGGACGGCGACCAAGCCGGTGCCGTGGCGCGACCTGCTGCGGCCCCGGTTCTTTGGCGGCGCCCTGCTCGGCGCCGCCGCCCTGCTCGCCGGGGTCGCACTGACCGCGCTTTCGGGCTGGCTGATCGCCAAGGCGTCGCAGCAGCCGCCGATCCTGACCCTGACGGTGATGATCGTCGGCGTGCGGACGTTCGGCCTCGGCCGCGCGGGCCTGCGTTACCTCGAACGGCTGGTCACGCACGACGCCGCGTTCCGGATCGCCGGGAGCCTGCGCGTCCGGCTGTGGGAGTCGCTGGTGCGGCTCGGCCCGGCGCGGGCGCTCCGGGCCGGTGAGGAACAGCGGCGGCTGGTCGGCGACACCGACACCGTGCGCGACCTGCTGCCCCGGGTGATCACGCCGCTGATCGTGGTCGCTTTGGTGGCCGTCGGCGCCGTCACGGTTCAGGCCGCCGTGCTGCCCGAAGCCGGACTCGCGCTGGCCGCGGCCGTCGTGGTGAGCGCGTTCGCGCCGCTGCTCGCGCTGTGGGCCGAACGCCGCGCGACCAGCGCCCTGGCCGCCGGACGGCGTTCGGTGTCGGCGCAGGTGCTGAGCCTGTTCGAGGCCGCGGCCGAGCTGATCGCGTACGGCGCCGACAAGGATCGCCGTCGACGGATCGCCACGACCGACGCCGCGCTGACCGCCGAAGCACGGCGGCAGGCTTTCGGCGCCGGAGCGGCCGATGCCCTGATCATCCTGGCGACGGGGGCCGCCACCGTCGTGAGCGCCGGGTTCGCCGTGAGCGCCGTCGCCGCCGGCGCCTTGGACCCGGTCCTCGCGCCGGTGGTCGCCCTAGTGCCGCTCGCGCTGGCGGAGGTCTTCTCCCTTCTTCCGCCGGCCGCGCAGCACTGGGACACCCTGCGCCAGGCCCGTCTGCGCCTCGCCGCGTGTCAGGAAAGGGTCGTTCAGGACGAAAAACGTCAGGAAAGCCCCTTTCCTGACATCGGCGGGGTGCGGATCCGGAACGCCGACCTCGGCTGGCCCGGCACCGAGCACCCGGTCCTCACCGGCGTCGACCTCGACATCGCGCCCGGTACGCACGTCGCCGTCATCGGCCCGAGCGGCGCCGGGAAGTCGACGCTCGTCGCGGCCCTGCTCGGCTTCCTCAAACCCAGCAAGGGCGACGTCGCCACGCCCGAGAACGTCGCTTGGGCGCCGCAGGAACCGATGCTCGTCTCGACCACCGTCGCCGAGAACCTGCGCCTCGCCCAGCCGACGGCGTCCGAGGCCGACCTGCGGAAAGCCTTGTACCAGGCCGTTCTCGAGGACGTCGAGCTCACCACGATGCTGGACAGCGCGGGTGCCGGACTGTCCGGCGGGCAGGCGCAGCGGGTCGCGCTGGCGCGTGCGGTGCTCGGTGCCGCGCACGCCGAACTCGTCCTGCTCGACGAACCGACCGCGCACCTCGACGAGCCCACGGCGAGGACCGTCCGCGAACGGCTCGGCGTGGCGCTGGCCGGGAAAACCGTCGTCCACGTCACGCACAACGCCGCCGAAGCGGGCGACGCCGACGTCGTGCTGGAGGTCCGAGAGGGCCGCGTCACAACGCGCGCACTGGCCGGAGCGGACTAATGTCGATAGCGCTCATGGATCCCACGCTTGCCGCGCGCGCACTGTCCGCCGCCACCGAGATCACCGGCACCGCCCTGTCCGGCGAAGACCCCGGCGACGTGCTGGAGACCGTGGTCGCCCGCGCCGTCGAACTGGCCGAGGCCGACCTCGGTCTCGTCATGGTGCGCGCGGACGACGGCCAGGTGGTCGCCGAAGCCGCGCACGGGGCCGACATCCGAGGGCTTCGGGGGCTGGCCTTTTCCGCCGATTCCGCCGCCGGACAGGTGGCTCGCGGCGGCGAACCGGTCGTCAGCGAGGACTTCACCGTCGATCCCCGCACGGCGCCGTTCGTGCCGCCGGAACTCCAGGGTTTCGGGCCCTTCGCGGCGGCGGCGTTCGGCGCGGGCGGGCGCGTCCTCGGCGCGCTCACCGTGTACCGCCGCCACGGCGGGGATCCGTTCTCCGCCAGCACTGTCGAGCTGCTCACCGCCTTCGCGGCGCAGGCGGGCGTGGTGCTCGCCCTGGCGGAAGGCGCCAACGCCCGGCACCGCGTGACCCTCTACCAAGAACGCGAACGCATCGCGCGCGAACTGCACGACGTCATCGTGCAGCGGCTCTACGGCGCCGGGATGCAGCTCGACCGCGTCCGCAAGAACATGCGGAAGAGGTTCGCGCAGGCCGACGGCGCGCGGTTGTCCGAGGCGATCGACCAGCTCGACCAGACCATCGAGGAGATCCGCGGCACCGTGCGCGCGCTGCGCAGCCCGGAACCCGCGCACGAGACGGTCACCGCCACCGACCTCGCCGAATCCGCGCGGGGCGAGGTGCGCATCGCGGGCGAACTGCTCGGCTACCCGCCGACCCTCGAACTGTCGGGAGAGCTCGCCGACATCCCCGCGGAGCAAGCGGACCACATCCGCGCCGCGCTCCGCGAAGCACTGTCCAATGTGGTCAGACACTCCGGGGCGAGCGAGACCCGCGTGACGCTCAGCCGCGACGTGGAAGGCGTCAAGCTTCGCGTGCGGGACAACGGATCCGGTGTCCCGCAGGGGGTCGCCAAACGCGGTCTCCGTCATCTCGCCGAACGTGCGACGACGTCCGGCGGGCGTTTTTCGATCAATTCGTCGCCGAGCCTGGGAACTTTGGTCGCCTTCGACGTTCCCCTCGATCAAACCGTGTGAAATTAACGGTCTTTTCGGTCATCCGAGTGACTATTCAGGATTTCGGATTAATCCGTAACAGCAGGGGTCGACACGCGATTCTAAGGGAAATTCCCAGCGAAAGGACCCCGCATGTCCTCGGTTCGTCGAGTCATCGGCACCGCAGCAATACTCGCCGGATTCTCCTTGTTCGGCCCGGTTTCTGTCGCGTTCGCGCTGGAGCTGCCCGCCGTCGCCGACCAGAACTGCGAGGGCTTCGAGGTCGACGGAATCGCTTGCGAAACGCGTCCGGCGCAATTACCGGACAAGGACTGCGCCGGTTTCCCCACCCGTGACGGCCACTCCTGCGGATCCCGGTTCGGCGGACCCGTGCGGCCCGGCCAGGTGGAGGTCAAGCCCGTCGGCGGCGTCGCGACCGGCGGCGGGGAACCCGACGAACCCAACGGCGGTCTCCTGGAGATCGGCGCGGTCGCGCTGACCGGCACGGCCCTGTTGATCGGGTCCGCCACGGGCGCGTCCCTCCTGCTCCGGCGGCGTGCCGAGCGATGACCCGGGCTCCCTGGTGCAGGTGGCCGGTTCCGCTGGTCGTCGGCGCCTTCATCGGGGTGGTGCTCGCGGCCGCGCTGACCGCGTGCGCCGATCCGCCGTCAGGCAAGGTCGCGTCGCCCGCGTCGCCTTCCACGGTGACCGCGGTGGCCCCCGCCGTCCCGCGGCTCGCGCCCGCGAAACCGGCGGCGCTCGAGATCCCCGCGATCGGGGTCCGCACCGGCGGGATCGTCGACCTCGGCCTGGCCGGTGACGGCAGTCTGCAGGTGCCGCGCGACGCGGTGATCACCGGCTGGTTCGCCGGCGGCCCGGCACCCGGCGAGATCGGGCCCGCCGTCCTCGCCAAGAAGATCCCCGGCGTCTTCGGCAGGCTGAAGGACCTCAAGAACGGCGTCACCGCGGTGTTCACCGTGTACGCCGTCGAGCGGCATCCGAAACGATCGTTCCCTACGGAACGGGTCTACGGCGACACGCTCGAACCGGAACTGCGCCTGATCACCTGCGGCGGGGATTTCGACGCCTCGACCGGGAACTACCTCGACAACGTCGTCGCCTTCGCGAGACTGACCCGCACGTAGATTCTCCGGATGCGCACCATCCACGTCGTCACGCTGCGCGCGAAAGTGCCGGACGACGTCGAGATCTACGCGTCGGACCAGCGGCCGAGCACGACGAGGGGGTCCCCGGTTCACCCGGGAGCGCACCGTGCTGCGTGAGGACGACTACTTCCACAACCGGCAGGTCGTCACGCTCGCCGGAAAGTGACAGGATCTCCCCGGACCGTCGCCGATGATGTGGGGAGATGACATGCCGAGGTTCCTGCGAGCCGTGGCCCTTGCCGCCGCCGTGGCGGTCGTACCGGTGGCCTTGCCCGGCACGTCCGCCGCTTCGGCCGTGTCGACATCGTCGCGCTGCCCGCAGCTGCGGCTGGCCGACCACTGGTACGGCGACAACGCGGCGAAGATCCAGCGGGTCATCGACGAACGCGGCCGCTGCGGCGCGAAGCACGGCGAGCGGCCGGTCGCGGTGTTCGACTGGGACAACACGGTCATCAAGAACGACATCTCCGACCAGACCGTCTTCTGGATGATCCGGCACGACAAGGTCCTGCAGCCGAGGAACCAGGACTGGCGCACGACCAGCCGGTTCATGACCGACGCCGGCGCGAACGCGCTGAGCAAGGCGTGCGGTACAGGCACCTCGGCCGGGAAACCACTCCCGACCAGCAAGAACGTCGTTTGCGCCGACGAGCTCCTTTCGGTGCGGAAGAACGCGAAGACGACCACCGGCGAAGAGGTCTTCGCAGGGAACAACCGGCGGTACATGGAGGCGGCTTACGCCTGGGTCGCGCAGATCAACGCCGGATACCGGCCCGACGAGGTCCGCGCGATCGCCCGGCAGGCCAGGGCGGCGGCGCTGCTCGCCCCGGTCGGCGCGACCCAGAAGGTCGGTTCGAGCACCCAGGTCGCGTGGATCCGGTACTACCCCGAGATCAAGGACCTGATCGCGACGCTGAACAAGGCGGGCTTCTCGACCTGGGTCGTCTCGGCCTCGCCCAAGGAGTTCGCGGACGTCTGGGGTCCCGCGATCGGCATCCCGCCGAGCCGCACGCTCGGGATCTACTCGCAGACCACGAACGGCCGGATCAACGGGCACCTCGAAGGCTGCGGCGGGCACGCCGACGGCGCCGACGAGATCATGACCTACATCGACGGCAAACGCTGCTACATCAACGAGCGGATCCTCGGGATCCGCGGCGCGAAGGCGATGGAGGCGGCACCGGCGGACAAGCGGCAGGCGCTCGCCGGCGGCGACGCGACCACCGACGTCACGATGCTGCGCGACGCCACCGGGGTCCGCGTCACGCTCAACCGCAACAAGGACGAGCTGATGTGCCGGGCCTACGACGACGCGGACGGGAAGTGGGCGGTGAACCCGATGTTCATCGAGCCCTTCCCGGCGTTGAACCGCACCTATCCGTGCTCGACGACGGCGTACGAGAACGCCGACGGCACGCACGGGCCGGTGCTGCGCGACGACGGCACGGTCATCCCGGACCAGCGGGACACCGTGCACCCTTGAGCGCTAGCGGTCGCGGCGTGCGATCCACGCCGCGGCCTGCGTGCGCCGCTGCATGCCCAGCTTCGCGAGGACGGACGTCACGTAGTTCTTCACCGTCTTCTCGGCGAGGAACAGGCGTTCCGCGATCTCGCGGTTCGACATGCCCTGCCCGATCAGCTCCAGCACCTCGCGCTCGCGTTCGGTGAGGGAACCGAGTTCGTCCTCGGGCGGATGCCGCAGCTTGTCCAGCACCCGCGCGGTCGACAGCGGGTCGAGCAGCGACCGGCCGGCCGCGACTTCGCGGACCGCGTTGACGACGTCCTGCCCGCGGACCTGTTTCAGCAGGTAGCCGGCCGCGCCCGCCATGATCGCGCCGACCATGGCCTCCTCGTCGTCGAACGCGGTCAGCATCAGGCACTGCGGCGGGTTCGCCTTCGAACGCAGTTCGCGGCAGAGCGCGATGCCGTCGCCGTCGCCGAGCCGCACGTCGACCACCGCGACGTCCGGCTCCACGTGCATCGCCACGGCGAGGGCCTCGTCGACCCCGCTCGCCTCGGCGACGACCTCGATGTCGGGCTCGTCGGTGAGGAGGTCGCGCAAACCGCGCCTCACCACCTCGTGGTCGTCGATGAGCAACACCTGGATCGGCATACCCCCACGTTACTTCGCCATACGGCTTAACGTCCGGGCGCCGGGAACCGGTGCTCGTTCCGGTCGATCTTGGCGTTGGCCGCCTCGATCAGATCCACGCCGAGGCTGTTCGCCAGCTGGAGGAGATACAGCGTGACGTCGGCGATCTCGTCGACGACGTTGTGCGCCAGCTCAGGATCGGAACGCCACTTCGCCGACTCCTCCGGCGTGAGCCACTGGAACAGCGAAGTCAGCTCGCCGACCTCGCCGGACAGGGCCATGACCAGATTCTTCGGGGTGTGGAAAGGCTCCCAGTCCCGTGCGGCGGCGAAGTCGCGGAGGCGCTGGTGAAGGTTCTCGAGAGTCACATGCCGTGCCTACCAGATCGTCACGGTGCGCTAACGGCCGTATGGCGGACGAGCGTTGACGCGCGATTCTCGCTTTCCCTAACGTCGCTCCGCGTCGGGAAACCGATCCGGAAGGAAAGTCTTGACGTACCAGCGAAGCCTTCGCTCTCGCATGCTCTCCATCGCCTTCGTCCCCTCCGCGGCCCTGGTGCTCGTGGCGTTGTTCATCGGCGGATTCCTCGTGCAGCAGGCCATCCGGGACCGGGACGACGCCGAGAACGGGGCGGTCACCATGGCAGGCACGAGCCGAGGAATCGCGACGCTGCAACGGGAACGGGCGGTCGCGTTGCAGGCGCCGGGCAGCCGTTCCGCCACCTACCTCGCGTACGCCGATCGCATCGACACCTCGCTTTCGTCCCTGCGCGAGATCGCGCGGTCGGCTCCCGACGCCGAGGTCGGCTACCAGCAGACGATCGCCGTCGAACTGCTCACCGCCGTCGAAGGGATGGACCGCAGCGACGCCCTCGCGGTCGCCGGGATCGACGACGAGGGACGACACGAGTTCGCCGCGGCCGTCGGCGCCTATCGGTCCAGGCTCGACGCCGTCGCCGGAAAAATGACGGAAAGTAATCGCCAGGCGTACCGGAATCTCGTCGCGAGTGTGGACTGGAGCCGGTTCGGCGCGGTCGAAACCGCGTTGAGCGCGGCCACGCCGCCGCCCGTCGGCCAGGACGCCTGGCGCGTCGCGGCCGGCGTCGTCGGCCGCTCCCTCGGGGACCTCGCCGCCCGCCAGATCGAGTATTCGGCGCAGATCGCGATCGACGGCGGACGCCGGGTGCTGGGCGGCGCGCTCGCCGCCGCCACGGCGATCGCGCTGCTCGCGGGGGTGGTGATGGCGATCGCCATGCAGCTCGCCCGGCGGCTCCCGATCCCGATCATCCGCTGCCCGTCGCGCGTCGAAGTGACGCCGCCGGACCTGTCACACCTGGTGAGCGATTACGCCGAAAAGAGCACGCTGTTGGCCCACACGAGTCGGCGAACGGGTCGGGCAGACTTGTCCAGGTGAGTTCCACGACGGATCTGCGCCCCTACCTGCGCACCTTGGACGCGGAGACGCTGGCGGACCTGCTGCACGCCCAGGCCGAGCGTGACCCTGCGTTACGGCAGGCCCTGGAGAACCGTTTCGCCACCCAGGGGAGTGACCTCGCCGAGGCGCACCGCCTCCTCGACACCGCCGTGCTGGCGGGCAACGTCGAGTACGCCGCGAAGGTCGGCTCCGTCCTCGACACGTTGCAGCGGCTTCTCGACGCGGGCAGCCGGGCCGATCTCGCGCCGCTCGCCCGCCGGACCGTGGACGACATCAGCGAGATGCTGGAGCAGATCGACGACGCCTCGGGTGAGGTCGCGGACCGGCTGGACCGGGCCGTCGAGCTGTACGCGCGGGCCTGCGCCGCGCGCCCGCCGGATCCGGAGAGCCTGGCCGACTGGATCCTCGAAGTGGAGTTCGACGGTCCCGGCTGGCCGGCCATCGAGCTGGCGGACTTCGCCTCCGCCTTGGGGGACAAGGGGATCGCGCATATAAAGTCTACTGTGGACAGTGTGCTCGCGGAACATCCGTTCGGCGCGAAACACGAGACGGCCGAGCGGTTGCGCGAGGAGCTGGCGGAGGTGTCCGGCGACGTCGACGCGCTCGTCGCGATCCTCGCCGCCAAGCCGCCGCGGGTCGACGTCAGCCTCAAGATCGTGCGCGTGCTGCGCGCGGCGGGACGGCACAGCGAGGCCATCGCGCACGCGGCACGGGCGCTCACACACGACAAGAAGGAAGAGGCGCCTCCGGCCGAAGAGGAGCCGATTCCCTTGTCGCGCAAGGACTTCGACGAGAAGCCCGAGGCGGCGACCTACCTCGCTCTGCGCGAGGAGTCGCTGGAATCAGGGCGGTGGGTCGCGCAGCGGAAGACCGCGCTGGCCCGGTTGCGGGAGCTCGCCGCCGGCAGCACGAAGGCCGCCGACGAGCTCGTCCGCGCGCTGCTCGGCGAGGATCGCGTGGACGAGGCATGGCGGTCGGCGGTGCGTTTCGAGGCGTCTTTGGCGGTGCGCGTCGAACTCGCGGATTCGCGTTCCGTCGCCCATCCGGCCGAAACCATTCCCGTCTATCGAGACCATGTCGAAGAATTGATCACGCACAAAGATCCGAACTCCTATCGCGAAGCGGCCCGGCAGCTGCGCAAACTGCGCACGGTCCACAAAAAGGCCGGTACCGCTGAAGAATTCAGCTCCTACCTGGGCAACCTGGTGGAAATACACAAACGCAAGACCAGGCTGATCGCCGAGGTCAAGGCGGCCAGAATCGCGATTCCGAAACCGGCGAAGGCGTAACCGCTTCCGCCGCCGATCGTTATTCGAAGCGAACCGAGGGAAAATCCGGCGAAGAAGGTCGAGCCACACGGGCGGGCCGTTGAAGTCGCGGTGGTCCTGAACCGGTGTCCGCCCGCGTCCTCCCCGCGACCGGGACGCCGTGTTTCGCGCCCAGGACCACCGCGACGAGCCCGATCGGGTCCGCGTGCAAACATGTCGCCATGAGTCCGGTCAGTCGTGCCCGCAAGAAGGCAGCTCAGCCCTCCACTCCGAGTGTGACGGGCCTCTTCAAGGACGTCCTCCGGGACTTCTCGACCCTCGGCGCCGAACCCGAGGTGCTCGACGTCGAGCTGCTGACCTCCGAGGTGCTCGGTCAGTGGTGGGAGATCGAGGTCGAGGAGGACGAGACGCCGCTGGGGCTGGAGCTCATCGCGTTCGCCGAGCGGAAGATCACCCCGGCCGCGGCCGCGCTGCTCGCCGGGCTGCGGGTGTTCGCCGAGACCGACGAGGAGCGCGAGGCGGCCGCCGCCGCGCTGGACACCGTGCTGGGCCGCGGGATCCCGGAGCCGGAGTGGGTCGCGGACCTGGCCGCGGTGACCGTCGGGGACTGCTGGCGGACCGGTGACGTCTTCGGCGACGAGTCCTCCCTGCTCTGCGTCTTCTCCCGCGGCGGGGTCGAACACGGCCTGCTCGCGCTGGTCGACTTCACCGAAGGCGGCCGCATCCGCGACGTCGTCGTGGTCGACAAGCCGCAGGACGTCCTGGCCGAGATGCGGCAGCAGGCCGCCGACGACCCGGAGCTGGTCACGCTGGAGCGGGTGCTGCCCGAACGCGCCCACCAGCTGCTCGCGGACGGCCTCGCCGCGACGGACGTCGTCGAGGAACCCGACGTCAGCGAGGACTACGCGCGGTTCCACGCGCTCGCGCTGGCCTGGATCCGGACGCTGCCCGCTCCCGAGCCCTCGCCCGAGCTCATCGAATGGCCCGAGCAGGTCCGCGAAGAGGTCGTCGCCGACTTCATCGGGGCCGGGCTCGTCGAGGACACGGAGGCGACGCGGTTCTACGCGCGCCTGCTCGTCGACTACGGCTGCGAGACCGAGCCGGGCAGCCCGCTGCGCGTCGGTCCCGAGAAGCTCGCCCGGTTCCTCGAATCGCTGCTGGACGGCGAGTTCGAGATCGACGAGGCGTACGAGGAAGCGCTGGAGCCCGCGCTGCTCGGCTGGGTCACCTGGGCCGCCGACCGCGCCGGCCTCCCCGAGGCCGCGCGCGTGACGCTACTGGAGAGCACGACCGAGTTCCTGGAGGAGTTCGCGCAGGACGAGGACTCCGCGCTCGACGTCTACTTCGACGGTTCCGAGGGGATCGAAGACCCGGCGGAACTCGCGGAGGCGCTCGAACGCCGGATGTTCGCCGTCCCGACGGTCTACACGGAGATCGGCGACGAGGAGCTGGAACTCGAGCCCGCCGATCCGGAACAGCGCCGCCTGCTGGTGATCGGCGAGCACCCCGAGTACCACGAGGCGCTGGCCGAGGAGACCTTCGACGGCGAGCCGAGGATGCGGCTCGCGCTCAAGACCACGATCGTCGACCAGCTCTGGGCCGACAAGCCCGCCGAGGTCTGGCAGGCCGTGCGGCGGCTGAGGGAGACCGGACAGGAGCGCGACGAGATCTTCGACCGCCTCGTCGACGCCCTCGCCGCCCAGCTGGTCGAGGCGGGCGAGCACGAGATGGACTACGACGTCGACGACTACCGGAAGGCGCTCGACGACCTGTCCTGACCTCCCCCTTTCCCCGGTCGCTCCTCTCCTGACCTTGCCAACCCCGATCAATCCGTCTAGTCTGTCTAGATGGAAGCAGCAACCTGGCAAGTGCAGGACGCCAAGCAGCGGCTGAGCGAGCTGCTGCGCCGGGCCGCGGCCGAAGGGCCGCAGTTCGTCACCAAACATGGGGAGGAGGTGGCCGTGGTGCTGGACATCGCGGACTACCGCAGGCTGGCCGGGGGCGGTGAAGCCGTCGATTTCAAACTCGTGCTCTCCGGTGAGCAGCACCATCCCGAATACGGGGAGGCGCTGGCCGACGTGCTGGAGGAGATCGCCGCCGAACGCGCGGAGGACCTGCCGAGGGATGTCGTGGAGGTGAGCGGGTGAGCTTTCTGCTGGACACGAACATCGTGTCCGAGGCTCGGCGTCGCACGCAGAACCCGGGTTTCGCCCGGTGGTGGGGCGGGGTTTCGTCGAGCAGGCTCTATTTGAGCGCGCTGACCGTCGGAGAGATCGAGAGGGGGATAAGCAAACTCAGGCATCGAGGGGAGCGGGACAGGGAGCGTGCGGACGCGCTGGCCGGCTGGCTGGCCGGGCTCACCGCGCAGTTCTCGGAACGGATCCTTCCGGTGACCGCCGAAATCGCGGCCGAATGGGGCAGGCAGTACGCGCCGCGGAAAGTGCCGTCCGTCGATGGGCTGATCGCCGCGACCGCCCGGGTCCACGAGCTGACCTTGGTGACCCGGAACCTCGCCGACATGGCGGGGCTCGGGGCGCAGGTGCACAACCCGTTCGCTTGAGCGCCCAGTGAGTTCTTTGTTCAGCCTCGTACTTTGTTCAGCCCAGCGGGGCCGCGGGAGTGCCCTTGCTCTCCGTGACTTGCGTCTTCTTCCGGCGACGGTCCCCGCGGGCGTCGTCGAAGTCGACGACGAAGGCGCCGGCGGCCATGGCCACCAGGAGTGCGAGTCCGAGAATCGAGCCGACCCAGGTCAGGATGATCGAGAACATCGTGAGCCTCCTCCCTGCTCAAGGTCCCTTTTCGAGACCTCTTGAACCCCTGACACAAGGGTCACCTCAGGGGGCTGTAGCCGGTATCGGCCAACCGGTTACACGTACTGAGCGTGGATCGGCCGATCGGCCGAGGGAAGCCGTCCGCCGGTCGCGGTGCGCGACAGAACGGTGACCAGGGCTCGCCGGTCGTGCGACGGCTGGTCTTTGTGAGGGAACGACCGGAAAACGCCCAGGTGATCGGCTTCCGGTGAAATGATCTTGGATGTCGTCGTGAACGCTCGCCGTGAGTAGAGATTCCGGGCCCGAGCGACTACTCAGTGTCCCTATCACGTGAGTTCCGTCTTCAAGCACGCGAGTCGCGTCCTCGATCACGTGAGTTAACCGTCTGATCACGCGAGTCACGCCTCCGCCCCCGGCCGCCGTGCGACCCGGCCCGGTTCAGAGCTTGCGCAGCCGGACCCGGTTGATCGCGTGGTCGGCGTCCTTGCGGAGGACGAGGGTCGCCCGGGGCCGCGTCGGCTTGATGTTCTCCATCAGGTTCGGCTCGTTGATCGTGCGCCACAGATGGCGTGCCTCGGCCCGCGCCTCGTCGTCCGGGAGGCCGGCGAAGTGGTGGAAGTGTGACGCAGGGTCCGCGAAGGCGGTGTGCCGCAACTTGAGGAAGCGCTCGACGTACCAGCGTTCGATGTCGGTCGTCGCCGCGTCCACGTAGATCGAGAAGTCGAACAGATCGGAGACGCTGAGCCGAGGGCCGGGCTGGAGGACGTTCAGGCCTTCGAGGATCAGGATGTCGGGTTGCTGAACGACCTGTTCCTCGTCGGGAAGGATGTCGTAGGCGAGGTGCGAGTACACCGGCGCGCTGACCCGTTCCGCCCCGGACTTCACCTCGGTGACGAACCGCAGCAGCGCCCGGCGGTCGTAGCTCTCCGGGAAGCCCTTGCGGTGCATGATCCCGCGCCGGACCAGTTCGGCGCGCGGGTGGAGGAACCCGTCGGTGGTGACCAGGTCGACCCTGGGGTGATCCGGCCAGCGGGCGAGCAGGGTCCGGAGGATGCGCGCGGTGGTCGACTTGCCGACGGCGACGCTTCCGGCGATCCCGATGATGTACGGCACCTTGGTGCCCCGACTGTCTTCACCGAGAAAGGTGGTGGTGGCTTCGTACAACCGTTGCCGGGCGGCGACCTGGAGATTGATCAGCCGCGAGAGCGGCAGGTAGACCTCGGCGACCTCGGCCAGGTCGACCTGTTCGCCGAGACCGCGCAGCCGCAGCAGTTCCGCGGCGGTCAGTGGCAGGGGAGTCGACCTGCGCAACTCGCGCCACTGCTCACGGTGAAGCTCGACGTAGGGACTGAGCTCACGGACCCGCGGCATCGCACACTCCTCGCCCGTCGCCTGCGCTGGCGCCGTACAAAACCGTGTTGACGAGTTCTCGGCGGGTGAACGTTGCCGCGAACCGGATGAAGCCGCTTTAACGGTAGGGCTTACGGCTCGTGAACGCGCTTCGATGTGATGTACCCCGCTTCGGGGCGTTACCGTCCGTTACGAGGGCGGTCGGGGGCGAAGACCTCGTCCCACGCCGCGGCGACCTGCCGGGCGCAGGAGGCGGGCGCGACCCCGCCGACACCGGTACCGAGTCCGGGCATCGCGATCGTGTGCACCAGATCACGGACGCGGCCCTGGTCGAGCCTGCCGTCGCGCCACTGCTGGAACACCGCCCTGGCGGCCAGGTACGGGTGCACGGTGTCGCGCGGGAGGCTCTCGCCGGGTTCCCGCATCGTCGGCGCGCTGATGAGCCAGGCGGGTTCCGCCTCGCCGGTGGGCACGATCACCGCTTCGCCGATCGGCAGTTCCCCGCCGTGGTAAGCGAGGACGGCGCTGCGCACGTTCTGCTCGACGTCCGGGTAGGCGCGGGCGTAGACGGCGTCGATGCCGCCGCGCATCCAGCCGTAGGAGTTCGCGGGGCTGACGACGGCCTGGGCGACGACGTCGAGCACGGATCCGCGGTGGACGAAGACCCGGCCGTCCACAGTGTCCGCGACGGTGGCCCAGGCCTGGGCGAGCAGGTCGTCGACGGCGCACAGCACCAGCTCCGGAGTGGGACGGTCCGGCTGAGGAGCGAAAGAGGAGCCGGCGTCCTCTCGGCCGGTGCGCGTGCCCGGTTCGGCGGTCACGCCCTAAGCATGGCAAAAAAAGCCACCTGGCGTAACCGGCGCGCGTACCGGCTGTCCGAGTGAAAGTCGCCACCCGTGGCGTGCGTAATCTGGCGAGGTGTCACGGATCGCCTACTTCGGCCCCCAGGGAACCTTCACCGAACAGGCCGCGCGCCGGCTCGCTCCCGGCGAGGAGCTGATCCCCGCCGAGACCATCCCGGCGGCACTGGCCGCGGTGCGCTCGGGCGCGGCCGACGCGGCCTGCGTGCCGATCGAGAACTCCGTCGAGGGCGCGGTCACCGCCACCCTCGACAGCCTGAGCGAGGCCGAGCCGCTCGTCGCGGTGGCGGAGGCGCTGCTGCCGGTCCACTTCAGCGTGCTGACCCGCCCCGGCACGACCGAGATCCGCACCGTGGCGAGCCATCCGCACGCGCTCGCCCAGGTCCGGCACTGGGTCGAGGCGAACCTGCCCGGCGCGCGTCCGGTCGCGACGTCGTCCACCGCGGCGGCCGCGGTGGCGGTCGACGCGGGCGAGTTCGACGCCGCCGTCACCGCGCCGGTCGCCGTCGAGCACTATCCGCTGGAGGTGCTGGCCACCGAGGTCGCCGACGTCCGCGACGCCAAGACCCGGTTCCTGCTGGTCCGCGCGCCCGGTGAGCTGCCGGCGCCGACCGGGGCCGACCGCACGTCGATCGTGGCCGCCGCGGCGAACCGGACCGGCACCCTGGCGGAACTGCTCACCGAACTGGCGGTCCGCGGGATCAACCTGACCAAGCTGGACGCCCGCCCGACCAGGAACAACTTCGGCGAGTACCGCTTCTTCATCGACTTCGAGGGGCACGTGGCCGAGCCCCGGATCGGCGACGTGCTGGCCGCGTTGCGCCGCCGGTGCCGCAACGTCCGGTTCCTCGGCTCCCATCCGCGCGCGGACAACGGCACGACCGAGATCGAGCCGGGCGCCGCCAACGAGGATTTCACCGACGCGATCGACTGGGTCGAGTCGGTACGGAAGGGAGCACAAGCGTGAAACTTCTCCTCGTCCGCCACGGCCAGACCGATGGCAACGTGCGCGGCGCGCTCGACACCGCGCTGCCCGGGCCGCCGCTCACCGACCTGGGCCGTGAACAGGCCAAGGACCTCGCGACGCGACTGGACGGCGAGCCGATCGTCGCGGTCTACGCGTCGCAGGCCGTCCGTGCCCAGCAGACCGCCGCGCCGCTGGCCGCCAAGCTCGGCTTCGACGTCCAGGTCGTCGACGGCGTGCACGAGGTCGCCGCGGGCGACCTCGAAGGCAAGACCGACAAGGACTCGATCACGACCTACATGAGCGTCGTGCGCCGGTGGACGCTCGGCGAACTCGACCCGCCGATCCCCGGCGGCGAGACCGGGGCGCAGGTCCGCGCCCGGATGCTCGACGCGGTCGCCCGGCTGCGCGCCAAGCACGAACAGGCCGACCCCGACGGAACGGTGGTCCTGGTCAGCCACGGCGGCGCCATCCGGCTGGGCGGCGAGTGGCTCGCCGGGAACGTGACCGCGGAGGTCGCCAACCAGGGCCTCATCCCGAACACCGGCGTCGTCGAACTCGTCGCGACCCCCGCCGGCTGGACCTGCCTCACCTGGGCGGACGCCCCCGTCGAACGCTGACCAGGGACGTTTGCCCCCACACCCGCCGGGGAATACCCCCCACAAGATCGATTAACACCTTGTGGGGAATTAACCGGTAGAGCGCAACCCGCGCGGCGGACAACACGTCTACTGAACGGTGGGTCACCCGGCAGCGGTTGACTACAGGGAGGCGAATGACCATGGCTCGTTCGAAGATGATCTCCATCGGCGGTCTCGTCGCGGGCGCCGCCGGGCTCTTGCTGCTCGGCGCCTGCGGTTCGGAAAGCGCGCCCGTCGCGCAGAGTTCGTCCTCGTCGCCGTCCAGTTCGGCGCCGGACACCTCCGCCGCGCCCAGCGCGAGCTCGTCGAGCCCGGCGCCGACCTCGCAGCCCGCTCAGACCTCCGCGCCGGCGTCGAAGAGCGACGGGCTCTGCAAGGCGGGCGACGTCAAGCTGGCCGTCAAGAACGGCGACGCCGCCGCGGGCACGGTGTACCGCACGCTCGTCATCACCAACACGAGCGGGCATCCGTGCACCGTCCAGGGATTCCCCGGTGTCTCCTATGTGACGGGCGCGGACGGCCACCAGGTCGGCGAGGCCGCGTTCCGCGCCGGTGACAAGGGCGGGCCGGTCCAGCTGAACAACGGCGAGAGCGCGTCCACCGACATCGGCTTCGTGAACGTCCGCAACTACGACGAGGCGGCCTGCAAGCCCACCGAGACCCGGGGCCTGCGGGTGTACCTGCCGCAGGAGACGGCGTCGAACTTCGTGTCGCTGCAGGGGCTCGGCTGCTCGGGGAAGATCCCCGGCAACCAGCTGACCGTCAAGACGGTCCACAAGGGCTAGTGCTTCACGACAGCTAGAGCTGGGTGCAGAGCTGTTCGGCCTGCGCCAGGTGCCGCTGACCGGAGATGTCGTTGAAGTGCAGGCTGAACACCATCCGGCTGACGCCGTCGATGTGATCGGCCAGCGGCCGGTAGGTGTCGTTGGCGGCGGCCGCCGCGGCGGAGAGCTCGCGCGCGGCCGTCATCCGGTGCAGGACCTCGGGCGCCAGGACCGCCACGGTCCGGTCGCCGGGCGAGTCGGTGGTGTCCGGGATGGTGCCGACCCTGGCCAGGGCCTGGCACGCGTCCTGCGCGTCTTCGAGCGCTCCCGCGTTGACGCCCGAGAGCGCCCACAGCATGCCGATCACGCCGCCGCCGATCACGAACCCGGCGACGGCGGTGAGCACTTGCGGACGTCTGGAAGGTTCAGTCGTCCCCACGCCGGCCTCCGGCACCAGTGTCTGCTCCATCGCGGACCTCCCGTCACCAGCTGGCGGTGATGGGATATTTCAGCACCAAAGGCCTGGGTTTTCACCGGTCTTGGTGGAGAACCGGGACCTCCGTGGCCGTTTCGTCATCGAAGGCTCCTCGCCGTAACGAGACGAACGCGAAAGCGGCTACTCCGAACAGCAGCAGCCCGGACGTCAGGAACGTCCGGGCCGGGGAGCCGAGGGCGTGGGTGAGGACCCCGCCGAGCAGCGCGCCGATCGGGATCGCTCCCCAGACGACGGTGCGCCACACGCCGAGGACCCGGCCGAGCAGCTCACCGGGGACGAGTTTGTGCCGGGCCGTTCCCAGCACGATGTTCACCGCGACGACGGCCGCCGCGAACAGGCCGAACAGCGCCGCCCCCGCGATCGGGGAGGCGGTCAGGCCCATGCCGGTGAACGCCACGCCGCACAAGGCGGTGCCCCCGATGAGCACCGCGCGGCGGCTGGACACCTTGACCAGCCGCGGAGCCACCCCCGCGCCCAGCAGGCCGCCGATGCCGCCGACGAACGCGAAGACCCCGAAGGCCGCTTCGCTGAGCCGCAGGTAGTCGATCGCGTACAGCACCAGCTGCGCCTGCGCGAGTTCGCTGACCAGGCTGATCAACCCGGCGACGACGACCAGGCGCAGCACCAGCCCGCTGTGCCTCAGCCAGCGGAAACCTTCTGCCAGCTCGGTGCGGAGCGCGGCGCGCGAGTTCTCGGAGGCCGTGGTCGAAGGCCGGGCCCGGTAGCTCCCGGCGAGGCCGATCAGCACGACCGCCGCGATCGCGAAGCCCACCGAGTTGAGCAGGAACGGGAACGTCGCGAAGAGCGCGAAGGTGGCGCTGCCGACCGGTCCGCCGAGGAAGGTCTGGCCGACGATCTCGCAGGCCTGGAGCTTGCTGTTCGCGCCGTCGAGCGAACCCTCGCCGACGACCGCCGGGATGAGCACGTTCGCGGCGCTGTCGGCGACCACCTCCGCGACGCCGATGAGCAGGGCGGCGGCGTAGACCACCCAGATCGACGCGCCGCCGGTCGCGACCAGCACGGCCGTCCCGCCGACGACCACCGCGCGGGCGCTGTTCGCGAGGATCATCGCGCGCCGCCGGTCGATCCGGTCCAGGAGCGCGCCCGCCGGGAGCGCGAACAGCAGCCACGGCAGGAACTGGGTCGCCGAAAGACCGGCGATGAGCAGCGGATCCCGGGTCAGGGTGACCGCGAGGAGCGGGAACGCGACCTTGCCGATCCCGTCGCCGAGATTCGACGCCGCACTGGACGCGAGCAGCCAGCGCAACCGCCGGTCCCCGCGCCCGCGCACCGTCGACTCGGCCATACAGCGCCTCCCCAGGCATTCGCCGGCGACGGCCGACGACAACGTGGTCGAAAGTTTAGCGGGGCTGTCGCTCAAAGTGGTGGGGTTGTTACGTCCAGTTAAGAATCCGGAGAACCCTTGGTGCCCGACGCCCAAAAATCACCCACCACGCCGCCCCTGGCGCGGAATCCGTCGGCGGGGGAGCAAGGGACCTTTGCTATCGCCCGTCCGGCGGCTCAGCCCCAGCCGAGTTCGTGCAGCCGCGCGTCGTCGATGCCGAAATGGTGGCCGACCTCGTGCACCACGGTGATCAGCACCTCCTCGACGACGTCCTCCTCGGTGTCGCACATCTGGAGCAGCGGACGCCGGTAGATCGAGATCCGGTCCGGCAGCACCCCGCCGTACTCGTGGGTCCGTTCCGTCAGCGCTACACCGTGGTAGAGCCCGAGGATCGTGGGCGACTCCTCGTTGAACTCCTCCACGAGGACCACGACGTTGTCCATGGCCTCCGCGAACTCGGGCGGGAGCTCGTCCAGCGCTTCGGAGACCAGTTCCTCGAAGCGCTGCCGGGTCATCTCGACGGGCACGGGATCACCCGCCGGTCTTCGGCGCCGAGGAGGACGCGGGCGGAGCGCCGCCGTCCGAGGGCGGGGCGTCGCCGTTGCCGCCGCCGTTGCCGACCTTGACGCTCCCGGTGACCGGGGCGAGCCCCTTGTTGTCCGGCAGGACCGCCGCCACCTTGCAGTTCACCAGCGTCGACCCGGCGTCCCAGCTCTCCTGCTCGCGGACGTCCCAGCTGAGGATGAGCTTCTTCGCCGACAGGTCCGCGTTGCCGGTGTACTCCTGCGCGGCCGTCGAGCATTCGGTGTCCAGCCAGGTGTTCTGCTGCTCCTGCGACGGGTAGCCGTCCTTGAACTTCGTCTTGAGGTCGATCGTCGAGATCATCTCGTACGAATGCGGCTGGGCGCAGTCGATCGGGTCGCCGAAGCTGTTGTTGAGCAGCGCGAGGCAGGTGCCCGGCTCCCACACCGCGGACTGGTCCTGCTCCTTCGCCGGTCCCTTGGTCGGCTGGAGTTTGCCGCCCTGACCCGCCCACTGCAGACCGCACCGCAGCTGCCGGTCGCCGTCTTCCCACTGCGCGGGCGTCGGCCGGAGCAGGTTCATGCTCAGCTTGCCGTAGGGATCCAGCGTGCGGCCGAGGTACGGCTTGACGTCGACCGTGCAGCGCGACCGGGAGATCTCCTGCCACTGCTCCAGGTTCGGGCTGGGCACGCCCGCCGGGTACTGCGCGCCGATGTCGACGATGCTGGTGACCTCGAACAAGTGGGACTCCGCGCACGAAACGCGCTTCGCGTCGGTGGCGTCCGGGTTGTTCCAGGTGAGGCAGGTGCCAGGGGGGGACTGGAACGCTTCGGCCGCGGCGGGCGACAGTTTGGGGGCGCCTCCGCCCGCACCGCCCTCCGGGCCTACGTTCCACGAGAAAGCCACACTCAGCGAAAGCGCGATGATCGCGCCCACGAACACACCGGCCATGACGAGCCGGGTGCGCAGGGTGCTCAGCGCGTTTCGCGGATAACGGAACCGCTCGGCCTGTTGAGACATCCACTCCATGATGCCCGCGCCGCACGTAAGGTGCGCGTACCGGGTGGTTAGTGTTGGACACGGGTTCGGGCCGGCGGGCGATTACGGAGCTTCGATGACGCAGGATGACAACCAGGGGGCACAGCCGCCTCAAGAGCAGCCCAAGCGCGGCACCATGCGCTTTCAGGACGCGAACACGCAGGCACGGCAGCCGTCGCTGGCCGAGCAGCGGGCGCGACAGCAGGCGCTGGCGGAGCAGGAACGGCAAGAGGCGCTCCAGGCCGAACAGGCCCGAGTCGCCGAGAAGAAGTCTTCGACCAAGAAGAAACTCCTGATCGGGACCGGTGTGACCGTCGGCCTGGTCGGTCTGGTCGCGACGTTCTACACCGTCGCGAAGCCGCAGAACGTCACGGCGGTCTGCACGCACGACGACCTCGTCGACAACGACCAGAACTGCGACGAGACCTACGTACGGTCGCACGGCGGTTACTCCAGCGGCGGGTTCTTCTTCATCCCGATCCCGGGCGGCGGCGGATACAACAGCTACCGCTACAACTACGGCGGCACCGGGACCATCGGGCAGCGGGTGTCGGGTGGCTCGTACACCGCGCCGTCGAACGCGAACGTCAACACCAAATCGGGCAAGTCCGTCCAGCGCGGCGGGTTCGGCATCAGCGGCAAGAGCGGTACCTCGGGCGGTACCGGCAAGAGCGGGGGCTCGTAGTTGTATCGGGATTCCAAGCCGCCCCGGCGGGACTGGCAGCGCATCGTCGAGGGACAGGGCCTGGTCTTCGGCACCCCCGCCCGTGACGGCTCCGGCAAGTCCAGGCCGTACTGGGACGAGTCGGTCCACTACGTCTTCGACATGGACGAGATCCTGTCGGTCGAAGCGGACGTCGAGCTGCTGCACTCGATGTGCCTCGAAGCCGTGGACAACGTGATCACGACCGAGCAGTACCACCGCTTCGGCATCCCCGAGTGGGTCTGGCCGCACATCGCGGAGTCGTGGAAGCGGCAGGACCCGCACGTCTACGGCCGGTTCGACCTGCGCTACGACGGCAAGAGCCCGGCGAAGCTGCTCGAATACAACGCCGACACCCCGACCTCGCTGCTCGAGGCCGCGGTGCTGCAGTGGGACTGGAAGACCGCGGTCTTCCCCGACGACGACCAGTGGAACTCCATCCACGAGAAGCTGGTCGAGCGCTGGGGCGAGCTCGCCGAGAAGCTGCCCTCCAACGAGCTGCACTTCACCTGGTCTTCGGCCGATCCGTCCGGCGAGGACCACGTGACGACGGCGTACCTGCAGGAGACCGCGGCCGAGGCCGGGCTCGACACCGTCGGCCTGTCGATCGAGGAGATCGGCTGGGACCCGGTGCTCAAGCGGTTCGTCGACCTCGAAGAGGCGCAGATGGCGACCGTGGTGAAGCTCTACCCGTGGGAATGGGTGGTCGACGAGGAGTTCGGCCGCTTCGCCGTCGAGACCATGCCGCGCACGCTGTGGGTCGAGCCACTGTGGAAGATGATCCTCTCCAACAAGACGCTGCTCGCGATCCTGTGGGAGAACTACCCGGGGCATCCGAACCTGCTGCCCGCCTTCGCCGACGACCCCGGTCTGCTGACCGAGTACGTCCGCAAGCCGAAACTCGGCCGCGAGGGCGCGAACGTGCAGATCGTCGCCACCGGGTACGAGACGCAGACCGATGGTGTCTACGGCGCGGAAGGGTACGTCTACCAGGCGTTCGACCCGCTCCCGGAGTTCCAGGGGTACCGGCCCGCGCTGGGCGCGTGGATCGTCGGGGACCAGGCCGCCGGCCTCGGGATCCGCGAAACCGCGGGTCTTGTCACGGACGACGGTGCGGCGTTCGTCCCGCACCGCATCGTCGAGTCGTGATAGAAGCAACCGCACAAACCTGACATTCTCGACTTGTATCTCTCCGGGAGCACCCTGTGACCACCACCCTTGCGCTGTCCGACACGTTCGGCTCCGACCTCGTGCGAGGGATCGGCGCGATCCTGCTGTACGGCGTCGTCGGCCTGCTGATGATGTTCGCCGGGTTCTGGGCGATCGACTGGACCACGCCGGGCAAGCTGTCCCAGCTGGTCACGCGCGGCCTGCCGAACGCGGTCATCGTCACCGCGTCGGGGCTGCTGTCGATGGCCTTCATCATCGTCGTGGCGATCGCGAACTCCGCCAGCGATCTGACCGAGGGCCTGATCACCTCGCTGGTCTACGGCCTGCTCGGCATCATCGTGCAGGTGCTCGCGGTCCGGCTGCTGGAGTGGGCGACCCGCATCGACATCCGCTCGACCATCGAGAGCGAGAAGTTCGCCCCGGCCAGCGTCGTGGTGGCCTCCGCGCACCTGGCTCTCGGCCTGATCGTGGCCGTCGCCATCTCGTGATCTTCTGACGTACGAAATCGGCATCGGCGCACGATTCCCACTAACGTGGGAGCCGTGCGCCTTTTAAGGACACCGGACGACCGGTTCTCGGACCTGCCCGATTTCGACTTCGAACCGCGCTACGCGGAACTCGTCGACCTTCACGGCGGCGTGATCAGAGTGGGTTACGTGGAGGCCGGCCCCGAGGACGGCCCGCCCGTCCTCCTGCTGCACGGTGAACCAACCTGGTCCTACCTCTACCGCAAGGTCATCCCGGTGCTCGCCGACGCCGGACTGCGCGCCATCGCGCCCGACCTGGTCGGCTTCGGCCGCTCCGACAAGCCCGGCGACATGGTCGACCACACCTACCAGCGGCACGTCGAATGGATGCGCGCGTTCGCCTTCGACGTGCTCGACCTGCACGACGTCACCCTCGTCGGCCAGGACTGGGGCGGCCTGATCGGCCTCCGGCTGGTCGCCGAGAACCCCGACCGGTTCGCCAGGGTCGTCGCGGCCAACACCGGCCTGCCCACCGGCGACGCCGACATGCCGGAGGTCTGGCACAAGTTCCGGGACGCCATGGAGAACGCCCAGGTCATCGAAATCGGGCGGTTTGTCCAATCGGGTTGTCAGACCAAACTCTCCGAGGAGGTGCGCGCCGCCTACGACGCGCCCTTCCCGAACGAGATGTATAAGGCCGCGCCGCGCGCGATGCCGTCGCTCCTCCCGATCACCCCGGAGGACCCGGCGTCGGCCGCCAACCGGGCCGCGCTGAAAGTGCTCTCGGAACTGGACAAGCCGTTCCTGGTCTCGTTCTCCGACGGCGACCCGATCACCGCGCCGTGGGGTCTCGAACTGCGGGCCTCGATGCGGGGCGCCCGGGAACTCGAACACCCGACGATCACCGGCGCCGGTCACTTCCTGCAGGAGGACGCGGGGGTGCGGCTGGGCGAGGTCATCGCGCGGTTCGTGACCTCCTGAGTCCTGTGGATGTCATGAACGACCCTTTCCTGACGAAAAACGTCAGGAAAGGGTCGTTCATGACACTCGTCAGGAGATCGCGGCCAGCGCGTCGGTGATGATCCCCAGGCCCTCCGCGGCCTCGTCGGCGGTCAGCGTCATCGGCGGCGCGATCCGCAGCACGTTGCCGTGCAGCCCGCCCTTGCCGATCAGCAGCCCGCGCGCCTTGGTCTCCTCCATCATCCGCGCCGCGGCCCCCGGATTCGGCTCCATGCCGCCCGGCTCGACCAGTTCGACGCCGATCATCAGGCCCTTCCCGCGGACGTCGCCGATCAGCGGGTTCCCCGCCGCGCGCAGGCCGTCGAGCAGTTCGGTGCCCCGCGCGAGCGCGTTGGCCTGGAGGTCGTGGTCGGCGATGTGGTCGAGGACCGCGGCCGCGCCCGCCATCGCGACCGGGTTGCCGCCGAAGGTCGAGATCGAGTTCGCGGTCAGGCAGTCGACGAGGTCGCCGCGGGCGACCAGGCCGCCGATCGCGAGGCCGTTGCCGAGGCCCTTCGCGAAGGTCATCGCGTCGGGGACGACGTCGTGCGCCTGGATGCCCCAGTAGTGCTCACCGGTCCGGCCCCAGCCAGTCTGGACCTCGTCGGAGATGAAGAGGATCCCGTACTGGTCGAGGACCTCCTTCATCGCCTTGAACAGGCTGTCCGGCGGTGAGCTGAACCCGCCGACGCCCTGGATCGGCTCGGCGATCATGCAGGCGACGTCGCCCGAAGTGCCCGTCTCCAGCACGTCGACGAGGTCCGCGACGCACGCGTCGATGTACTCCGTGTCCGAGAGCGCCCGGAACGGGCTGCGGTACCGGTAGCCGCCGTGCACGTAGCTCACCTTCACCGGACTGAGCGACGACGCCGACCAGCCGCGGTTGCCCGTGATGCCGACCGTCGCGAACGACCGCCCGTGGTACGAGTTCCGCATCGCCAGCACCTGGTTGCTGCGCCGGTACTGGGTGGCGAGCATCAGCGCGGTGTCGTTGGCTTCGGTCCCGGAGTTGGTGAAGAACACCTTCGCGTCCGGGATGCCGGAGAGCTTCGCGATCCGCTCGGCCAGTTCGACCTGCGAGCGGATCAGGTACAGCGTCGAGGTGTGCAGGATCCCGGTGTCGAGCTGCTTGCGCACGGCGTCGCTGATCGCCGAGACGTCGTAGCCCATCGAGTTCGTCAGGATGCCCGCGAAGAAGTCGAGGTAGGTGCGCCCGGTCGAGTCGATGACCCGGCGGTCCTGCGCGTGCACGATCTCGATCGGCTCGTCGTAGTAGAGCGCCAGCCATGACGGGAGTACCGCCTTGTGCCGCGCCAGCAGGTCCGCATCGGTCATCGATTTTCTCCGTCCGCAGCAGGAGATTTCAGTATGGGGACGGCCCGAAACGGGCGACAACGATCAGACTGTCGGGTTCTCCGCGACGCCCCGCACAGTGTGTACGGGGGCCTTACCGGGAAACTGCCTCGAAGTGCGCGAAGGCCACGGACTACCCTCAGCTCTCGTGATTGACCCCAGGACTCTGCGCGATGACCCGGACGTCGTGCGCGCTTCGCAGCGCGCCCGTGGCGAGGACGAAGGAGTGGTCGACAAGCTGCTCTCCCTCGACTCCCGCCGCCGGTCTTCGATCGCCGCCGCCGACAAGCTGCGCGCCGAGCAGAAGTCGCTGGGCAAGCTCATCCCCAAGGCCCAGGGTGACGAGCGGGCCGAGCTGCTCGCCAAGGCGAAGGACCTCGCCGCCCAGGTCAAGGCCGCCGAGGTCGAGCAGACCGAGGCCTCGGAGGAGTTCGAGCAGCTGCACCGCGTGGTGCCGAACCTCGTCCACCCCGACGCGCCCGAAGGCGGCGAGGACGACTACGTCGTGCTCAAGCACGTCGGCGAGCCGAAGAAGTTCGACTTCAAGCCGAAGGACCACCTCGAACTCTGCGAGGGTCTCGGCGCGCTCGACATGGAGCGCGGCGCGAAGGTCTCGGGTTCGCGGTTCTACTTCCTCACCGGCATCGGCGCCCAGCTCCAGCTCGGCCTGCTGAACATGGCCATCGCGCAGGCGAGCGCGAACGGCTTCACCCCGATGATCACGCCGACCCTGGTCCGGCCGGAGATCATGGCGGGCACCGGCTTCCTCGGCGCGCACTCGTCGGAGGTCTACCGGCTGCGCGACGACGACCTGTACCTCGTCGGCACCTCCGAGGTCCCGCTCGCCGGCTACCACGCCGACGAGATCCTCGAACTGGGCGACGGCGCGAAGCGCTACGCGGGCTGGTCGTCCTGCTACCGCCGCGAGGCCGGCTCGTACGGCAAGGACACCCGCGGCATCATCCGCGTCCACCAGTTCGACAAGGTCGAGATGTTCGTCTACACGCGTCCCGAGGACGCCGAGGCCGAGCACGCGCGCCTGCTGGACTGGGAAGAGCAGATGCTCGCCAAGATCGAGGTCCCGTACCGGGTGATCGACACCGCCACCGGCGACCTCGGCACCTCCGCGTACCGGAAGTTCGACTGTGAGGCGTGGGTGCCGTCGCAGGACACCTACCGCGAGCTGACCTCGACGTCGAACTGCACGACGTTCCAGGCCCGCCGTCTCGGCATCCGCTACCGCGACGACGACGGCCGCCCGCAGACCGTCGCCACGCTGAACGGCACGCTCGCCACCACCAGGTGGATCGTCGCGATCCTGGAGAACCACCAGCTCGAAGACGGTTCGGTCCGGGTCCCCGAAGCACTCCGCCCCTTCCTCGGCGGAACCGAGGTGCTCACGCCCACATCGAAGTAGGGTGCGAGCCGAAGAGGAGGGGACGCATGCGGTTTCGGAATTCGCTCGCGATCGGACTGGCGGTGCTGGCGCTCGGCGGCTGCACGTCGACGATTCCAGGCACGGCCGCTCCGGTGCCCGGACAGGGGCCGGTGATCACGAAGGCCGAGCCGTGCGCGCTGCTGACGGCCGAGCAGGCGGATGCCCTCGGCGTCACGTACCCGGGCAAGGAACGTCCGGCGAAGCCCGAGCGGAAGATCCCCGGCGTCTGCCGCTTCCCCGAGCTGGATGACGCGCCGGAAGGCGTCGCGCTGGAGGTATCGCAGAGCAAGGACCTCTCGGCGGTCGACTACTACGCGGGCGCCCAGCCCGGCGAGAAGTTCGGCGTCGGCGGCTTCACCTGGACCAGGTACGCGACCATCCTCGGGCCGAGCTACTGCTCGCTGACCACCGAACTGGACGCGAAGACGTTCATCGAGGTCTCCAGCGACGCCCCCGGCGGCGACAACAGCAAGGCCTGCGACCTGGCGAAGGCCGCCCTTCCCGCGATCGCCTCGCATCTGCCCGGCGGGCAGCCGAACCCGCAGATCACCGCGCCGCCGGGGCAGAAGCCGATCGAGCCGACTGGTCCGCTGGTGAACGTCGACCCGTGCTCCCTGCTCAAGCCGGACCAGACGTCCTCGCTGGGCCTCGCGGCCCCGCGGCCGATGAACGGCTCGTCGAGGGATCCCAAGAACGGCTGCCAGTGGGAGGACACGGACGGCGAGAAGGGCAAGAAGCCGCTCGACCTCTGGGTCTACACGGCGACCAAGACCGAGGACGTCCCCGGGCTGGAGGGCACGCCCGCCGAGCAGATGGTGAACGGCCGGAAGTGGATCGTCTACTCCGCTTCGGACAGCCCGATCTGCATCGCGCTCTTCCCGATCACGGCGACCTCGGCGATCAAGATCGACACCGGAGACCTCAGCGACAACGCGAAGGCCTGCGAGATCCCGCAGGCCGTGATGCCGCTCGTGACCGCGAACGCGCCCGCCGCCTAGCCGGTGCTCACCTCGTCGGCGATGTGCTTCGCGATCTCCAACGCGCTGGTCGCCGCCGGTGAGGGCGCGTTGAGGACGTGCACCTGGTCCCGCGCGGTCTCGATCAGGAAGTCGTCGACGAGCGCGCCGTCCGGGCGCAGCGCCTGCGCCCGGACACCGGAGCCGTGCCGCACGATGTCGTCCTCGGTGACGGCGGGCACGAGCCGGGCGAGGCTTTCGGCGAAGCGGCGGCGCGAGAACGACCGGCGGACCTCGTCGAGCCCGGTCGGGTACGCGTACTTGCGCGCGAGCCGCCAGACGCCGGGGAAGCGGGCGACCTCGGCGAGGTCCTTCGCCGAGACGTCGCGCCAGGTGTAACCCTCGCGGCGCAGTGCGAGCACGGCGTTGGGGCCGGCGTGCACGCTGCCGTCGAGCATGCGGGTCAGGTGCACGCCGAGGAACGGCAGCGACGCGTCCGGGACCGGGTAGATCAGGCCGCGCACCAGATGGCGGCGTTCGGGCTTGAGCTCGTAGTACTCGCCGCGGAACGGCACGATCCGCGCGCCCGGGGTGAGCCCGGCGAGCCGCGCGACGCGGTCCGCGTGCAGGCCCGCGCAGTTGACGAGCGCGTCCGCGCGGATCACCTCGTCGCCGGTCGCCACCTCGACGCCGCCGGTGCGGCCCGGGCGGATCCCCAGCGCGGACGTGCCGAGGCGCAGGTCCGCGTCGGATTCGTCGAGCAGCCGCACCAGCGCGGCGCAGACGGCGGGGAAATCGATGATGCCGGTGGATTCCACGCGCAGCGCGGCGACGCACGAGACCTCGGGCTCGTACTCGCGGGCCTCGCTGGGCGTGATCAGCTTGGCCGGGACGCCGTTCGCCTCGGCGCGTTCGGCGAGCACCTTCAGTGCCGGAAGCTCCGCTTCGGAGGTGGCGACGACCAGTTTGCCGCACACCTCGACCGGCACCCCGTACTGCCGCGCGAAGTCCACAATGGACCGATTGCCCGCGGTGGACATCCTCGCCTTGAAGGATCCCGGTTTGTAGTAGAGCCCCGCGTGCACGACGTTCGAATTGTGCCCGGTCTGGTGGGCCGCCCAGCGGTTCTCCTTTTCGAGCACCGTGACGTCCAGGCCTCGTTTGGTCAGTTCCCAGGCTGTGGCGAGACCGACGATCCCGCCCCCGATGACTACGACTGTGCGCACGATCGACCAGGTTACCCGGAGCGCTACCTGACAAGTGTCAGGTTGACTGCTAGCATACCTGACCGATGTCAGGTAAACGGTTGAGCAAGAACGAACGCCGGGAGCGGATCCTGGCCGCGGCGGCGCGGGTGTTCGCCGCGTCCGGATACGACGCGGCGGGGATGCGCGAGGTCGCGACGGCCGCCGGGATCAGCACGCCCGTGCTCTACGACCACTTCCCGTCCAAGGCCGCGCTGTACGCCGGGCTGCTGGAGTCCGAAGTGGACAGTCTGCTCGCGGGCTGGGCGGAGCTGCCGCCGTCGGACACCGCCGAGGACCTGCTGCGCGGCCGGGTGGCGGCGATCTTCGCGTGGATGGAGACGAACGAACGCGGCTGGCGGATGATCTTCGCCGAGACGCCGTCCGACGAAGGTGTCGCCGAGGTGCACCGGCGCGGGCAGGCCAGGGCCACCGGGCAGCTGATCGAGGTGTTCGCCCAGGTCCCCGGTCTGGCGCTGACCGCCGACCTGCCGCGCGACCGCGCGAACGAAGCGCTCGCCGAAGCGGCGAAGAGCGCGCTGAACGCCATCGCCACCTGGTGGTGGAGCAACCGCGACATCCCCCGAGAGCAAGTCGTCGCGCTCACGACGGATCTGTTGTGGCGCGGTCTGGGGAACCTGATCCAGGAGGACGGATGAGCACCGAAACCACCGAGCGGTACCGCCGGGCACTAGAGACCCGGGACGTCGGACTCGCGCTGAGCGCCTTCGCGCCGGACGCGGTCGTCCACTCGCCGCTGACCAGCCGGGTCCGGTTCACCGGGCACGCGGAACTCGAGCCGCTGCTGGAGGTCGCCTACGCGCATCTGCACGACGTGCGGTTCCACACCGACACCGGCGACGCGTCCACGCGGACGGTCGTCTACACCGCACGCATCGGCACGGAGGAGATCGAAGAGGCCGCGGTGCTGAAGCTCGGCGAGGACGGGCTCATCACCGAGGTGACGCTTTTCGTGCGTCCGCTGCCCGGCCTCGTCGCGCTGATGGACGCCTTCGGTCCAGACATCGCGCGCCGCAACGGACGCACGATCGCGGCCAGGCTGCTGGGCCTGGCCGCGAAACCGTTGCTGGCCATGGTGCGGACGGGGGACAAGCGGGCGGTCCCGCTGGCCGGACCCCGCTGACGAGTGTCATGAAAGACCCTTTCCTGACGAAAAACGTCAGGAAAGGGTCTTTCATGACACTTCGGCTAGCCCACCGGGGCCGGAACCGGAGCGGACGCGTCTTCGGGGTCTTCGAGCTCCTTCGGCACTCCGCGCAGCGTGAACAACGCGCTCACCGCCAGCAGCGCCATCAACCCCGCCGAGCACAGCATCGTCACCTGCAACCCGTCGACGAACGCCAGTTTGGCGCTGGTGAGGACCAGAGCGCCTTGCACCGGCGGTAGCTGCGCCGCGACCTGGACGGCGCCGCCGAGCGTGTCCGAGATCGCCCCGGCGGCCTCGGGCGGCACGCCGTCCGGAACGACGAGTTCGCGGCGGTACAACGCGCCGAGCACGCTGCCGAGGATCGCGATCCCCAGCGCGCCGCCGAGTTCGGTCGCCGTCTCGGAGATCGCCGACGCCGCGCCCGCCCTGGCCTTCGGCACGACACCGAGCACCGTGTCCGTCGCTACGGCGAGGATCAGCGAGAGCCCGATCCCGAACACGATCATCGCGAACAGCAGGTCCGGGTAGTCGATCGTCACGCCGATACCCGAGTACAGCGCGAACCCGGCCGCCGACAACGCGCAGCCCAGCGCGATCGTGAACGCCCGTCCGAAAGCCTTGATCGCCAGCGGCGCGAGCACGCCGCCGAGGATCGCGCCGCCCATCCCGGGCAGCCCGGCGAGCCCGGACTTCAGCGGCGACCAGCCCGCCACCAGCTGCAGGTACTGCGCGAACATCAGCGACACCGCGAGCTGCGCGAACATCGCCAGGATCGTGGTGCCGACGGTCGCCGAAAACGCCCTCTGCGCGAACAGTCTCAAGTCCATCAGCGGTTCGGCCAGCCGCGGCTGCCGCAGGACGAACGCCAGCAGGCCGCCGAGTCCGAGCGCCGCGGCGAGGCCGATGTCCCAGTGCCCCCAGCCCTTGTACGCGATTTCCTTGATCGTGTAGACGATCCCGACCATGCCGGCGACGGACAGCAGCACGCTGGGCACGTCGATCCGGCCCGGTGCGGGGTTCTTCGATTCGGGCAGGATCAGCGCGCCGGCGATCACCATCACGACCACCACCGGCACGTTGACCAGGAACACCGAACCCCACCAGAAATGGTCGAGCAGGAAACCGCCGACGAGCGGTCCCATGCCGAAACCGAGGATCGTCAGCCCGCTCGAAACCCCGATCACGGCCGCGCGTTCCTTGCCGGTGAAGACGTTCCGCAGGATCGACAGCGTCGACGGCATCAGCGTCGCGGCGGCGACCCCGAGCAGCGCGCGGGCGGCGATCAGGAACTCCGACGTCGGCGCGTAAGCCGTGATCACCGAAGCGACCCCGAACAGCGACGCCCCGATCAGCAGCAGTTTCTTCCGGCCGATCCGGTCGCCGATGTTCCCCATCGTGATCAGCAGCCCGGCGAGCGCGAAGCCGTACGCGTCGGCGATCCACAGCAGTTCCGTCGCCGACGGGTGCAGCTGCTCCGAAAGCGACGGCAGCACCAGATGCAGCACGGTCAGGTCGATCGCGATCAGCAGCTGCGCCAGGACGCAGACCGCGACCGTGCCGATCTTGCGGCCCTTGCCGATGGCGGTCACCTCGAAACGCCGAAGGTGAGTTCCGGCGAGTGCCGCGTGGTGCCGTTCTCGCCGTCGCCCAGGTAGAACCGGGTGCTCATCGTGCGCGCCGCCGGATCGAGGACGCTGCGCCACAACGTCCGCCACGGCGCGCCGGGTTCGATCGCGACGGACACCGCGTCGAGCGCGTCGCGCGGCCCGGCCTCCGCCTCCTTGGTGAGGGTGCGCAGCCGCTGGTAGGTGAGCATGGTCTCCGGGGTGTCCTCCGGCAGCGCCTCGATGTCCGGGTGGCGATGCAGCAGGTGGTTCGTGACGCACAGCGGCCCGTCGGCGACCTCGACGAAGTACTCGATGTCGTGCGCCCCGCGCTCGTGGACGAAGCCGCGCCCGGAGGCGTCGGCGACGATGTAGTGGCAGGGCGCGCCGTGCGCGTACTGCTTGGCGAGCATCAGCGCTTCCTTGGCCTCGTCGACGGTTTCGCAGGTGTCGAGCAGATACCGGCAGACCTGCGGCACCGAGAGCCCCGCCTGCGGTCCGGGATCGTGCTCCAGCGGCGTGGCCGCCTCGATATCGGCCATCAGCAGCGCGACGACGAGCCCGGCCTCGTTGACGCCCTCCATCGCACCGTCCACTGTGGACATCGAAAGCGACGTCGAAGCGATGCCGTCGTCGGGGATCGTGGTCAGGACGTACGGCCGCGACGCCATCGGCACGGTCCCGTCGTCGACGGGCTCCGCGCCCGCCATCACCGCGCCCAGCTGAGTCCAGCTCAAGGTGAAGAAGTCGTAGTTCCGGCCCAGCGTGCTTCCCGTCCAGATCGCCGAACAGCCCGATCCGGCGGGCAGGGCCGAGGCGTTGTCGAAGGAGACGGCCGCGTCGGCAGGCAGTCCGTACGCCGCGGCGAACCCGGCCGTGCGTTCGGCGTACTGCGGCCAGTTCCGCGCGAACCAGGTGCGCCGCGCCCTGGCGGCGATCGGGTCGATCGACGGCGGCGACCAGTCCGAACGCGCCTTCGTCTCGACGCCGAGGGCGTGCCCGATCTCGGCCTGGGTGCCGCGCAGCGTCAGGTGCCGCACGGCGAGGAAGTCTTCGGGAGATCCCGCGAGGTAGGTCATGCTCCGGAGCGTGTCCGCCGCCGCTGACCGTCCACGCACCACGCGCTGACGGCTTGTCATCCGAATGTCATGTGCCCCGGGCGAAAGTGCTTTCACCACGGCAGACAAAACGATGGAGAGCACCATGAGGAACATCGACGGCGGTTTCCTCGCCGCCGGGGATCAGGCCGCGCTCGACCGCCGGGAGCGGGAGGTGCGCAAGGGCAAACTCGCGCTGGCCCTGACTGTCGTCGGCGGATTCGTCGCGCTGATCGCCGGGTACAACGCGCTGGTCGACTTCACCCCGAGCTCGCTGGTGGTGACGCTGATCGCGCTGGCCGCCGCGGTCGGTGGCGGCCTGCTCACGAAACACCTGACGCACAACGTGCGGTTCCGGGTGCACAAGCCGAACGCGGGCCTCGTCGGCGCCGCGAAGCTGACCGGGGTCCTGGTGGTCTTCTTCGGGATCGCCGCCCTGCTCGGTTCGATCGGGGCGCCCGGTCCGCTGCGTTTCGTCCTGATCGCCGGCGGCGTCGGCGCCATCGGCTACGTGAAGGCGCTGCACGACCAGCAGTGGGTGCTCTTCGAGCTGGACGCGGTCGGCGTCCGGGTCGAGCGGACGGTCGTGCCCTGGCGCGACGTCACCCGGCTCACCACCGACCCGGTCGGCCCCGGGATGACCCGGCTCGGCGCGGCGCCGGTCAACGCGGAACCGCTGTACGTCGCGGTCCAGGACAGCGAGCTCGACGCGCGTCTGCTGACCGAGGCCATCGGCCGCTTCGCCCCGCAGGGGATCCGGCTGACCCGGGCTCAGGACTCGCTGGGGAACCCGGCCAGCTGAGCCGCGCCGCGCAGGCCGAGCCCTCGGCGGTAGGCCCGGTCGAAGTCGTCGCCGAGCCGCTTCCTCGCGGACGTCCGGAGCAGGGCGGCGTCCAGGTCGACGGCGAACGGGGTGCCCCGGATGGTCACCGCGGCGCCGATCAGGACCGCCGCCCGCTCGGGGTCGTCGCGGAGCAGCGCGACCCCGGCGAGGCCTTCGACGGCGCAGGCCAAGGTGGTGCTGTCGTTCCACTGGTCCGCCGACTCGAGCGCTTGCCGGTGCAGTTCCTCCGCCTGGTCGGCGTCGCCCTCGGCGGCCGCGACCCAGCCGAGCGAGATCCGCGCCCCGGCGCGGCCTCCCTCGGACGTGAAAGAGCCGCCGGAGCACTCCGAAAGCGCGAGTTCGCTCAGCGCGCGAGCCGTGGCCAGGTCCCCGCCGTGTCGCGCGAGGGTGGCGAGGCCGACATACCCGAATGCCCGGCTTTCGGGCATCCCGGCGCGGCGCGCGATCTCGATGGCGAGTTCGAAGTCCGCCCGCGCTCCCGCCGCGTCGCCGTGGAGCAGCTTGCTGGTGCCCCGGCGGCACAGGAGGTCCGCGTTGTCGTCGGACGCGCCGAGTTCCCGCATCAGCCGGAGCGCTTCGTCCATCATCTCCAGGGCTTCGGCCTGCCGGTTCGTCCAGATCAGGATCTGCGACAGGTGATCGAGCGTCATCGAAAGGCCCCAGCGTTCCCCGAGCGCGCGGAACGCGGCCTCCCCCTCGCGCAGCAGTCCTTCCGCCGATTCGAGTTCGCCTTGCATCAGCATGCGCAACCCGTAGCCGGTCGGCACCAGCGCGAGGCTCCACGCGTCACTGTGCGCCAAGAGGGCCTGGCCGCGCTTGAGCAGCTCGTCGTCGTCACCGGGCGGCCCGGTCACCACCCCCATCAGCATCAGCAGCGCCGGGTTCTTCGGCGCGCTGACCATGGTCCGCACGAGGCCGTCCACCTCGGCGAAGTGACGGCCGAGGGCTTCGTGACCGCGGAGTCCGGCGGCGGCGCCGAGCACGCAGAGCTGGTACTCCTCTTCGAAGCCGTCCGGCGGCTTCGGGCCGAGGTTCTTGACCACCTCCAGGCACAGCGTCGAGCCTTCGAACCGGCGACCGCGCATCCACCAGTACGTCACCAGCGCGGCCGCGAGCCGGAGCGCGCTGCGCACCTCGGCTTCGGTCGCCCAGCGCAACGCGGCCAGGAGATCGTCGTACGCGGCGTCGAGCCGGTCGAGCCAGACGAGCTGGTCGCCGGTGCGCAGAAGGGGATCGGCCTCCTCGGCGAGGGCGAGGAAATGCTCCGCGTGCGCGCGCCGCAGCTGCTCGGTCTCGCCCGCTTCGGCGAGTTTCCCGGCGAAGAAGGCCCGGATGGTTTCGAGCATCCGGTACCGGTCGCCGGTGCGTTCGACCAGCGATCTGTCCACAAGGGACGGAAGCAGGTCCGCGGTGTCCGGGATGGCGCAGACCGCTTCGGTGTCGGCGAGGGTCGTGCCGCCCGCGAAGACGGTCAGCCGCCTGCCGAGCAGGCGTTCGTCCTCCTCCAGGAGATCCCAGCTCCATTCGACGACGCCGCGCAGCGTGCGATGCCTGCTTTCGGCGCCCCGGCTGCCCTTGGAGAGCAGGCGGAACCGGTCGTCCAACCGTGCGGCGATCTCGCCGACGGGCAGCGTCCGCACGCGGGCGGCGGCGAGCTCGATGGCCAGCGGCAGCCCGTCCAGCGCGGCGCACACCCGCTGGACGTCGCCCGCCGTGGTGTCGTCGACGGCGAAGCCCGGGTCGTTGGCCAGCGCCCGGTCGGCGAACAGCCGGACGGCGGCGAATTCCAGCGACCGCGCGGGCGGCGTCCCCGGCGGCGGCACGGCGAGCCGCGGCACGGGGGACACGACCTCGCCGGTGATGCCCAGCGGTTCGCGGCTGGTGGCGAGCACGCGCAGCGCGGCGGCCGCGCCGAGCAGCCGGGCGACCAGCTTCGCGGCGGCCTCGACCAGGTGCTCGCAGTTGTCGAGCACCAGCAGCACCGCCCGGTCGGCCAGCGCGTCGATCAGCCGTTCCAGCGGCGCGGTGTCCACCGGGGCGGTGACCGTGCCGAGCGGGACCGTCCGCAGGCCGAGGGCGGTCAGCACGGCGTGGGCGACGTCGGCGTCCTCGCCGTACGGCGCGAGCTCGACGAAGACCGCCGGGAGGTCCGACGCGGTGGCGGTCTCGACGGCCAGCCGGGTCTTGCCCGTCCCACCGGGACCGGTCAGCGTCACCAGCCGCGAGCGGTCCAGTTGGCCGAGTACGTGCCGGAGGTCGCCTTCGCGGCCGATGAAGCTGGTGAGCTGCGCGGGGAGCGGCGCCGTCGTCGCCTTGACGGGCGGTGTCTCGCCGCGGAGCACGGCCAGATGCGCGGCGGCGAGCTCCGGCCCGGGATCGGCGCCGAGTTCGTCCGCCAGGACACGGCGGGCGTCCTCGAAGGCGGTGAGCGCGTCGGCCTGACGTCCGGCGGCGTGCAGCGCGCGGATCAGCAGCGCGCGTGGCCGTTCCCGCAGCGGCTGCTCGTCGATGACCTCGCGAAGCCCCGCGAGGACGTCTTCGTGTCTGCCCAGCTTGAGCTCGGCCTCGACACGGTCCTCGATCGCCGACGTCTTCAGCTCGTTCAGCCTGGCGACCTGCGGATCGCGGAACGGCGCGTCGGTGATGTCCGCGAACGCGGGACCGCGCCAGAGACCGAGGGCGTCGCGAAGCAGTTCAGTCGCCTTCGCGGCGTCTCCGGCCGCGAGAGTGCGTCGTCCTTCGGCGGCGAGCCGTTCGAAGCGGTGCACGTCGACGTCGCCAGGGTCCACGGCCAGCCGGTAGCCCGCCGGGCTGAATTCGACGGGCGCGAGATCCTTCAGCGCCCCGCGCAGCCGCGACACCTGCGATTGCAGCGCGTTCGCCACGCCTTCGGGCGGCTGTTCGCCGTAGAGACCGTCGATGAGCCGCTCCGCCGGGACGACCCGGCCCGCCTCCAGCGCGAGCAACGCGAACAGGGTCCGGACCCTGGGGCCGCCGACTCCGACGACGGTGCCGTCGTCGCGGCGCACCTCCGTCGCCCCCAGCACGCCGAATCGCATGCCGCAACCCTAGAGCGTCGTTGACCTGGGCGGATCCAGCCCGCCCGAGATCCGCCGAATGGCGTCTATACACTTCGCCGGGTCCCCACGCAATGGGAGAGGTATGTCTGAGCAGGAACAGGTGGTCCTCGGTCAGCCGACCGTCGGCGACGAAGAACTCGCGGCCGTGGCGGAGGTGTTCCGGTCCGGCTGGCTGGCCGGTGCCGGCCCCGCGTGCCGTCGGTTCGAGGAACGCTTCGCGAAGACCGTCGGCACCGCGCACGCCCTGACCACCAGCAACTGTGGGTCGGCACTCTTCCTCGGGCTGCGTGTGCTCGGCGTGAAGCCGGGCGACGAGGTCATCGTCGGCGACTACACCTTCCCCGCCACCGGCCACTCCGTGCTCCAGGCGGGCGCGACGCCGGTGTTCGCGGACATCCGCCCGGACGACTGGAGCGCCGACCCGGCGTCGATCGAAGCCCTGATCACCCCGCGCACGGTCGGCATCCTCGCCGTCGACGTCGCCGGGCAGCCGGGCGACTTCGACGCGTACCGCGCCATCGCCGACAAGCACGGCCTGTGGTTGTTCGAGGACGCCGCCTGCGCCGCGGGCGCGACCTACAAGACCCGCCCGGCCGGCAGCCTCGCCGACCTGGCCGCGTTCTCCTTCCACGGCCGCAAGGGCATCACCGCGGGCGAAGGCGGCGCGCTCGTCTCGGACCGCGAAGACCTCATCGCGCACGCGCGCAAGCTGCACACCTACGGCATCGAGCCCGCCATCACCCGCGAGGGTTCCGGCGCGCTGCCGATCCCGGAGTTCCACGAGCTGGGCTACAACTTCCGGCTCTCGGACGTGCAGGCCGCGATCATGAACGTCCAGCTCGACCGCCTCCCGGACCTGCTCTCGGCCCGCCGTTCGGTGGCCAAGCGCTACCACGAGGCGTTCGAGGACCTGCCCGGTCTCGACGTCCCGGTGGAACTGCCGGACCGCGAACACCCGTGGCAGGCCTACATCCTCACCGTGGCCCCGGAGATCGACCGCGACGCGCTCGCGCTGCGGATCCGCGAGCAGGGCGTGCAGTGCAACTTCGGCACCTACTCCTCGCACCTCCAGCCCATCTACGGCAAGAAGCAGACCTTGCCGGTTTCGGCGGACCTCTTCGCCCGTCACCTCGCCATCCCGATGCACGCCAACCTCACCGATGACCAGGTCGACCGGGTCATCGGGACCGTCAGCGCCGCACTGCCGAGCTAGGAGAGAAATGCCCGACAAGAAGGTCCTCTTCACCGGGGGTGGCGGCTTCATCGCCGCGCACGTCATCCCGATGCTGATCGAGGGCGGGTACACCGTCCGCGTCTTCGACAACATGACCCGCGGCGACCGCGCCCGGATCAACGAGTTCGTCGCCACCGGCAAGGTCGAACTGGTCGAGAAGGACGTCCGCTACGGCGGCGCCGTGCGCGAGGCCATGCGCGGCTGCACGCACGTCATCCACTTCGCGACCGTGTCGATCAACAAGTCGGTCGCGGACCCGCACGAGTCGATCGACATCAACATGGTCGGCAACCACAACGTCTTCGCCGCCGCGGCGGACGAGGGCGTCGAGCGGGTCGTGTTCGCCTCGACCGCGTCCGTCTACGGCGACCCGAAGCGGCTGCCGATGCACGAGGACGACGAGCTCAAGCCGCTCACGCCGTACTGCATCTCGAAGCGCGCGGGCGAGGACATGCTCGGCTTCTACGAGCGCACCAAGGGCCTGTCCTGGAACGCGCTGCGGTTCTTCAACGTGTACGGCCCCGGCCAGAAGATCGAGGCCTACTACACGTCGGTGATCAACCACTTCATCCAGCGCCTGCGCGCCGGCCAGCCGCCGATCATCGACGGCCGCGGCGACCAGTCGATGGACTTCGTGCACGTCACGGATCTGGCCCGCGCCGTCGTCGCGGCTCTGGAATCGGAGCAGGCGAACCTGCCGATCAACATCGGCACCGGGATCGACACCTCCATCGCGACGCTGGCGAAGATCCTCATCGACGCCGTCGGCGTGAACGTCGAGCCGCTGTTCAACGAGCGCGACGTGCTGGTCTCGCGCCGTGCCGCCGACATCACCCGTGCCCGCGAGATGCTCGGCTGGGAGCCGAAGATCTCGGTGGAAGAGGGCATGTACGAACTGGTGAAGGCCTCCGAGTGAGTGCCGGGCCGGGGGAGAGCCGCCCCATGCGCATCGCTGTCGTCAACAACTTCTTCCCGCCGAGGGTGGGCGGAAGCGCGCACATGGCGGCTTCCCTGGCCGAGCAGTACGCGGCTCGCGGGCACGAGGTGCTCGCGATCACCGCGGCGTACGCCGACGCCCCGGCCGACGAGACGAAGGACGGCTACCGCGTCGTCCGCCTGCCCGCGGTGAAGATGCCGCAGCTGGGCCTGTCGATCGACTTCGACATGAGTTTCGCCTCGCTGCGGCCGGGGAACTGGCGGCGGCTGCGGAAGCTGCTGGACGAGTTCAAGCCCGACGCGATCCACCTGCACGGGCAGTTCTTCGACCTGTCGTGGCTGGCCGGACGGTACGCGCGGCGGCACGGGCTGCCGATGCTGCTGACCATCCACACGCTGCTGATCAGCGACAACAAGCTGTACGGCGGCGTCTTCCGGTTCCTGGACACCGTCTTGGTGAACCCGATCCTGCGCTACCTCAAGCCGCGGTACGTCATCCTCGACAAACTCGGGGTCGACTACTGCGTCGAGCGCTACGGGACGAGTGACGCGAACTCGGACTACTTCCCGATCGCCGTCGACACCGGGAACTTCGAGAAGCCTTTGACGAAGGACGTGCGGGAAGAGCACAACCTGGGCGACGGTCCGGTGATCGTCTCGCTCGGGCACGTGATCCCGCTGCGCAACCGGCTCCCGCTGGTCGAGGCGCTGCCGTCCATTTTGGACAAGCACCCCGGCGTGAAGGTGGTCGTCGTCGGCCGCGTGTACCACGACGTCTTCCTGAAGCGGGCCGAAGAACTCGGCGTCGCGGACGCCATCGTCGTCACCGGCGCCGTGCCGAAGGCGGACGTGCCCGCGTACTTCGCCGCCGCCGACATCGTCACGCACGACCTCAACGGCGGCTGCGGCACCGCGTCGCTGGAGGCGATGCTCTCGGGCACCGCGACGATCGCTTCGGTGACCGAGGACAACTACCCGGGCATCGAACTGCGCAACGGCGAGAACATCCTGCTCGTGCGGCCGGACGACAGCGAGGCGGTGGCGAACACCGTCATCGAACTGCTCGACGACCCGGAGAAGCGGGCTTTGGTGGCACAGCGCGAAAGCGCGATGGTGCGGGCCAACTTCGGCCTCGACGTCGTCGCGGAGGAACACCTGCGCACCTTCGAGAAAATGGTGACCGAGGCCGATGTTCTTCGATGACGAGCGCAGCAACCGGCTGCGCCCGCAGATCCTGACCGAACTCGTCTCGCAGTACATGAACGACGCCGAGCGCGCTCGGTTCTACGGACTGCCGGAGTCGACGCGGGTCCGCGAACGGGTCAAGATCATCAGCCCGGAGAACCTGACGATCGGCGAGCACTGCTGGATCGGCGAAGGTGCCGCGCTCGACGCGAGCGGCGGGCTGGAGATCGGCGAGCACACCAGCATCGGCCTGAACACGCTGATCTTCACGCACTCCAGCTGGCTCGCGAACATGACGCTGCAGAACCACTCCGGCAGCGACCTCATCGAACGCAAGCCGGTGAAGATCGGCAAGGGCTGCTTCATCGGCGGCCTCGTGGTGATCATGGCGGGCGTCACGATCGGCGATTTCGCCACCGTGCAGCCGAACTCCGTGGTCGCGAAGGACGTCCCGCCGCGCAGTCTCGTCGCGGGCAACCCGGCGCGGGTGTTCCAGAAGTACGACGACGAGTACATCCAGTCCGAGGTGGAACGGGTGCGCGGCGAGAACGCGCGGCGGCGCGCGCTGGCCGAGGAGCGAGGGGACGCTTCTTCGTCCTGGGGCGCTCCGGCAGGCGACTTCACGGAGTAGGGGCGAGACGCCGCACACCCGAGATCGCCGCCCAGTCACGCGAGTTCCGCCTTCGGTCACGCGAGTTCGCCGTCTGATCACGCGAGTCACGCTTCCGGCGTCTTGCCGCCACGCAACTCCTCACCGTAATGATTCACTACCCTCCGTGCTGATACGTTGTCGGCGAAAGCGTGGGAAGATGGTCCGGTGATCACGGGCGAAGGAGAAGTTCGATGAGTGTCGTGCAGTGGCCTCACCGCCTTTTGACGCTCGACGACTGGGCCGCGCTGCCGGAAGACCCGGACCACCGGGTCGAAGTCGTTGAAGGGGTCCTCGTCGTGTCGCCGCGTCCCTTGCTGGTCCATCAGTGGGCCGTCACGCGTCTGGGGTTTCTGCTCCATGACCAGCTGCCCGCCGGATTCAGTGCGTGGAGCGAGGCGGAGATGATCATCGACGCCGCTCCGCTCACCGTCAGGGTGCCCGACGTCGTGGTGGCGAGAACAGGGATTCTGGAAAGCAGCCCGGCTCGTGTTCCAGGCGACGAGGCGAAGCTGGTCATCGAGGTCCTGTCCGAGGGCACCGTCCGCACCGACCGGGTCACCAAGTTCTCCGAGTACGCCGAAGTCGGTATCGAGCACTACTGGATCGTCGACCTCGACGACCCGGCGAGCATGGTCACCTACCGGCTGGTCGACGGCGAGTACGAGAACTTCGGCGAGCACACCGGAAAGGTGAGTCTCGACTTCGACGGCACTCCGCTCACCCTGGATCTCGACGCGCTGACCACCCGGCACGCTCAGCGCCCCTGACCACACGTGAGTTCCGCCTCCGCCTGCCGGAGGTCACCAACCGACGGGAACCATCACCCCACCTGGACCGACTACTAGGCTCAGCGTGCGGGTTTCCCGGTCGGGAGGGTGGGCGGATGAGGTTCACACGGTTCGGCGCGTCGTTGCTGGTCACCGGGTTGGCCCTGCTGGGCGCCGCGACCCCGGCGCTGGCCCATTCGGAACTGAAGAGCAGCGACCCGCAGCGAGGTGCGTCCCTGGCGACACCGCCGACGCAGGTCATACTGACCTTCACCGGCCCGGTCACCCTCCCCGAGAACCCGATCCAGATCACCGGCCCCGAGAACGCGTCGTGGACGGTCGGCCGGGCGGAGGTCGCCGGCGCCGTCGTCACGGCGCCCGTCCGGGCCGTCGGGCCCGCGGGCGAGTACACCCTCCGCTACAAGGTGACGTTCGAGGATTCGCACGTCGCGAGCGGATCGGTGAAGTTCAGCCTCGGCAATCCGGTCGCGCCGCCGTCCAGTCAAGCCCAAAGCAGCCAGGCCCCGGCCAGTCAGCCACAGAGCAGCCAAGCCCCGGCGCCGCAGGCCGACGAGACCACTCCCGCGGGCCTGCCGACCTGGGTGTGGATCGTCCTCGCGGCCGCCGCGGCGGCCGCCGGTGTGGTCGTCGCGCTCCGGTTCACTCGACGGAAGGACTGAGCCTTCACGGAACGAGAGCGAGTGAGGCAACCTTTCAGGTGGTCAACCGTCGAACGGAGATGAGGACCAGGGTGGCTCGCGGCGATGACGAGTTCGTCGAGTTCGTGCGGAACTCGTCGACCCGTCTTCAGCATGCGGCCTACCTGCTGACCAGTGACCGTCATCAGGCCGAGGACGCCGCCCAGACGGCGCTCGCCAAGACGTACGCGGCCTGGTCGCGGGTACGTCGCAAAGACGCCTACGCGTACGCGCGGCAGGTCCTCGTCAACCACGTCATCGACGGCTGGCGGCGCCCGATCCGCGAGAACGCCACCGAGGAGATTCCCGAGCGGCCGAGCGGGATGGACGTCGCCGGGGTCGTTGTCCAGCGGAAATGGCTCCTTGACGCGTTGCGTACCCTCACAGACCGGGAGAGAGCCGTGGTCGTGCTTCGGCACTTCTTCGACTTGAAGGAATCCGATGTGGCCGGTGAACTGGGTGTCTCGGTGGGCACCGTGAAGAGCACCAACTCCCGGGCCCTGAGCAAACTGCGGATCACCGCGGAGGACGGAACGGAACTGATCGGGGGGCTGGGACGATGACCGACCTCGAGACGCTGCGCTCAGCTTTGAGGGAAACGCCTGCCGAGGAGTTCGCCGAGCCCGACCTCGGCGCGATCATGGCCAAGGGCAGGCGCATCCGCCGCCGTCGCCGTCTCGCGACCGGCGCGGGCGGGGTCGCCGCCACCGTGGTGACGGTGCTGGTCATCGTCGGCGCGGTCGCGTTGAAGAAAACGCCGCCCGCCCAGCAGCCGCTCCCGCCCGCCGCGAGCGCCCCGTCTTCGTCGCCGACGTCCGTATCGCCGACGCCCGCGCCGCAGCCGACGATCACCAAGGCGCCGTCGACCTCGGTACCGCTGGGCAACATCATCTCCCTCGAGACCAAGGGCGAGGACGGCCGGGAGATGGTGCTCTACGCTTGCGCGCTCGACGAACCCGACATGCCGAACGTCGAGTTCGGCCTGCGGGTCGCGTACCGGAACGGCGACGGTTCGTACGACGACCTGATGATGAGCAACGAGTACAAGAAATCGGACCGGTCGTTCGGCTTCCACGCGGTGGACGGCGGAGACGTCGTCCGGGGCGCGTTCGTCCCCGTGTTCGGCTACTTCGCCGGCGAGGCGGCGCGGATCACCAGCACGGTCCGGGGGAAGCCGGTCGAGGCGAAGGTGGTTCCGTGGAGCGAAGACCCGACGGTCTCCCTCTTCTGGTTCGACGGTTCCCAGGTGGAGTCGTCGGGAGTGCTGACCCCTCTCATCGCCTACGACGCGAGGGGCCAGCGCCTCACCAAGTAGTTCAGGCCGCGGCCTGGGTGAGCACCTGGTCGACGACGGCGTGCGAAGGCAGGATCAGGTCGCGCTCGGTGTCGGCGTCGATCTTGCCTTCGAGCAGCTCCAGGAACCGGTCCAGCTGCGTCGCGAGCGGCTCGCGCGCGGTGACCAGCTCCGGGATCTCGATGACGGTCTGCTGCCGGTAGCCGAGGCCGTCCGGGGTGACCGAGTCGTGCGAGACGTGCCGGTAGATGGTGACGTCGCGGCGGAGCAGGTCGATCTCGATCATGCGGTCCAGCTCGGACACCCAGAGCGAACGGACCTTGCGCTGCCCGAGGCGGGACGCGGAAACCGTGGCGAGGCCGGACTCGAACGACAGCACCGTCTCGATGGTGTCTTCGGCGCCTTCGACCGAGTTCGGGTGGAAGTAGCCGGCGCCGGAGGCGACCCGCTGCGGGGTCGCGCCGCCGAAGAACTGGATCGCCAGGTCGACGTCGTGCACCAGCAGGTCCCACGCGACACCGGTCTTGATGCGCGGCGCGTAGGGGCCGTGGCGGCGGGCCATCAGGTGGATGGGCTCGTTGACCAGTGCCCGCGCGGTCATCACGGCCGGGTTGTAGCGCTCCAGGAGCCCGCACATCAGCGGGACGTCCTTCTTCGCCGAAAGCCCGACGATCTCCTTGGAGAATTCGAGGCTGTTGCAGACCGGCTTCTCGACCAGCAGCGGCTTGCCCTGGCCCAGGATCTCCTGCGCCAGCTCGTAATGCGCCTCGGTGGCCGAAGCGAGCACGACGGCGTCCACATCGGACAGTGAGCCGATTTCGGGCGTCCACTGGGTTTCGTAGCGCTCGGCGACCTTGCGGCCGGCCTCTTCGCGCGGGTCGATCACGCGGACGAGGTCCACGCGCTCGTTCGCGGCGAGCACACGGGCGTGCAGCGAACCCATGTTCCCGGTGCCGATGAGGGCGATCTTGTGCGTGGTCATGCGCCGAGTACCTCGCGAACCGTTTCGATGATGGTGTCCAGATCGGACTCGGAAAGGTGCGGGTGCACCGGCAGGGAAAGCGCCTGCGCGGCGACGGAAGCGGCCACCGGGAAGTCTTCGACCTTCGCGTCGGGGATCAGCGGGTGGTTCCGGTAGCAGTCGTAGTCGAAGACGATCTTCGGGTAGTAGATCCCGTTGCCGATGCCCTTTTCGGTGAGGGCGGCGGCGAGTTCGTCGCGCGAGAGGAAGGCGTGCGGGCCGACCAGCACGGTGTACTGGTGCCACACGTGCTCGCGGCCCGGCAGGACCTGCGGGATGTCCAGACCCGGCGTGCCGGCGAGGCCCTCGGAAAGGCGCTTCGCGTTGGCCTGGCGGGCGGCGGTGAGCTGGTCCAGCTTCTCCAGCTGCGGAATGCCGACGGCGGCGTGCAGGTCGGTCATCCGGTAGTTGTGCCCGGCGACCTCGTACTGGTACCGGGCGCGCATGCCCTGGTTGCGCAGCACGCGCAGGCTGTCGGCCAGCTTGTCGTCGTCCGTGGTGATCACGCCGCCCTCGGCGGTGGTCACGTTCTTGGTGGCGTACAAGGAGAAGCAGCCGATGCCGAAGGAGCCGGCCTGCTTGCCCTGGAACGACGCGCCGACGGCCTGCGCGGAGTCCTCGATGATCTTGAGGCCGTGTTCGGCGGCCAGCGGCGCGAGCTTGCCCATGTCCGCGGTCTGCCCGTAGAGGTGCACGGGCATCAGGACCTTGGTGCGGTCGGTGATCGCGGCGGCGACGGCGTCCGTGTCGATCGCGAAGTCGTCGCGCCGGATGTCGGCGAAGCGGACGGTCGCGCCGGCTTCCAGGATCGCGTTCAGCGTGGCCACGAAGGTGAACGGCGAGGTGACGACCTCGTCGCCCGGCTTCAGGTCGAGCGCCTGGATGGCGGCGACCAGCGCGGTGGTGCCGTTGTTGACGGCGATCGCGTGCTTCGTGCCGGAAACGCTCGCGAACGCGTCCTCGAAGCGCTTGACCATCGGTCCCTGTGCGATGGCGCCGGATCGCAGCACCTCGACGACGAGGTCCTCCGCGTCACGGACGTCGACCACGGTAATGGGGATCATCTGCAAGTCTCTCTCGACTGGGCGTTCTGGTGCGTCCGGTACAGTGAGCCGCCGGTTCTGCGCCCGGCCGCCCTCTCTGGCGCGGGCCACACGTTACCGGGACCGCCGAAGCGCCCATTACCCCAGGCTGCCTCCCAGCCACAACGAACGGATCTCACGTGGTGAACCGCATCCACCCGACAGCGATCATCGGCGAGGGCGTCGAGCTCGGCGAGGACAACGTCATCGGGCCGTACACGGTCATCGTGGGTCCCACGCGCATCGGCGACGGCAACTGGATCGGCCCGCACGTGACCATCGGGACCCCTGGCGAGGACCGCGGCCGCGAGCACCCCGCCGCCTGGGAGACCGCGCCGAACGGTGATCCCGATCACGACGGGCACGGCGTCGTCATCGGCGGCCGCAACCGGATCCGCGAATACGTCAGCGTCCACCAGGGCACCTGGCGCACGACCACCATCGGCGACGGCGGCTACTTCCTGCGCGGCTCCCACATCGCCCACGACTGCCTGGTCGAGGACGCCGTCACGGTCGCCTCGAACGTCATCACCGGCGGCCACTGCCACATCTGGTCCGGGGCGAACCTGGGCATGGGCGCGATCCTGCACCAGCGGGTCGTCATCGGCCCCGGTGCGATGGTCGGCATGAGCTCCGCGGTCCGCAAGGAGGTGGGCGCGTTCACCATCGCCGTCGGCAACCCCGCACGGGTGACGGGCGTCAATACCGTCGGGTTGTCCCGCCGCGGGCTGGACGAGGCCACCATCGAGGCACTGGGACCGTGGCTGAAGGGTAAGGCCGGTCTCCCTGAGGACGGGCTGGCCGACCGCTTGCCCGGCGACCTCTCTACCTTGGTGAAGGCGTGGGACGCCCGTCCGCGCGAGGAGCACTAGGAGTCAACAGATGGCGGAAGTCGCCGGCAAGCTGCGTGAGGTCTTCGTCGAGGCGCTGGACCTCGATGGCGAAGTCGACGTCGAGAACCTGAAGTACCGCGACATCGAGGCGTGGGACTCGGTCGGTCACATGGCGCTGGTCGCGGCCATCGAGGACGAGTTCGATGTGGAATTCGACACCGACCAGGTGATCGACATGTCCAGCTTCAAGGTCGCCGTCGACATGGTGACCGACCTGCAGTCCAAGTGATGCTGGACGGCAAGGTCGCCCTGGTCACCGGGGGTACCCGGGGCATCGGCCTGGCCACCGCGCGGGCGCTCGCCGAGGCGGGCGCCACCGTGGTGCTGACCGGCCGCGACGAGGCCAAGGCCAAGGAAGCGGCGGCCGCGGCGGGGGCGGCTAGGGGGCTCGCGCTGGACGTCACCGACGCCAAGGCCGTGTCGACGCTGGTCCGCGGCGTGGCCAAGGAGCACGGCAAGCTCGACATCGTGGTCGCCAACGCCGGGATCATGGAGGACGCGCTCCTCGGCATGATCCGCGAGGAGCTCGTCGACACCACGCTGAGCACGAACGTCGCCGGCACGCTGCACACCGTCCAAGCCGCGGCCAGGGCGATGATGCGCAAGAAGACCGGCGCCATCGTGGTGCTGGCTTCGATCGTCGGCGAGCACGGAAGCGCCGGTCAGACGGTGTACGCGGCGTCGAAGGCGGCTGTGGCGAACATCGCGCGTTCGGCGGCGAAGGAACTCGGCCGCTCCGGGATCCGGGTCAACGCGGTGGCGCCCGGCGTCATCGACACCGACCTGACCTCGGGCCTGACGGAGGACGCGAAGGCCGAGAACATCGGCAAGACGCCTCTCGGACGGCTCGGGACTCCCGAGGACGTGGCGAACGCGATCCGGTTCCTCGTCAGTGATGACGCTTCGTTCATCACCGGCCAGGTGCTGGGCATCGACGGAGGACTTGTTCTGTAATGACCCTGCTGGGTGTGGGTGCACGACTGATCGACGTCACGAGCGGCAAAACGCTCGCGGGCGAGGAACTCGACGCCGAGGTCACCCGCGTGGGAGCCGCCCTGGGGCTGCTGCCGCCGGGCGCGCTGTTCGCGCGGATGTCGGTGGACCTCGCGAGCGTGCTGAACTACCTCGGCGCGTTCGAGGCCGGCCGCGCGATCGCGCTGATCGATCCGGCGCTGGACGCCGACGTCCTGGCGGGGCTCATCGAGCGTTTCCGCCCGGCCGCCGTGCTGTCCGCGCCGGACGCGCCCGCACCCGAGGGGTACGGCGTCTCCGACGGCCACTGGGTCCGGGAGTCCGCCGAAGGGGTCGAGCCGCATCCGCATCTCGCGATCCTGCTGCCGACCAGCGGTTCCACCGGCAACCCGAAGCTGGTCCGGCTCTCGCGTGGCGCGGTGTTCGCCAACGCGGACGCGATCGCGCAGGTGCTCGGCATCGACCGCGACGAGATCGCGCCGACCAGCCTGCCGCTGCACTACAGCTACGGCCTGTCCGTGCTGAACTCCCACCTCCTCCGCGGCGCGACCGTCGTCATCGAGCCGTCCGGTGTGCTCGGACGCGGGTTCTGGGACGCCGTCAACGAGCACAAGGTCACCTCGCTCGCGGGCGTGCCGTACCACTACGAGATGCTGCGTCGCCTCAAGTTCGACCCGGCGAAGTACCCGACGCTGCGCACGCTGACCCAGGCGGGCGGCAAGCTGCGGGACGACCTCGTCGCCCAGTTCAACGACAAGATCCGCGAGGTCGGCGGCCGGATGTTCGTCATGTACGGGCAGACCGAGGCCGCCCCGCGGATGACCACCGTCCCGGCGGAACGGCTCGCGGAGAAGCTCGGTTCGGCCGGGCCCGCGCTGCCCGGCGGCTCGTTCGCCGTCCGGCGCGAGGACGGTTCCGAGACCACGCATCCGAAGATCGTCGGCGAGGTCGTCTACCGCGGGCCCAACGTGATGATGGGCTACGCCGAGGACGAGGCCGGGCTGGCCGCGGGCGACGAATACGGCGGCGTCCTGGCCACCGGCGACCTCGGTTACCTCGACGAGGACGGGTTCCTCTACATCACCGGCCGCCTCAAGCGGATCGGCAAGGTCTTCGGCAACCGCGTCAGCCTGGATGATCTCGAGCACGCCGTGCGTTCTGCCTCGGTGGGGATCGACGTCGTGGCCGCCGTCCCGGCAGGGGACAAGGTCGTCCTGTTCGCCGAAGGCGCCGACAAGGACATCTGCAAGGACGCCGCGAAGGCGCTGTCCGAGCGGCTGCACCTGCACACGAGCGGGTTCGACGTCCGCCCCATCGACACCGTGCCGTTGCTCGCCAGCGGCAAGATCGACTACCGGTCGCTGGAGGCCCAGGTATGAGCGTCTTTACGTTGTCTCAGGCCGAGCGTGAGAAGCACTTGCTTCCGCAGCTCGCCGAGCTCACCGCGCACCACCGCGACAACTCCGAAGGTTACGACCGCATCCTCTCGTCGCTCGGCATCGCGCGGGACGCGGAGTTCGCCTCCATCGCGGATCTGCCGTGGCTGCCGGTGCGGATGTTCAAGACGCACGACCTGCGCAGCATCCCCGAGTCCGAGATCTTCAAGACGCTGACGTCGTCGGGCACCACCGGCGCGGGCGCGTCGCGGATCTACCTGGACAAGGCCGCGGCCGGCGCGCAGACCAAGCAGCTCGGCGCCACGCTGCAGGAAGTCCTCGGCAACGAGCGGCTGCCGATGCTGATGGTCGACACGATCGGCATCATCAAGAACCGCCGCTCCTTCTCCGCGCGCGGCGCGGGCGTGCTGGGCATGGCGAACTTCGGCCGCAAGCACACCTACGTGCTCGACGAGAACGACGAGCCGGACGTCGAAGCGGTCAAGACGTTCCTCGCGACCTACGGCGACAAGCCGTTCCTGATCTTCGGTTTCACCTTCATGGTGTGGCAGTACCTCTACGAGGTCGCCCGTGAGCACAAGCTGGACCTGTCGAACGGGATCCTGATCCACTCGGGCGGCTGGAAGAAGCTGATCGACCGCGCGGTGGACAACACCGAGTTCCGGCGTCGCTTCAAAGAGGACACCGGGCTCACCCGGATCCACAACTACTACGGGATGATCGAGCAGATCGGCACCGTGTTCCTCGAAGGCCCGTCCGGGAACTCGCTGTACTGCCCCGATTTCGCGGATGTCGTGATCCGGAACCCGGAGACCTGGGAAGAGCAGCCGGTCGGCGAGCCGGGCGTGATCGAGGTCGTCAGCACGCTGCCGCACTCCTACCCGGGCCACGTCCTGCTCACCGAGGACCTCGGTGTCTACAACGGGATCGACGACGGCGACTGGCCGGGCAAGCACTTCTCCGTCATGGGCAGGCTGCCCAAGGCCGAGGCCCGCGGTTGCTCGGACACCTTCCAGGGGGCGGCGGCATGACTCTCAACCAGCGTTTTCCGCTCGGCGACGCGATCGAGGTCTCCTCGTTGGTCGAAGAGCTGCGGGCCGAGCCCGTCGGCGGACGGCTGCGGGTGGGCGACCCGCGTGTCGTCGAGTTCCTGACGAAGTTCGCGCGCAAACTGCTCGCGCCCGCGACGGCTCGCCGCTTCCCGGAGCTGGCGTCGCTCGGTTTCTTCCTGCGCAAGGGAGAGATCGCGAAGGCACTGTCCACTTTGGAGACTTCGGGTGACGCGCTGCGCTTCCCGCGCGGGCTGGTCTTCCACGTCCCGCCCGCCAACGTCGACACGATCTTCGTGTACTCGTGGGCGCTTTCCGCGCTGGCAGGCAACCACAACGTCGTCCGCGTGTCCTCGCGTTCGGCCGGTGCCGCCGAAACGGTGCTGGAGGCCCTGAACGCGGCACTGTCCGAAGTGGACGCGGACACCGCCGCCGCGATCACCGCGACCCAGCGCATGGTCACCTACGACCGCAGCGACGCGATCAGCGGCGCGCTGTCGGTCGCCGCGGACCTGCGGGTCATCTGGGGCGGTGACGCGTCGGTCGCGGCGCTGCGCAAGTACCCGCTGGCGCCGCACGCGCGCGACCTGACCTTCCCGGACCGGTCGTCGTTCGCGGTCGCGTCGGTGCGCGGCTGGCAGAACGCCTCCGAGGCCGAGCGCCGCGGTGCCGCCGAGGGCTTCTACAACGACTCGTACTGGTTCGACCAGGCAGCCTGCTCGTCACCGCGCGCGGTGTTCTGGGTCGGCGAAGAAGAGGGCGCCCGCGAAGCCGGACAGGAGTTCCGGAAGCTGCTCGCCGAGGTGCTGGCTACGAAACAGCACGTCACCGAGCCCGCGATGGCCGTCCAGAAGCGGGTCTCGGCGTACGGCGCGGCCGTCGACGGGCTCGTCAACGGCATCGACTTCCAGGGCAACGGCCTTGCGACGCTGGAGCTGGCCGACCCCGCGATCCTGCCGCGCGAATGGCTCGGCGCCGGCACTTTCGCCAACGCGCGGGTCGACACGCTTTCCGACCTCGTCCCGATCGTCCTCCGCAAAGATCAAACCGTCGGTCAATTCGGCTTCAGCAAAGAGGAATTGACGCAATTCGTGACGGAATTGGCGGGCCGCGGCGTCGACCGTGTCGTTCCCTTCGGATCGGCCCTGACGTTCTCCGCGGTTTGGGACGGCTACGATCTGCTGACCGAGTTCAGCCGCTTGGTGACCGTGCAGGCCTGACCTGCGGTTACGAGGTAGCAGCAGAGGAGGTTCAGTGACGACCGTCGAAACGCCCGAAGAGGACACTTCGGTAACTGTAAAACAGCCGAAATCCACCAAGGCGAAGATCCTCGACGTCGTCCGCTGGGTCGCCATCCTGCTGGTCGTCGCATTCGCGGCGAAGACGCTCGTCACCAATTGGGGTGAATTCTGGCGGACCTTGTCCGAGGTCGCGTGGGAATCCTCCACCTTGAGCCTGCTCGCGCTCATCGCCGCGATCATGGTGTCGACCTACGGCTGGCAGGTCATGGTCGACGACCTCGGCAAGCCGATCGGCTACGCGAGGGGCGCGCAGATCTGCCTCGTCGGCTCGCTCGGCAAGTACGTGCCGGGTTCGGTGTGGGCGTACCTGCTGCAGATGGAACTGGGCCGCAAGGCCGGGCTCGCCAGGGCCCGGATCTTCACCGGCTCGCTGATCCAGCTCGGCGTCGGAGTGGTGTCCGCGCTGGTCGTCTCGCTGCTCGCGGCCCCCGCGGTGTTCAGCAACAGCCCGCGCGCGATGTGGCTGTTCGTGCTCATCCCGGTCGGGCTGGCGATGCTGCACCCGCGCGTGCTCACCTGGGGCACGTCGCTCGTGCTGCGGATCCTGCGCCGCCCGCCGCTCGACCACCGGCTGAGCTGGTCGGTCGTCGGGAAGGTCTTCGGCTCGTCGACGGCCGCTTGGGCGTTGCAGGGCGTGCACCTGTGGCTGCTGGCGAACTCCGTCGGCACGCCGGGCTTCAGCGGCTTCGTGCTGTGCGTCGGCGCGATGGCGGTCGCGATGACCGTCGGGACGTTCGCGTTCATCCTGCCCAGCGGGGTCGGCGTCCGCGAGGTCGCGCAGGTCGCCGTGCTGACGGCGTCGGGCCTCACCGTCGGCCAGGCGACGGCGTTCGCCATCGCCTCGCGCGTCATGTTCACCGTCGCCGACCTGATCACGGCCGGCGCCGCCGCCCTCTCGGCCCGCCTCGTGACTTCCCGCTGACCTCGCGCGTTTAGTCGACTACTTGCGGCTCTCGCCTCACCCGTCGCAACGCGCTCGCTCACGAAGCACCTCGACACAAGTCCGTGAAGGCCTCCTTACTTACCCTCAAGGTAGTGAAGGCGGCCTTTACTACCTGGGGCGACGTCCCGGGGGTGCGGGCGTGTCGCGAAAGCCACTTTCGCGACGTCAGACGTCCCGAAAGTGGCTTTCGCGACACGCCCTGCCTGTGACTTCGCCGCCTACGACCGCCAGTAGGTGACTGATTGCGGGAGGCGCGTCAGGGGTTCAGCCGGTAGATCACCGCGCCGGAGTTGCGGTACACCTCGGTCACGAAGTTCAGCCCCTCCAGATCGCGCAGCCCGGCCTGCCGCGGGGCGCCCGTCGGGTAGCCGTACTGCCCGAGGATCACCCACCGCACGTTCAGCCGCGCCACCGCCGCCCGCACGCCGGGGTTCGACGGGTACTCCCGGAAGTGCCACTCCAGCAGCCGCGCGTCCGACGGCGCCAGCGTCTCGTCGAAATGCCCGGAGGTCGTGCGGACGCCGGAGAGCGCGTAAGTCCACACCGTCCCGTCCAGCCGGTCGTTGAGCGCGCGCTCGCCGGGCTTCACGAAGCCGGCGAGCTTCTCCATCGCGACGACCTCGTCCGGGCTCACCGGCAGCTTGTGCGGGTCGATCCCGGGCGTGTTCGCGTAGCCGGTCGCGACCTTCGCCGCGTTGGACCGCGCGTAGAAACCATTGCTCAGGAAAGCGAACCCGCCGAACACCGCCAGCGCGACGACGAACGCGGGCAACTTCCGGAGCGTCACGCTGTCCCGCAGCCACGCCTGCGTCTCGGCGAGACCGTGCGCCGCGATGATCGACAGCGGGACCGCCGCCATCGACATGAACCGGTACGGGTCGTTCCACCACGGCCGGGACAGCGCCAGCACGACGGGCTGCTCCGACGACGTCACCGCGATGTAGGCGAGTCCGGTGATCAACGCCGTCACGCCGATCCACCGCAGCGCGCCCGCCCGCGAGAAGAAGATGAAGCCCAGCAGCAGCGCGGCCGAAAGCCAGATCTGCGGGTACGGCTCGTAGTGCTGGAAGCCCAGCAGCGCGCCGAGCGCCGTCGTCGCCCGCCATTCGACCGGCCAGCTGCGGTAGGGCACCTCGCCGTTCGCGAGGCCGATCGCGCCGAACAGCTGCAGCCCCGCCACGACGACCGCGACGACGCCGACGATCGCCAGCGCGCGCAGGTCCCGTCCGATCCGCCGCCACCGCTCACCCGGCGCGACCCAGCGTTGCAGCAGCAGCGGCCCGGCGAACAGGATCGCGCCGAACAGCGCCGACGAGTGCACGCACAGCAGCCCGACGGCGCCGATCAGCAGCACGAAGCCGGTGTCGGGCGCGGGGCGGTCGAGGTAGCGCTTCACCGCGACGGCGGCCAGCGGGGTCAGCGCGAGGCCGAGCAGGAACGGGAGCAAAGGTCCCCTGCTCATCGATTCGTACAGGCTCATCACCGGGGCGATGGAGACGAGCGCGACCGCGCCCGCGAACACCGCGCGCCCCCGGAACACGCGCACCATCGTGACCAGCGACAACGCCAGCAACGCGGGCAGCAGCGCGGTGTTCACGTCCAGCGTCAGCGGGATGCTCGCCGGGCTGAGCAGGTACACCACGGACGCCAGCAGGTGGTACGCGTTGGGGTAGAACACCGGCGCCGCGTCGCCGTACCAGTTGACCTCGCCGGTGCCGAACAGGCTGCCGTCGCCGGTCTCGGCGATCTGCCGGACGCCGTTCGCGTGATAGACGGCGTCGAACCCCTGCGGGATGGCGTCCCATCTGCCCATCCCGCGGACCACCGCGTACATCCCGACGGCGGCCGCCAGCAGCAGGCACGCCCCGACGGCGAGGTGTCCGGACCGGCCCCACAGCGGTTCCTCCGGCGCGGGCGGCCAGCGGCGCAGCGTGAGCCGTCGCAGGCCGTGGGCGGCACCGGTGAACAAGATCGTCGCCACCGCGTAGGTCACCGGCGTGAACGGGAGCCCGAGCGCGGCCGCCCATGGCCCGGCGAGCCCGCCGATGGCGTAGCTCAGCAGCGGCGTCATCCCCGCGAGCACCCAGCCGCGCAGGCCGGCGGCGAAGCCGGTGAGCAGACCGGGCAAGCCGATGACGAGCAGTGCGACACAGACCGTGAGAACGTCGGTCAGGAGGGAGGTCTGGGTGGGCACAAGGCTTCCTCGGGGTGGGGAATCCGCACGAGACCCCCGAGGTGCGGAACGGAATGGGAAACCAGATTAACGGCTGAGGGGCGTTACCCGAAGGAGTCACGTCCCGATGGGGAATTCGGCGGAACGCGGGCTACTCCGCGCACACCTGGCTCACCCGTTCGTGTCAATTGACTGCGCCGAAAGAAACACACTGGCGCGGCGATCGATACTTGACCGTAGTCTTTTCGCACACGGAGCGGCTCGGCCCGGGAGGGTGGGGGATCAGGTGGTGATCGCGCTTGTCGTCGCCTGGGCCGTACTCGCGATCTTCGTCCTGGTGGCCTGGCCCAAGATCAGCACCGACAAGAGGTGGCGCACCGTCGCGCTGGTGCTCGCCCTCGGTTTCTCCGCGGCGCATCAGCTGCTGTTTTCGACCATCGCGGAAGACGCGTACATCACTTTCCGCTACGCCCAGAACATCGCCGACGGCAATGGTCCGGTGTTCAACACCGGCGAACGGATCGAGGGTTACGCGAATTTCCTTTGGATGATCGCGATCGCGTTGCCGAAGGCCGCTTTCGACGCCGATATCGAAACCTCCGCGATCGTGCTCGGCGTCCTCGCCACCCTCGGCGCCGTCCTGCTCGCGCACGTGACGGTGAACCGGGTGGTCGAGCGGGCCGCGGGGGAGCCGCGCCCGGCCTCCGGAGTGGCCGCCGCGGTCCTCGTCGCGGGTGCCGGCGGCCTCGCCGCGTACGGCGGATCCGGTACCGAGACGCCGTTGTTCGTGCTGCTCGTGTTCGGGGTCTTCGCCGCGCTCGCGGCCCGGCGTCCGGTCGTCGCGGGCGTGCTCGTCGCCTTCGCGATGATGACGCGCCCAGCGGGCGTCCTGCTCGCGATACTCGTCGGCGGCTGGCTGGTCGTCGCCGCGCTGCGCGGCCGCTACACCTGGTGGTCCCCGGCGGGCTGGCTGCTCGGCGGGCTCGTCTTCGCCGCGCCGTGGACGGCGTGGCGGATGACCTACTACGACCACGTCCTGCCGACGTCGGTCGTCATCCCCTTCGACCTCGACATCCCGGATCGGATCGATCGGGGGTGGCACTACCTGTCGGGTTTCTCGGTGGTCCACCAGGGATTCCTGCTGCTCGGCCTGGTCGCGGTGGTGGCGCTGTCGCTGCGCCGCACGGGCCGGGCACCGCATGAGGCCGAGGCCAGGTCGCTGGCCTGGCTGATGCTCGTCACGGCCGTCGTGATCACCGGGTTCGTGGTCTACTTCGGCGGCGACGCGAGACCGGCCTGGCGTCTGCTCGCGCCGATCCCGCCGCTGCTTTCGGTGGCGGCCGTGTCGGTCTACGGCGTGCTGACCTCGAAACCGAGCCCTCGGCCGCGGCCGAGGCTCCAGCGGCTGATGCCCGCCGCCGCGCTGGCGCTGTCCGGGCTCGCGGTGCTGGTCTCGGTGTTCAGCCCGGAGATGCTGGCCCGCGTACGCGCCTGGCACGACCACGGCGCTCAGCTGGAGGAGATCGGCCGCTGGCTCGACGTCTACCTGCCGCCCGGTTCGGTCGTGAGCACCTCCGCGCCCGGCGTGCTGTCGTACCACGCCGGGACGCAGCTGCAGATCGTCGGCGTCCGAGGCCAGAGCGAGGAAGCGGGCGAGGCCGTCGTCACGCGAAGACACCCGACGATCGCCGTCGTCACCGACAGCGGCTATTCGTCGACGCAGTCCTGCGTGATCGACCCGGCGTACGCGGCGAGGTACCGCGTCGCGACCTTCGCGCGCGAAGGAACGTCGTCGTGGCTCACCGTCTTCCTGCGGGCCGACGTCGAGCGTTCGGTGAGGGCGGCCCTCGACCGCTCACCCGATTTCCGCCACGTACCGTGCCCTTCGTGAGTGTCGACGAACGCGTTTCCCCCAGCCGGCCGGCGGTGCTTGAAGCAAGCTCTCGCCTGTTCGGCTTCGGTGTGTTCGCCGCCGCGCTCACCGTGCTGCTCGTCCGCTTCCTCGTGCCGAGGCCGATCGGGATGTCCGACAACGGCGACGGCTTCCGCGTGCTGTGCGGCGCGGGCATCCCGTGGAAGGGCAAACCGGAGCCGTTCGTGCACCTCGCGTACACCGCGCCGGTGGGCGAATGCGACGCCACGTATCTCCTGACCCAGAGCTGGTTCGCGCGGATCGCGCGGTGGATCGGCGGGCTGCTCGGCCTCGAATCGACGCTCAGCCTGGTCGTGCTCGGCGTGCTCACCAGCGTGCTCGCCGCCGCGGCGGTCGCGCTGATCGTCGTCGGACTGCCGTATTCGCGTCGCGTCCGCGGTTTCGCGGCCGCGGGGCTGCTGCTGGTCGTCGCGGACTCCGCGTTCTTCGGGTACTTCGCCTCCGTGCTCGGCGAAGGCGCCGCGTTCCTCGGACTGCTGCTCGCCGTCGGCGGCCTGCTGGTCGCCGCGCGGCCCGGATGGTGGCGCTACGCGGGCCTGGCCGTGCTTCTCTTCGGCGGCCTCATCGCGGTCAACGCCAAAGTCCAGACCCTGATGATCCTGCCGCTGCTCGCGCTCGCCGCGTCGCTCGTCCGCCCCGCCGGCGTCAGCGGTTCGAAGCGTTGGCTTCCCGTCGTGTTCGTCGTCGGCGCGCTCGCCGGAGGCACGGCCTACGCGCAGCAGACCGTCGAACCGGCGAAGCTGCCCGACGGCTCACTCGCCGCGCGTCCCGGCGACGATTCGCGCGAGATCAACATGTTCAACACGATCTTCCTGACCATTGTGGACGGTCGGCACGACACCGGGGCCGACCTCGCCGCGCTGGGACTGCCCGCTTCGTTCGGCCAGTACGCCGGCAACGGCTGGTGGCATCCGAAGCCCGCGACGACGGATCCCGAGTACCCGAAATACCGGGAACAGATCAGCAGGCGCAACGTCGTCGAGTACTTCGCGACACATCCCGGGCGGACCATCGGAATCCTGGATCGCGCGGCGGGCGATCTGCTCACCGCTCGGCCGCCCTACCTCGGCAGCTTCGACCAATCGGCCGGATTCGCCCCGGAGGCGCAGGAACACCGCGTCCCGGTGGCGTCGACCATCACGAAACTCTTGGCGCCACTGGGTTTCTTCGCCCTGCTGCCGATCTGGTTCCTGCTCGCCTGGCGTGGCTGGAAGACACGACGTGACGCGGTGGGCGTCGCGCTGGGATTCCTGCTCGCCGTCGCCGCCGGACAGTTCGCGCTGGCCGCCTTGGGCGACGGCTTGGAGAACGTCAAGCACCAGGTCATCGCCCTGTATTGCACGCTGCTCGGCGTCGTCCTCGCGCTGGTGACTTTCGCGCGCCAGGAGCGCTTCGAGTGATGTGACCTACGCGACCGTAGGTTGGTTACCCTACGGTAGCGTAACCTGAACGAATGGCCGAACTCGTTTACCCGCCCGTCATCATGGCGGCGAAGCTGATGTTCCGGGTGCTGGACAACCGCATCCGGGTGGAGGGGACCGAGCACATCCCGTCGACGGGCGGGGCGGTCATCGCCTGCAACCACGTGTCCTATCTCGACTTCATCTTCTGCGGGCTCGGCGCGCAGCCGGCGAAGCGCCTCGTCCGGTTCATGGCGAAGAAGGAGATCTTCACCAACCGGATCGCCGGACCGCTCATGCGCGGCATGCACCACATCTCCGTCGATCGCGGCGCCGGGCTCGCGTCGTACCGCGAAGCCGTCGAGCGCCTGAAGGCCGGAGAGGTCGTCGGGGTGTTCCCCGAAGCCACGATCAGCCGGTCCTTCACCGTGAAGGACATCAAGTCCGGCGCCGTGCGAATGGCCGCCGAAGCTGGCGTCCCGGTCGTGCCGATGGCGCTGTGGGGCACGCAGCGGCTGTGGACCAAGGGCCGGCCGAAGGACCTCACCAAACGCCACGTCCCGATCTCGATCCTCGTCGGCGAGCCGATGCACCCGAAGGCCGAAGAGGACGCCGAAGTCCTCTCGAAGGACCTTCGCGTGCGGATGTCCGCGCTCGTGGACCGGGTCCAGGCGGGCTACCCGGAGAAGCCGGGCTCCGACGACGAGCGCTGGTGGCTGCCCGCGCACCTCGGCGGCACCGCGCCGACGCCGGAAGAAGCCGCCAGGCTCGACCGCGAAGGCCGCTAGAACCAGCGTTCGAGCACCTGCGCGACGCCGTCCTCGGAGTTCGGCGCGGTCACCTCGTCGGCGACGTCCAGGACGTGGCGGTGCGCGTTCGCCATCGCCACCCCGTGCCCGGCCCAGCCGAGCATCTCGATGTCGTTGGGCATGTCCCCGAACGCGATCACCCGCTCGGCTGGGACGCCCAGCCGCTCGGCGACCTCGGCCAGCCCGGTCGCCTTGGTGACGCCGTGCGCGGAGACCTCGATCAGGCCGGCGTTCGTCGAGTAGGTGATGTCGACCGAACCTTCGAGCACCTCGCGCGCCGCCCGCGCCATCTCGTCCGAGGTCATCCCGCGCCTGCTGATCATCAGCTTGATCGCCGGATGCCCGAGCACCTCGGCCCGCGGCGCCTGCGTGCCCTCGTTGTCGCCCCACGGGTTGTGGTAGTCCGGTTCGATCACGAAATTGCGCATCTCCGGGTCCTGCGCGGACCCGCCGATCCGCTCCGCGGCGTACCGGCAGCCGGGAAGAGCGTGATCAAGAGCACTCACGGCGTCGTGCAGCAGTGTGGGCTCCAGCATGCCGTGGACGGCCACGATCCGGTCCGTCCCGATCTCGTACAGCACCGCGCCGTTCGCGCAGACCGCGTACCCGGTCAGGTCCAGCGGGCCCGCGATCGGGGCGATCCAGCGCGGCGGACGGCCGCTGACCAGCACGAACGGGACCCCGTCCTCGGTGACGCGCCGGACGGTCTCGATCGTGCGTTCGGTCAGGGCCTCCATCGGGCCGAGCAGGGTTCCGTCGACGTCGGAGGCGATCAAGAGGGGTTTTTCCACCGGCACATTGTCGCCGAAGATCCGCCCATCGGGCGAAGGGTCGGTCTGGACCAGTACCTTCCCCCGTGTGCGCGTAGGCATCGTGATCCTTCCGGAAGATCGTTGGTGGGCGGCCGAGCCGAAATGGCGGGCCGCCGAGGAGTACGGCTTCGACCACGCTTGGACGTACGACCACCTCGGCTGGCGGAACCTCGTCGACGGCCCCTGGTTCAGTGCGATGCCAACGTTGACGGCGGCCGCCATGGTGACGTCTCGGATCAGACTGGGCACCTTCGTCGCGTCGCCGGTCGCGCGGCACCCCGTGCCGTTCACCCGTGAACTGACCACCCTCGACGACATCTCCGACGGCCGGTTCATCCTCGGCGTGGGCGCCGGCGTCCCGCACACCCACTACGACGCCGCCGTCCTCGACGGCCCGGAACTGTCGGCCAAGGAGCGCACGGACCGCTTCGCCGAGTTCGTCGAGGCGCTCGACGGGCTGCTGATGACCGACGGATTCGACTTCGAGGGCGAGCACTACCGGGCCAAGGGCGCCCGGAACCTGCCCGGCTGCGTGCAGCGGCCCCGGCTGCCGTTCCTGGTGGCCGCGAACGGCCCGCGCACGATGACGCTCGCCGCCCGGTTCGGCGCGGGCTGGGTCACCACCGGCGTCAAGGCGGAGACCCAGGACGAGTGGTGGAAGGGCATCGCGGAACTCGTGAAGACCTTCGACGAGCGGCTCGACGCCGTCGGCCGGGACAAGGCGGGCGTGCAGCGGTTCCTGAGCCTCGACTCGGCGCCGGTGTTCTCCCTCTCCAGCGTGGGCGCGTTCACCGACGCCGCCGGGCGGGCCGGTGAACTCGGGTTCACCGACATCGTCACGCACTGGCCGCGGTCCGGGGACTACTACGTCGGCCGCGAGTCGACGCTCGAAGCGGTCGTCAGCGACGTACTCCCGGTACTCCAAGGTCGGGACGCCTAGGCCGATCGGGTGACATTGGCGGGTTTGCTCAACTAGTTCCGCCTAGCGGTCGTCTGAGGGATGAGTACAGCGAGTGGGCGCGGCCGTCGACGGCTGCCCCTCATGGGTCACCCCGGGGGTGAATGGGGGACTGAGGCTCGCGTGGTCGCGGCGGGGGCAGTCCGCGACCACGCGGGCTTTGATCTTCGGTCGTCCGCCCAGTCACGCGTGTCGTCCATCCGGTCACGCGAGTCACGTGTCTGATCACGCGAGTGACGTCTTCGAACCCGGCGATCGAGACGTCAGAGCCCTGGGCTGAGGCTCGATGGTGGTGCTTCGGGCGCGTTGCCGACGCGGCACCGAGCACGCGTGATCGAAGCCGGATCTCGCGTGCTCAGCGGCGGAACACGTGAGTGCGGAATCCAGACACGCGAGTCACGTCTTCGAACCCGTTCGGCCGAGCCTGACCGTCTAGCGGGTCAGGGTGTAGATCGACGCCCCCGCGTTGCCGAAGTCCTTCCGCAGGAAGTTCAGCCCGTCCAGGTCCCGCAGCCCCGGCGCCGGCGGCTCGCCGATCTTGATCGGCGTGCTCCCGATCAGCACATGCTTGATGTTCAGCCGCTTCACCGCGGCCTGCACCTCGGGGTCGGTGTCGTAATCCCGGAAGTGCAGCGCCAGGTACTTCGCGTCCGGCGGCGGCACGCCCGGGTCGTAGTGGCCGGCGACCGGGTGGATGCCGGTGATCGCGTACAGCCAGGCCGTCCCGTCGAAGCGCTCGTTGAGCACCTTCTCGTCCGGGCCGATGTTCATCTTGGTCAGCTCGTTCATCGCGGCGAGCTCGTCGGCGCTCACCGGCGGGGTGACCTCGCCCTCGGGCCCGTTGTAGTAGAGGAACGACACCGCGTGCGCGTTCGACTCGGTGTAGAAGCCCTTGGTCAGCACGGCCGACGCGGCCACGACGAACACGGCGGTCGCCAGCCCGAGCCGGGCGGGCAGCGCGGGACGGCTCTTCACCCAGGACCGTCCGCTCGCCCACTTCGCGAACCAGCGCTGCAGCTCCGCCATCCCGTGCCCGGCCAGCAGGCAGAGCGGAATGGCCGCGAGCGCCATCAGGCGGTACCGGTCGTTCCACCACGGCCGGGACAGCGAGATCACCCACGGCTCCGCGCCGAACGACGCGACCAGCACGAACAGTGCCGAGAAGCCGATCGCCGAAAGCCCCACCCAGCGCATCCGGCCGAGCTTGAACAGGCTCAGGACACCGATGGCCAGCAGCACCGTCAGCCACACCTGCGGAGCGCTCAGCACCTGCCGGAAGGTCACCAGCAGCCCCAGCGACTTCAGCACCGGCAGCTGCGAGCCCCACGCGTAATAAGGGTATGAACCCGAAGTGAATTTCAGCGCGCCCAGGATGTGCGGCGCCGCGAGCAGCGCGCTCCCCGCCACCACCGGCACCATCTTGACGACGTCGCCGCCGATCACCCGCCAGCCGCCGCGGCCCTCCGGCACGCCGTCGAGCGGCTTGTGCCGCAGCGCGCGGTACCAGCGCTGCACCACCAGCGGGAAGGCGAACAGCAGCGCGCCGAACAACGCCGACGAGTGCGCCGCCAGCAGTCCGACGGCGGTCAGCGCGAGCACGTAGCCGGTGTCGAGGCCGGGCCGCGCGAGGAACCGGGCCAGCGCGACCACGGCCAGCGGCGTCAGCACGATCCCCAGCGCGAACGGCAGCAGCCCGCTGGACACCGACTCGTAGGCGCCGGTGGTGGCCGCGGCGGCCACCAGGGCCGTGCAGCCCGCGAACACCGCGCGCCCGCCGAGCTGGCGGATCAGGGCGACCATCGACAGCGCGAAGATCCCGGCGACCGGCATGGTGATGGCGTTCAGCGTGACCGGGATCGTCGTGCCCGAGATCGAGTACACGAGCGAGCCGACCAGGTGGTACGCGTTCGGGTAGAACGAGCCGTCCGGGTACCAGTTGATGGTGCCCATGCCGGTCAGCGAGCCGTCGCCGGTCTCGGCGATGTAGCGGATGCCGTTCGCGTGGAACACGGTGTCCCAGCGCTGGAACACCGCCGTCGTCCCGCCGCGGGCGGAGAGCACCACGAGGATCGAGATGCCGACGGCCAGCGCGACGCAGGCCGCGACGGCGTAGTGCGCGCGCGGGTGCCACTTCGTCGGCGGCTCTTCGGCGCCCGGCTTGATCCAGCCGCGGCTCTGGCCCAGCTTGCGGAGGCCGAACCCGATCCCGGCGAGCACGGCCGTGACGGCCGCCACTGTAAGGGGGTTGTACGACACGCCAGCGAGTGCCAGCCACGGACCGGCCAGCCCGGTTACCGTGTAGGACAACAGCGGGGCCAGCCCGGCGAGGGCCCAGCCGCGCAGGCCCGCGGCCCGGCCGACGACTCCGCCGGGGACCGCCAGCACGGCGAGGTACGTGATGGTCGCACCGAAATACGACCAGAAGGTGTCCGGAGTAGGCACTGCTTCCCAAATGTGTGTGTCGAAGGTGAAAACCGGTGCTCGGTGCAGGGCACGTAGGTGACCTGCGTACCCTCGACGCCCGTGAGCGCGCACACGAACCCCGACAAGATTACTGAAGCCGATTTCGCCGGCTACGACCTCATCGTGGTCGGGTCCGGATTCTTCGGGCTGACCGTGGCCGAACGGGCCGCGGCCGAGCTCGGCAAGAAGGTCCTCGTGCTGGAGCGGCGCCATCACATCGGTGGCAACGCCTACTCCGAAGCCGAGCCGGAGACCGGGATCGAGGTGCACCGCTACGGTGCGCACCTGTTCCACACCTCGAACAAACGTGTGTGGGAGTACGTCAACCGCTTCACCGAGTTCACCGGCTACCAGCACCGGGTGTTCGGCAAGTACCAGGGGCAGGTCTACCCGCTGCCGATGAACCTGGCCCTGATCAACCAGTTCTTCGGCAAGTCGCACACGCCGGACGAGGCCCGTGAGCTGATCGCCAAGCAGTCGTCGGAGTTCGAGACCGCGAACGCGCAGAACCTCGAAGAGAAGGCCATCTCGCTGATCGGCCGCCCGCTCTACGAGGCGTTCATCCGGGCGTACACGGCCAAGCAGTGGGAGAACGACCCGAAGAACCTCGGCGCCGACATCATCACCCGGCTCCCGGTCCGCTACACCTTCGACAACCGGTACTTCAACGACACCTACGAGGGTCTGCCGGTCGACGGCTACACCGCGTGGCTCGAGAAGATGGCCGAGCACGAGAACATCGAGGTGCGGCTGAACGTCGACTACTTCGACGTCCGCGAGCACATCCCGGCAGGCACCCCGACCGTCTACACCGGGCCGCTGGACCGCTACTTCGGCTACTCCGAGGGCCGCTTCAGCTGGCGCACGGTGGACTTCGAGTCCGAGGTCGTCGAGACCGGTGACTTCCAGGGCACCTCGGTGGTCAACTACAACGACGAAGAAGTGCCTTACACCCGGATCATCGAGTTCCGGCACTTCCACCCGGAGCGCAAGCACTACCCGAACGACAAGACGGTCGTGTTCCGCGAGTACTCGCGCTTCGCCGGCGAGGCCGACGAGCCGTACTACCCGATCAACACCCCGGAGAACCGCGAGAAGCTCGAGGCCTACCGCGAGCTGGCGAAGGCCGAGGCCAGGGACAAGAACGTGCTGTTCGGCGGCCGTCTCGGTACCTACAAGTACCTCGACATGCACATGGCCATCGGCTCGGCGCTGTCCGCGTTCGACAACAAGATCGCGCCGCACCTGACCGATGGCGCGCCGCTGGACGGGTCCCTCGATGCTTGAGAAGGGCGCTCCCACGGGTGAGGTGGCCGTCCTGTCGAAGGCCCAGGGCGTCCTGAAGAGCGACGTCACGGTCAAGGCCGCACGGGGTCTTTCGCACTTCGGCGAGCACAGCGCGGGATGGTTCGCGCTGGGGCTCGTCGGGGCGGCCGTCGACAAGAAGCGCCGCAAGGACTGGCTGGTCGCGGCGGCGGGCGTCGTGGGCGCCCACGCCGCGTCGATCGCGGTGAAACGCGTGGTCAGGCGGCCGCGACCGGACCACCCGAGCGTCGAGGTCCTGGTCTCCACGCCGAGCAAGCTGAGCTTCCCGTCGTCGCACGCGACCTCGACCACGGCGGCGGCGGTGCTCTACTCCGGATTGACCGGGCGTAACCTGGTCCCGGCCCTGGTACCGCCGATGCTGGCCTCGCGGCTCGTGCTCGGCGTCCACTACCCGACCGACGTTCTGGCCGGAGCGGCCCTTGGGGGCGTAGTCGGCGGCTTGATACGTAGGAAGCTGAAGCGACGATGAGTGAAACGACCGAGAAAGCCGATTCCAAGCCCGACGACGTAGAACCCGTGGCCGAGGCCGCCGAACCGAAGAAGATCGCCGGCGGGCTCGTCGGCGGCATCATCAAGACGGCACGCCCGCGTCAGTGGGTGAAGAACGTGCTGGTGTTCGCCGCACCGTTCTTCGCCTTTTCGAAGTCGACGGACCGGACCGGCCTGCTGGTCGCCGCGCTGATCGCCTTCGCGGCGTTCTCGCTGGTGGCCTCCTCGGTCTATCTCATCAACGACGCCGTCGACGTCGAGGCGGACAAGGCCCACCCGACCAAGCGGAACCGGCCGATCGCGGCCGGGATCGTGCCGGTCCCGGTGGCCTACGTCTCAGCGGTGGTGTTCTTCGCTCTCGGCCTCGGCATCTCGTTCTTCGCCAGCTGGCAGCTCGCTGTCGTGCTGGCGGTCTACGAGGCCGTCCAGCTCGGCTACTGCTTCGGGCTCAAGCACCAGCCGGTGGTCGACCTGGCCATCGTCGGCTCGGGCTTCCTGATGCGGTCGATCGCCGGCGGTGTGGCCGCGGGTATCGCGCTTTCGCAGTGGTTCCTGCTGGTCACCGCGTTCGGCTCGCTGTTCATGGTAGCGGGCAAGCGCTACGCCGAGATCATGCTCTTCGAGCGCACCGGGGCGAAGATCCGGTCTTCGCTCAAGAAGTACTCGGCGAGCTACCTGCGGTTCGTCTGGGCGACGTCCGCGGCGATCCTGATCATGTCGTACTGCCTGTGGGCGTTCGAGATCCGCCAGGTCGAGCACGACTCGGTCTGGGCGGTCGTCTCGATGGTCCCGTTCGTGGTCGCCGTCCTGCGCTACGCCGTCGACGTCGACGGCGGCAACGCGGGCGAGCCGGAGGAGATCGCGCTCAAGGACCGCGTGCTCCAGGTGCTCGGCGCGAGCTGGGTGGTCACGCTGTTCCTGTCGTTCTACCTCTGATCCGACAGCTTCGGCACAGCGCATCCACAGGTTGCGCACGCATCCTCGGTGGTGGGAGCGGGTAGTGCGCCCGCTCCCATCGACCTAGGAGCGAAGATGAGCGACCCGCAGCGGCCGTCCGAGGACGAGGACAAGACGGTCGAGCAGCCTGCCGCTGCTCCCGCCGAGCCGCCACCGGTACAGCGGACCCCACCGGAGAAGGGCGGCTTCCGTCGCTTCGTGGGGCATCGCGCGACGCAGTTGGTCGCGGTCGGCCTGATCGGCTTCATCCTCGGCGGCGGAGTCATCGGTACCGCCGTCGGCCTGGCCTCCCGGGACGGCGACCGGCCCGGTTTCTCCCGTGAACACCGTGGTCAGGACGGTCCCGGCGCGCACCGGGACTTCCGCGGCGGGCACGGCGGGCGTCACGACGGGAACTGAAGATCATCCTTCCGTGGGATCGTCACGCGTGACGAGTCCCACGGAGGGTAGGTAACGGAATCATCACGGCAGCGTGTACCGTGTTCGTGATGCGAAGCGCCTCCGCTGAACTGCCCCAGGCTTCCGGTGCGCTGCCGGGAGTCACCGTCCTGAACCGCCCCTGGGTGTTGCCCGCCGGGACGGCGGTCGTGTCGGCCCTGGTGTTCGTGCTGGTCAGCGGGCATTTGATCGATGACACGTACATCACGCTGTCCTATGCGAAGAACCTCGCCTTCCACGGCCATTGGGGCCTGATCGAGGACGGCACCGCCAACACCGCGACGTCGCCGCTGAACGTCCTCGTGCTGGCGCTGGTCACGTTCATCGTCCGCGACGCCGTCTTCGCCGCCGGGATCGTCTTCGTCGCGAGCCAGGTGGCGCTCGTCCTCGGCCTGCGCCGGATCGGAGCCGCGACCGGTCTCCCCACCGGCTTCGCCCCGCTGGCACTGGGCCTGCTGCTGGTGAACCCGCTGCTGCTGTCGTCGGTCGGCCTCGAAGTCGCCCTCGGCGCGGCGGCCGTCGTCTGGCTGATGGTGCTGCTGTACGAACGCCGTCCCGCCGCCGCGGGCGCGGTGATCGGCCTGATCGCGCTGATCCGGATCGACCTGCTGCTGATCGCGTTCGTGCTGTTCCTCGCGCGCCGCGAGTTCTGGGTGGGCATCTGGCGCATGACGTTCGCCGCGCTCGCGGTGATGCTGCCGTGGTTCGCGTTCAGCTGGCTGACCTTGGGTTCGGCGGTGCCGGACACCCTGGTCATCAAGATCATGCAGCGGTCGTGGGGACCGTTCAGCTTCACCAACGGCCCGCTGCTGTACTGGCGCAACTACCCGCTCGCGGCGACGCTTTCCTTCCTGCCGCTCGTGATCGGCGGACTCGCCGGTCTGCTGTGGACGTTCCACTACCGGCGCGGTTCGGAGCGGGCGAAGCGCCTGGTGCCGTTCGCGACGCTGGCGATCGCCGGCGCGACGCACTACCTGGCCTACTGCTGGCTGAACGTCCCGCCGTATCACTGGTACTACGCGCCGAGCATCGTCGGCGCGACGGTCTTCCTCGCCGCGGCGGTGTGCGCGGTGCCCGGCCGGGCAAGACTCGGCACGGGGATCCTCGCCGGTGTTTTCCTGTTCGCGTGCGCCTTCGCCTACGCGACTCCCGAACTCCCGCGCCGGTTCGCGCCCATCACCAGCAACCACGCCGCGTCCGACGAATACCGGCAGATCGGCTCGCAACTGGGCGCGCTGACCAAGGGGCGCAAGGTGGAGAGCGCGGGCGAGGTCGGCGCGCTCGCCTACTCGTGCGACTGCGACATCGTCGACCAGTTCTCCGACCGCGGCTCGGTCGACCCGGCGATCAACGAGACGAAGAACCGCAGCGGCGAACTCGGCAAGGCGCTGCTGGCGGCGAACTTCCGGTTCTTCGACCACAGCGTCCCGCCCGCGACCCCGGATCTGGTGCTGGCCACCACCAGCAAGAACCCGCCCGCGAACGCGCTGGCGACCTGGACCATCCACTCGCCGTGGATGGGCACCCAGAAGCTCTACCTGCTTCCCGCCCGCTGACCCTCACGCGGAAATCAGCGGCGCGAGCGAACGCAGGCCGCTGGTATCGGTGCCGGGGGCCTATCGGGCAGGCCTTCTCCGTTGGATTCAGAGCAAGACCTTAGCGGCACAACCTGAACTGGTCCGCTGGAGCCGATCGCGACCCCCACTGTCCATAAGGGACGATTTTCCCAGCTGGGTGCGCCCGTTTTGGGCACTTTGCGCGGCTTCGTGACGGGGACACTCGGCGAGCGGCAGGCCTCGCCGGGAAGTCCGGAACCATGTCTTCAAGGCGGCGAAGACGGTGCCACTCACGACCGCATTCAGAGGACGAAATGCGGGAGGGGTCAGCGGCGTGAGTGGGCGCGGTCGGCCCGCGTGACCGCCAGCAGGTCCCGCTGGTAGACCACCGAACCGTCGGCGAAGACGAACTGAAGCACCGGCCGCGGCGGGAAACTCCGCCCCAGATACAGCGCGGTCACCGAACGCACGACTCCTGACGGCATTTCTTCGAAGGTGCGGAAGGGCTGGGCGGGATCCTCGCCCTCCAGCAGTTTCGCCGGGTACACGACGGCCAGCCGCCGGTCGGACAGTGTCAGCCGCGCCTCGCCATGACCACCGGCGAGGTGGTCCGCGAGCCGCGCGGCGGTCTGGTCGGCGGTCCGCGCGACGACCCAGTAGGCGATCGTCGGATCGTCGGTCCAGTCGCCTTCGAGGACGTCCGGAGCGGGCAGCGGCCACCGCGTTTTCCCTGTCACCGCAGGGATTTCCCGCGACGGCGCATAAGGCAGCGTGAGTTCGCCGTCCAGCAGCAGGCCGACGTAGCCGTGCGCGGGCGGGCAGCCGACGATCAGGCGTTCGCCCGGCGCGAGCCAGAACTGGTGCAGTTCCCGTTCGACGATCTCGTCGACGGACTTCGCGAGCGGAAGCGTGTTCTCCATCAGCTCACCGTCACCGAGTACAGCCAGGCGAACTGCCGCGGATCGTCGCAGTCGAACAGGAAATCCATCCCCGACCCGTCCACAAAGGACGCGTGCAGGCACGGGCGCTTCTTCTTGCCGTGTTCGGCCACCGCGAAACCGGCGATCGACCCACGCGGGATCTCGGTGCGCGGCACCATGTCGTGCCGCGCGATCGGGACGCCCTCGGCGTTCTCGCCATACGTCTTCGTGGTCATGATCGCCGCGATCTCCTTGCCGAACCCGATCGCCTTCGACATGAACGACTTCTTCGACGGCGTTTCCGGCGGGACGACCTTCTCCAGCACCACCAGCCGCGTGCTGGTCAGCGCCCACAGCCGCGAAAGCGAACCGCTCGTGGACATCTCCCGCACCGCCGCGTGCGCGATGCCGCCCTGTTCGCCGAGCACGATGACCTGCGGTGACGGCGGATTCGACGCGCCGCTGTCGTCGCCCCCGCCCAGCGCCGCGCCGACCATGTCCCCGGCGAAGTTCGCCGCGCCCGAGCCGAGTTTGCCCAGCATGCTCTTCTTCGGGACACCCCAGGGATCGAGGCCGCGTACGTCGTAGTTCAGCGTGCGGCCGTACGCGGCCCACAGCAACCGTTCGCCCGGGTGCAGCGAAGGCAGGGCCTGCGACGCCGCCCCGAGCGGGTAGCCGAGATTCATTCTTCGATCGTGAACCCTCTGTCGGTCGCCGCGCGGCGCTCTTCCTCGGACGACGAGTCCTGCGACTCGTTGTAGCCCGCCTTGACGCCTTGCTCGACGCCCAGCTCCGTCAGGTTACCGGCACTGCCGCGGAAAGCGGCCTTGCCGACGCTGGTCGTCCCGCTCATGCCCATCGCGCGCAACCCGGCCTCGGTGAGGTTCGTGGTGAGCGCGTCCGAGCCCTCGCCGCCGACGCCGAACCGGTCCGCGAACTTGTTGGCGGTCTTGGAGGCCCCGGTCGCCGGATTGGCCTTCGTGACGATCTTCGCGAGCGGGTTCTTGTCGATCTGGTCGGCGAGCCGCTTCTGCAGCCAGTTGCCGTCACGCAGCCCTTCGGTGCGCTCGACGACCTTCTTGAGCGGCCCGTTGCGGAGCATCTTCAGGATGTCTTCGAGCTTTTCGATCAACGGCTTGAGCTTGCCGAGCAGCTGCTTGACCTTCATCCCGAGCCGTCCGCCGGTCACCGCGACCTGACCGGCCGTGGCCGCTCCCGCCGCGCCGACCGAGGCGCCCGCCGTGATCCACGAGGCGGCCAGCGCGGCCAGCCACTCGATGATCAGGCCCATCACCAGTTCCTGGATGATGTCGATGACGATCTCGACGAACGCGTCGAACAGGTCGGCGGCGATCTCCAGGATCTGCTGCAGCCCGCGGACGTCGTTCGCGAACGCCTTGGCACCGCCCGAGAACTCGGTCATCTGGCCGCGGAACGCTTCGCCCGCGTCGCCCTTCCAGGCTTCCTTGGTGCCATCGGCGCGCTTCTGCTCGTGCTCGGCGACCCCGTCGAGCCACTTCGCCGTCTGCTCCCAGCCCTTGGCGGTGCTGCGCATCTGCTCGGGGTCGCCGATCGCGGGTTCCAGCACCAGTTCGACCAGCGGGCTGATCACGATCCCGATCAGGAAGCCGAGCCCGTTGTCCAAAAAGGACTGACCGGGGCTCATCACGAGCTGGAGCTGTTCCATGCGCGCGTGCACGGCCGCGATCGCGACGTCCGGCGGGCTGCTCGCCCTGGCGACGTCCGAGGACGTGCTGACCCACGAGCTGCCGTAGCCGCCGTTCTGCTCCCAGAACCCCTTGCGGCCGGAGTCGCCGGCGCTGTTGAGGTCACCGAGGCTGCCGGGGCCGCTGCCACCGTCGTCCAGCCCGGCGCCGAGGCCGGTGATGACCTCGGCGGTGCCCTGGTTGTGGTCGATGTAGGTCTTCGCCGCGGTGGTGGTCTTGTCGGCGATCTGGTCCATGAAGGACTTCGCCTGCTCCGCGAGGTCCTGGCATTCCTGCAGGCCCTCGAAGTACTTGAACGCCATCAGCTCGCCGAGCGGGCCGAAGCAGTCGTCGGAGACCCTGGCCTGCTCCAGCAGGCTCGCGAGGCTGCCGAAGTTCCCCGAGGCCTCTTTGGACCCCGTCGCGTGCGCCGTGAGCGCTTCCGTCTGGACGCCGAAGCCGGTCATGAGTCCCTCCGCAGGATCGGGCCGCCGAAGTCTTCGTCGTCGCTGGGTGCCGGACGCGAGGGACGCTGGGTACGGACGGGCTGCTGAACAGCCGGTCCGGCGAGGGATTCCGCGGGCGGGGGAGCGCTGGGCCCGAGCGGTGCGACGTGGGCGTTGAACGCCTCTTTGAACTGCTCCGCGCGATCACCGAGGATCGGCTGGACGGTCTGCTGCATCGCGGCCGCCGCCTGCTGCGTGGCTTCCCTGATCGCGTTCAGGATGTCCTGCTGCAGCGCGGTGTGCGAGCGGTTCATCGCCTTGGGGGACAGCTGGAGTCCCAGCAGCGCGCCGGACGGGGCGACGGTCACCGTCACCGAGCCGTCGGCGTTGCGCGCGGATCCGCGCAGCCCGGCGATCTTGTCCTTCAGTTCCGCGGCTTTGGCGGCCTGCTCCTGAAACGACCGGATGGCCGCGTCGAGCTTGGCTTCCTGGTCAGCCATCGATTCCTCTCAACCCGTGACGGAAGGGGGACCCTTCCCGGTCCGTGCACGGGTTGAGACGACCGTAGTGGCGGGGGCGTTCCCTAGATCGGGAGTTTGCGGAAGATCGGCCGGGGGATGTGCCGCAAGGCCGACATGACCAGGCGGAACGGCGCGGGCGACCACACCAGTTCCTTGCCCGCGCGCGAGGCCGCGACGGCGGTCTCGGCGACCTGCTCGACGTCCACGGTCAGCGGGGCGTCCTTCATGCCTTCGGTCATCTTGGTCCGGACCTGACCCGAGCGGACGACGGTGATCTGAACGCCGAATTCGGCCAGGGCCTCGCCGAGACCCAGGTAGAAGCCGTCGAAACCGGCCTTGGAGGAGCCGTAGACGAAGTTCGACCGGCGGACGCGCTCACCGGCGACCGACGACAGCGCGATGACCTTGCCGTGACCCTGCTTCTTCAGCTTTTCGGACAGCGCGACACCCACCGAAACCGCGGCCGTGTAGTTCACGGTCGCCGCCTCGACGGCCTTCGCGTGGTCCTGCCACAGCTCTTCCTGGTCGCCGAGCAGGCCGAACGCGACGACGGTGACGTCGATGTCGCCGCCCTCGAACGCCTTGTCCAGCACGGCCGGGTGGGCGTCCAGGGCCTTGGCGTCGAAGTCCACGCATGCCACCTCGGCGCCCTTGTCCTTCAGGCGCTGCGCGGCCGCGTCGAGCCGGGGCGACTGACGGCCGGCCAGCACGACCCGGAGGGGGCGCTCGGCCAGGTACTTCTCCGCGATCGCGAGCGCGATGTCGGAGGTGCCGCCGAGCAGCAGCAGGGACTGGGGGTTGCCCACAGCGTCGATCACAGTTCCAACCTTCGGGACATGTCAGAGGCGAAAACGCCTTCGGGGTCAACGGAAGCGCGGACCTTGCGCCATTCCTCCAGCCGCGGGTACATCTTCGCGAAGTTCTCCGCGGAGGTGCGCGAGTCCTTCGCCGTGTACAGACGGCCGCCGAGCGCGAGCACGTCTTCGTCGAGTTCCTGGCAGAACCGGCTCAGCCCGTCCTTGATCGGGAAGTCGAGGCAGACCATCCAGCCGGGGTGCGGGAACGACAGCGGCGCCGCGTTGCCCTCGCCCATCTGCTTGAACACGTTGAGGAACGACACGTGCCCGGAGTCCGCGACCTTCTGGATGATCCGGCGCAGCGGCTCGTGCGCGTTCAGCGGCGTGCTGAACTGGTACTGCAGGAAGCCGTTGGTGCCGTACGCGCGGTTCCACTCGCCGAAGAGATCCAGCGGGTGGTAGAAGGCGGTCAGGCTCTGGATCTGGTCGCGGGCGTTCTTCGCGGTCTTGCGGTAGTACAGCTCGCCGACCATGGAGAACGACAGCTTGTTCGCCAGCCCGTTCGGGAACACGTCCGGCAGGGTCGCCAGGGTCCCCGGGTTGAACTTGAGCGGGTCCGCGCGCAGCTTGGGCGGCAGGTCGTCGAGCTTGGCGAGCGAGCCGCGCTGGAAGGCGGCCCTGCCGAGCTTCGCGCCTCGGGAGATCGAGTCGAACCAGCCGGACGAGTACGTGTAGTTGTCCTCGGAGCCGTCGGTGACCAGCGCCAGCGTCTCGTCGAGGTTCGCGGTGCGCTGGATGTCGGCCTTGAAGTAGGCCGTCTCCGTCTTGGTCATCCGGATCCTGGCCCGGACGATGATGCCGGTGAGGCCGATGCCCGCCACGGTCGCCCAGAACAGCTCCGCGTCGGGGCCGTCCGGCGTGATCGTGCGCACCTGCCCGTCGGCGGTGACCAGGTCCATCGACACCACGTGGTTGCCGAAGCTGCCCGCCGAGTGGTGGTTCTTGCCGTGGATGTCGTTGGCGATCGCGCCGCCGATGGTCACCTGGCGCGTGCCCGGCAGCACCGGGACCCACAGGCCGTACGGGAGCCCCTCGCGCATCAGCTTGTCGAGGCTGACCCCGGCGTCGAGGTCGACGATGCCGGAGTCCGGGTCGATCGAGTGGATGCGGTCCAGCGCGGTCATGTCGACGACCAGGCCACCCGCGTTCTGCGCCGGGTCGCCGTAGGACCGGCCGAGCCCGCGCGCGATGACCCCACGCTCCCCGGCCCGGGTCACCGCCTTGGCGATGGCCTCCACGTCGGGGGTGCTCAGGACGTCCGCGATCGTCGGCGAAGTCCTTGCCCAGCCCATGAGCGACTGCCGCTGTGTCTTGGGTGCTTGGGTCACGCCGACCAGGGTAACCACGCCGAACACTGCCCGGAACGTGACCCTGAAGTGCTCGCTTCTACACTTTGCGCATCAGCCCCAGCAGTTTATGAGGTAGAGCAGTGGTGGCGACCGACCCGAAAGCCGGTGTGACGGCAGGAGAGCCGTCGTCCCCTGGGCTGCTCGGGCAGCTCGTCCGCTTCGGCCTCATCGGCGGCTTCTGCGCCTTGGTCGATTTCGGCGTCTACCAGGGGCTCCGCGCTCTAGCGATGGACGCGACGCCGTGGGTGGACATCGCCCGCGCGCTCAGCTTCATCGTGGGCACCACGACCGCGTTCTTCCTGAACCGCAAGTTCACCTTCGCCGGTGGACGCCAGGAAGGCGCGCGTCAGATCGGTAGCTTCGTACTCCTGTACGCCGTGACGTTCTTCGTCGCCGTCGGCGTCAACCGCACGATGCTGCACGTCCTGCCGGAGTCGGGCTGGAAGTCCACTCTCGGTTGGGTCGTTTCGCAGGCAACCGCGACCATGATCAATTTCGTCATGCTCAAGTGGGTCGTCTTCCGTGAGCCCCGCGCCACCAGCCCAGTCTTGACCAGCACAGAGGAGAACTGAGGATTCATGCCCGGTAAAGCCGCCGTCACCGGAGAGGCCCCGAGCGCCATGGTGAGCACTATCGACGACACCCGCTTCGCGGAACGCACCCCGCAGGGCCGTCTCACCGCGCAGCGCGGGCTTTACGCCGGCCCGGCCCCCATCGTCAGCAAGGACCTCTACGCCGAGCTCGAATGGGGCAGTGCCGTGCGCGAGCGCGCGGGCATCTCCATCGAGCCGGCGTCGAAGGTGTCCGGCAACACCTATTTCGGGCGCTTCCCCGCGAGCTACTGGCAGCGCTGGACCGACGTGACCGAGGTCCAGGTCGAGGCCGTCGTCACCGGGGACGGCCAGCTGTCCGTCGGTGCTTCCGACATCGAGGGCGACGCGCGTGTGGTCGCCGCCGAGATCGTCGCGGGCGCGAAGCAGCAGAAGGTGACGCTCACCGCGAAGCTCGACAAGTTCTACGACGGCGGCGCGCTCTGGCTCGACATCGAGACCGAGGGCGGCCAGGCGCTGCACGTCGAGAAGGTCCGCTGGACGGTCGAGGCGCCGGAGAAGATCCGCCCGACCGCGGTGACCATCTGCACGATGAACCGCGCCGACGACTGCCTGTCGAACCTGCAGGCGCTCGCCGCCGACGTCTCCTCGCTGGAGACGCTCGACGCGATCTACGTCGCCGACCAGGGCACCGACCTCGTCGAGTCGCGTGACGGCTTCGAGCAGGTCGCGAAGGACCTCGGCGACAAGCTGCACTACATCAAGCAGCCGAACCTCGGTGGCGCCGGCGGGTTCACCCGCGGCCTCTACGAGGTCGCCGGGCACACCGAGACCGAGCACGCGAACGTCCTGTTCATGGACGACGACGTGCTGCTGGAGCCGGATCTGGTGATCCGGATGACCGCGTTCTCCAACCGCACGGTCAACCCGGTCATCGTCGGCGGGCAGATGCTGAACCTGCTGCACCCGAACCAGCTGCACGTCGGCGCCGAGTACGCCCGGCTGAACACGCTGGAGCCCGGCCAGCCGGTCCAGCACTCGCTCTCGACCGCCGACCTGCTCGGCGTCGACGAGGAGACCCTCAAGCCGAACCGCCAGGAACGCCGCCTCGACGCCGGGTACAACGGCTGGTGGTCGTGCCTGATCCCGTACGAGGTCGTCAAGGCCACGGGCTACCCGCTGCCGTTCTTCTTCCAGTGGGACGACGCGGAGTACAGCTACCGCGCGCGGGGCGCGGGCTTCCCCACGGTCACCCTTCCGGGCGCCGGCGTCTGGCACGCCGACTTCCACTGGAAGGACTGGGACGAGTGGCACCGCTACTTCAACCTGCGGAACTCGATCATCACCGCCGCGCTGCACTCGCCGTTCAACCTGAACCTGCTCTCGCGCGTGCTCATCGCGCAGCTGGTCCGGTACCTGCTCGGCATGCAGTACGGCCTGTCCGCCACGCTGATCAAGGCCGTCGAGGACTTCCTCGAAGGGCCGGAGGTCCTGCGTGACGGCGGCGTCGCCGCGATGAAGGAGATCCGCCGGATCCGCGACGAGTACCCCGAGACCAAGCGGCACAAGGCCACCGACGTCCCGGGCATCGCGTCGAACGACATCGGCATCATCAACAGCGCGCCGCGGCCCAGCATGCAGCGCCTGGTGCTGATCAAGCGGATCCTCGACCGGGTGCTCGGCCGCAGCCGTCACTCGCTCGGCGCGATCCCGATCGACGAGGCCCACTGGTGGCACGTCGCGACCTTCGACACCGCCGTCGTCACCGACGCTTCGCAGGAAGGCGTGCGGGTCCGCTCGTACGACCGGGCGAAGATGTTCGACCTGGCGCGGAAGGGTGCCAAGGTCATCCAGCGGCTCCGCAAGGAAGGCGCGGCGGTGCAGGAGCAGTACAAGCGCTCCATGCCCGAGCTGACGTCGCGGGACAACTGGAAGCGGCTCTACAAGCTGTAGTCCGCTTCGCTCCAGAGAGTGTCATGAAAGGGTCGTTCAGGACGTTTTTCGTCTTGAACGACCCTTTCATGACATCCGGAGACACCCCACGACCGAGCGAAGTAAGGGTAGCCTTACTCGTATGACGGATCCGGTCGCCCGAGCCCAAGCCCTCGCCGATGACGTTCTCTTCCCGGCAGCCACCGAAGTCGACCTCAAGGGCGAAGTCCCTTCAAGCCACTTCGACGCCCTCGCCGCCGAAGGCTTCTACGGCCTCGCGGCGCCCGAAGAGGCCGGCGGTCCCGGTGTCGACCTCCCGACGATCGTCGGAGTCCTCGAAGCCTTGGCCGGCGGCTGCCTCAGCACGATGTTCACCTGGGTCCAGCACCACGGCCTGGTCGCCGGGCTGTCCGCCACCGACCGCGCCGACCTGCGCGAACGCTACCTCCCGGCGCTGATCCGGGGAGAGCTCAAGGCGGGCGCCGCGTTCGCCGCGGTGATCCCGACCCCGCCCAGGCTGCGCGCGGAACGCGTCGAGGGCGGCTATCTGCTCGACGGCGAGGCGCCGTTCGTCAGCGGCTGGGGCGTCATCGACCTGCTCCAGCTGTGCGCCCGGGACGGAGACACTGTCGTGAGCGCGGCCGTCGACGCGGTCGCGGCGGAGGGAGTCGAGGTCCAGCCGCTCGACCTCGTCGCCGCGCAGGGCACGTCCACCGCGCACCTCGGCTTCACCCGCTACTTCGTCTCCGACGACCGCGTCTACGGCAGGACTCCGCACGCGGAGTTCGTCGCGGGCAACACGTTCCCCTCCCGCCTCAACGGCTGTGCCCCGCTCGGCCTGGCCGCTCGCGCCGCCAGGCTCATCGAAGAGCTCGGGAAGGCCGACGTCGCCGCCGGGATCCGGACCGAGATCGACGCCGTCCGCGCGCGGCTCGACGCGGGTCTCGCCGATCCGCCGTCCCTGCCCCCGGCCCGGGCGGCCGGCGCGGAACTCGCGTTCCGGGCCGCGGGTGCGCTGGTCGCGGCCAACGGCAGCACGTCGGTCCTCGCCGGACGACACCCCCAGCGGCTCGTCCGGGAAGCCACCTTCCTGCTCGTCGCCGCCAGCCGCCCGGAGATCAAGTCGGGACTTCTGGAGCTGTTCTCCAGGGACTAGTGGAGCCCGAACACTCTCGTCTTGCGGTTCAGATCGTCGAGGTAGGCGGCGGCGACGTGCGAGAAGTTGATCGCCACCTCGGAGTCGTCCTTGGTCTGGACGGTCTGGACCGAACCGGTGCGGACGAAATGCGAGAGATCCTTGGCCAGCCGTTCGGTTTCTTCGGCCGTGAGGGCGAAGAGGAGCGGCTCGCCGCCGGCGGCGAGATGGAGTACGAGCGCGGGTTTCTGGTCTGCCATGAACCCATGGCACCAGCACGGATCATGGCGCGGCAAGCGGGTTCGCTGCGGGCGTACCGGGCCGGTGGACTACGTTCGACCCCGACGAACAAGACACCCGCGGGGGGAAATGGCGATGCCGCATTCGTTCTCGTTGTCGCTGGCGGCGGTGGACATCCTGCTCGAACACGGCCGCTTCGGCCCGGCGCCGGTCCCGTTCGAGGTCCCGCACATCGGCACCACGACCGACCAGCGCGCGATGGTGCGCGAGGCCGTCTTCCGCGACCTCGAAGGCCGCGGCATGATGCGCGGCGGCAGGCTCGACGCCGACGTCGAACTCGCGCTCGCCACGTTCGTCGCTCCGCAGCTCGCCGTGTGGGCGGTCGCGCAGATGGACAAGGACAAGCAGCTGTTCGCGCGGTCCGCGACGAACGGCCAGTTCGCGGTCGTCGTGCGCCAGGACGAGAACCTGCTCGTGTTCGAGGAGACCAGGCCGACCGCGATCGTCGCGTCGATCGTCGACCTGCTGCCGCTGACCCCGGCGGGGCCAGGCCAGTCCGTCACCATCGCGAAGCCGGCGAGCGCGCCGAAGCGTCCTCGCAACGACGACGCGTACGACCCCTTCGCCAAGGTCAGCGGGCCGCGCTCGCACGGGTCGAACCCGCAGCAGCGGCAGGTGGAACGGATCTTCGAGAAGCCGAAGACACGCGTCGGCCAGTTCAGCGTGTTCATCCGCGGCGGCCAGGTCTTCCCGCCGCTGGCGTGGTTCGACACCGAAGCGGGCCGGTTCATGATGACCTCGCGCCAGGCCGCCGACGGGCAAAGCTGGCTGACCTACGCTCCGGCCGACAACGCGAGGATCGCGCAGCAGCTGTACACCCAGCTCGAAGGTCAGTTCTGAACCGCCGGGAACCGGGGTGACGCCCGTTTCGTCACAGTTCAGGCGCGTACCGCGATGATCGGCGAATACGTTCGATCCTCGTTGCGCTGAGTGCTCGGCTAGTAGACTGCCGGGCGGTACGCACGGGCGAGCAGACGATGCAGTGGGGCGGACGATGGCTTTCGAAGCGGACGGCGGACAGGCGGCACCGAACTTCTCGCTGGGGGCGGCCGCCGCGAACTACGTGGAGGCGGGCGGCCTGAACCAGGCCGCGATCGCCAAGGTCAGCGCCGAGACCCAGAAACTGGTCTCGGCCGCCAAGAGCGGCGGCTTCAAGATCTCCGAAGAGGGCGTCAAACCCCTTCGTGAGGCCCTGTTGAAGATGTCCGAAGAGCTCACCGCCCTCAGCAGGAGGACGATGCGGCTTTCCGAGGCGCCCCAGCTCGGCGACCATCCGTACGGGAAGGCCGTCGCGGCCCACGACCACAAGGGCGCCGCCCAGGCGAGCAACTCCGCGAGCGCGGTACTCGAACAGTTCAAGCAGGTCGTCCGCGACGCCGACGAGGCTCTGGCCAGGGCCGCCGGACTGTACAAGGGTGTCGAGGACAGTGCGATCGACGCCACCAAGAAGATTCAGGCCTGAGGAACGATGAAGAAGCTTTACGTGGTGCCGCTCGCCGCGGCCGCCTTGGTCCTGACCGCGTGCTCCAGCGAAAAGCCGGGAAGCGCGAGTCCGGCGCCGTCGGTTCCGCCCGCCCAGACCGGCGCGTCCAGTTCGGCACCCGCCACCGGCGACACCAAGTCGATCGATCCGTGCTCGCTCCTCGGCGTGGCCGACCTCGCGTCCTTCGGCACGTTCAAGCCGCCGACCACGGCGAACGAGGGCGGAGCCCGTTCTTGCCAGTTCGACAAGCAGGCGACGAGCGCCGCGGACGCCGTGTCCTTGGGTGTCGACATCCGTGACACGCAGAACATCGACAGTGTCAACGACGCCGGAAACGGCAAGACGACCGGCAACGTCAACGGGCGCAAAGCGGTACTCGCACCCAGGCCGGGCGGGTGCTTGATGGCGCTCGAACTCGGCCCGTCGGCGCGGGTCGATGTCCTGGTCGCGGCCGGCGAAACCAAGCAGGCCTGCGAGTTCGCCGAGAAGATCGCCGACATCGTCGAACCGAAGCTTCCGAAGGGCTAAGGGGGAATCAGGATGACCACGAAGACACCGAACCTGAGCGAGAAGCAGGTCTCCGACCTTTCGCCCGCGGCACGCGACGCGTACTTCCAGCAGAAGGCCCAGGAAGGCGTCGATCCCAGTGACGGCTGGCTGTTCGGCGCGGTCAAGCAGTTCATGGCCTCCGGGAAGGCGCATCAGCAGTCCCAGGAGGTCGGCGACAAGAACGTCGACGAGCTGACCAAGAACAAGGACGTCCAGTACGTCGAGGGGCTGGAGCCGTCGAACGCGGACTACCAGGGCTACGACCACACGAAGCTCGAGCAGTTCGTCAACAGCAACCTGAACGTGGAGCAGGTCTCCGACGTTTCGACCGCGTACCACGAGATGCACAAGGCCTTCGACACCTTCTCGAAGACCATGGACCAAGCGGTCACGGCGTCCCAGGGCACCTGGGAAGGTGACGCGGCGGGCAACGCGCAGGGCTACTTCAAGAGCCTCAGCAAGTGGTCCGACGCGAACTCCCAGAACGCGAAGCTCGCCTCCGAGACGATCTACGACCAGGGCACCGCGGCTTCCACCGTGAAGAACACGATGCCCAAGCCGATCCCCTTCAGCTGGAAGGACGAGGTCGGCGGCTGGGTGACGTCGAACCCGTTCAACCTGGGCGACAACATCGACAAGTCCATCCAGAAGCAGAAGGACAGCCAGGACGCGCACACCGAGGCCGCGTCCGCCATGCACAGCTACGACAAGTCGCTGTACGAGGCCGCGTCGAAGCAGCCGGCGTTCGCCGAGCCGCCCAAGTTCGGCGTGGACGGTGGCGGCGGTATCGACAAGCCGCAGCCGTACGAGGTCCCGCCCGGATCGCGGAACCCCGGTGACGGCCAGCCCGGCCACGGCAACCCCGGCAACACCTACATCCCGCCGGGCAACGGCGGCGGGGGCAACGGTGGCGGGGGCAACGGCGGAGGCGGTGGTGGCGGCGGGGGAGGCAGCCACATCCCCGGCCCCGGCAGCACCACGGGTACGGGCAGCATCCCGTCGAGCACGACGCCGTCGGGCTTCCAGGGCAACCAGCCGCCGATCGGCACCCCCGGCCCGAACAACAACTCGAACGCCATGCCGATGAGCCCGATGCCGATGTCGCCCATGATGGGCGGCGGCATGGGAGGCGACTCGGAGTACAACAGCCGGAGCGGCCGAGGTGGTGGCGGCGGCGGGTTCGGTCCCGGTGGCGGTTCCGGCTCCACGCCAGGCTCGGGTTCCGCGTCCGGCGCGGCCCGCCCCGGCGGTATCGGCGCCGCGGAAGCCGCCGCGGGTCGCGGGATGGGCGGTCTCGGCGGTGGCGCCGCCGGCCGTGGCGGACCGGGGATGGGCGGCGGTATGGGTGGCCGCGGTCAGCACGCGGACGGGGACGAGGACACCGAGCACCAGCGTCCGACGTACCTCGTCGAGGGCGACCCGGACGAGGTCTTCGGGACCGACATGCGCACCGCGCCGCCGGTCATCGGCGAGTAAGTAGACGTATGAAAAGGGGCCCCTCGCGCGAGCGAGGGGCCCCTTTTCATACGGGTCAGTAGCGGTAGAACTTCTCCTTGCGACCCTGGCGCACCAGCTTCAGCCACTGCAGGAAAGCCTTGGGGTCTCGCTTCACACCGACGAAGTACAGTCCGAATCGCACCACTTCGAGCGCGCCGATCTTACGCATGCCCGGCTGCGAAAGCAGGTACCCCCGGTTGCGGTAGGTGTAATAACGCTTGACCTCGTTCTCCGGGTCCTGCGCGTGGAACCGGCCGCCCAGCATCGGCTTGAACTCATCGGAGCCGTCCGGGTGCAGGTACGCGGTCTTGAGCGAGGTGCCGAACGGCAGCCCCGAACGCGCCAGGCGCCGGTGCAGTTCGACCTCGTCACCGCGGAAGAACAACCGCAGATCCGGCACGCCGACGACGTCCAGCGTGGAAGCGCGGAACAACGCGCCGTTCATCAGCGAGGCGATGCCGGGCAGGAAGTCGGTGCCCAGCTCCGACGACGAACGCTTCCAGGTCAGCCCACGCCGCAAGGGGAACGCGAGCTTGTCCGGAGCGTCGATGTTGGACACCACGGGGGAGATCTCGGCGAGGTCTCGCTTTTCGGCCTCTTCCAGCAGGATCGCGAGGACGTTCTCGTCGGCGGGACGGCCGTCGTCGTCGGCCAGCCAGACCCAGTCCGCGCCCAGCGAGAGCGCGTGCAGCATGCCGAGCGCGAACCCGCCCGCGCCACCGAGGTTGCGATGCGAAGGCAGGTACGTGAAGGGAAGCGGATAGTTCTCGACGATGTCCCGCGCGGACTTGTCCGGCCCGTTGTCGACCACCACGAGGTGGTCGACCGGCCGTGTCTGCGCGGCGATCACCTTGAGCGAGTCCGCGAGCAGTTCCCGCCGATGGCGCGTGACGACGACGCCGACGACGGCGCCTTCGGGCAACTGCCGGGTCTCGCTGGTCATCCTTGGCCACCGTTCGTCGTCGCCAGCGGCTCCGGCTCGATGCCGAAGCGCTCCAGCGTCTCCTTGCTCATGTTCTCGAACGGGTCGCGGCCCTTGTAGCCGGTGAGCACGTCGCGCAGCGAACCGCGCTGCTTCACGTGCCCTTCGTCCATCCAGATGGCGGAGTCGCAGAGCTCGAAGAGGAACTCGTCCGAGTGGCTGGCGAACACCAGGATGCCCGACCGCTTGACGAGGTCCTTCAGCCGGTCCTTGGCCTTGTTGAGGAACGCCGCGTCGACCGCGCCGATGCCCTCGTCGAGGATCAGGATCTCCGGATCGATCGAGGTGACCACGCCGAGCGCGAGGCGCACGCGCATACCGGTCGAGTACGTCCGCAGTGGCATCTGCAGGTAGTCGCCGAGTTCGGTGAACTCCGCGATGTCGTCGACGCGGGCTTCCATCTGCTTCGCGGTCATCCCGAGGAACAGGCCGCGGATGATGATGTTCTCCATCCCGGAGATCTCCGGGTCCATGCCGATCCCGAGGTCGAAGACCGGCGCGATCTTGCCGGAGATCCTCGCCGAACCGCGGGTCGGCTCGTAGATCCCGGACAGCAGGCGAAGCAGTGTCGACTTCCCGGCGCCGTTGTGGCCGACGAGGCCGACACGGTCGCCTTCCTTCAGCTGGAGCGTCACGTCGTGGAGGGCTTCGATGATCGGCACCTTGGTCTCGGTGCCGATCTTGCCGCCGACCTTGCCCAGCACCTTCTTCTTCATGGAGCGGGTCTTCGCGTCGAAGATGGGGAAGTCGACGTAGGCGTTGTGCACATCAATGCTGACCATCTGTCACACCCAATAAGAGACGCGGGAACGGTAATTACGCATCGCGACCAGCGCGAGGACCCAGCCGACGACGGTGAAGCCGAGCACCACGTACCAGCTGTTGATGCTGACGGCCTGCCCGATCAGCGGTGCGCGCACGATCTGGATGAAGTGGAACAACGGGTTCCCGTGCACGAACGGCAGGGCCCACGAGGAGTCGACCCGCGCGCCACCCGCCATGAGCTGGTCGATCGGCCACACGATCGGCGTCAGGTAGAACAGCAGCTGGATGACCGAGCTGATCACCTGCGGGATGTCGCGGTAACGGGTCGAGATGATGCCCAGCAGCAGGGTGACCCAGCCGGCGTTCAACGCGAGCATCAGGATGCCGGGGATCGCGCTCAGCGAGTACCAGCCGAGGCCGGGGTGGCAGATGCCGGAGAAGCCCTCGTTGCAGTTGCCGGTGTTCAGCGAGTACCGGTGGTTGAGCGAGGTGAAGAAGATCGCGATGACGATCACGTAGACGATCAGGTTGTGCATCAGCATCAGGGTCTGGCGCCACACCGTGCGCAGCACGTAGACCGACAGCGGCGCCGGGAGCTGTTTGATCAGCCCTTCGTTGGAGATGAAGGTCTCCATGCCCTCGGACAGGCAGCCGCTGATGAAGCCCCAGACGATGAATCCGGTGCTGATGTAGGGCAGGAACGTCGCCGTCGGCATGTGGAACAACTGTGAGTACAGAAGGCCCAGGCCCAGCGCGATGATGCCCTGGCTGATGGTGATCCAGAACGGGCCGATCACCGAGCGGCGATACCGCTGCTTGATGTCCTGCCAGCCGAGGTGTCCCCACAGCTCTTTGGCGGCGAACCCGGTCTTGATGTCGGCGAACGCGCGCGAGAAGGTCTTGCTGTCCGAAATCGGTGGAACCGAGGTCGGCGCAGCGCTGTCGGCGGCGTGAACCGTGCTGGTGGCATGCACGGGAACGAGGGTACCGATGGGGCCGATGGTGCCTGGGCCGCCCCGCCCCGACCACGGAAAGCTACCGTCGGCTTCGCACTCGAACGCGGTGCGTGTGCTGGTATTTTCTGCCCTCATGACTGCTGCACTCGGCGACGCGAGCCTGATGGTCAATCTGCTCGCCGCATACGCCGACCGGCCGGAGCCTCGTTCGGTCGCCGTGGTCGGGAACCAGCCGCTTCAGCCGGACCCCCGGCGGGCGAAGGCCATCGACGCCTGCGACCTCGTGATCAGGGTCAACGGCTTCGTCGTGGACGAGCCGGGCGGCCCCGAGGTCGTCGGCAGCCGCGTGCACGTCGTCGTGTTCAACCGCGCCGTCCGCGCCACGAAGCACGTCTTCCGTGACTACCGCAAACGGCTCTACCTGCTGGTCGAGCCGGGGCGGATGCACTGGGAGCCCGAAGACATCCCCGGCTGGTGGCCCGGTGACCTCGGTTACGTGCCGGTGCCGAACCGCGAGGTCGTCCTGCCGCTTTCGGACGCGCTCGGCCTGCCGAGCCGCGAAGAGGGGCTGTGGTCGACGACCGGGACGCTGGCCGCCTGGATCGCGCGCACGTCGTTCCCGCACGCCAACCTGGTCCTGTCGGGGTTCTCGTTCATCGACGACCCGGCCCAGACCCACTGGGAGCACGCCGCGGGCGACTCCTGCATCGTCGGACCCGAACACCGGATCGCCGCGGAGGGCAGGCTGCTGGACTCCTGGACGAAGACCGGCGAAACCGAACTCCTGCGCTGAACCGCAGCCAGCTCACCCCGAGAAGGAACCATCCATGGCAGTGCAGAAACTCCGCAGCGGCGTGATCAGCCGGATCGCCAGGCTCATCGACTTCCGGATCGACGAGCGGCTCCGCGACCTCAACGGCCGCGTCAACGACCTCGAACACGCCACCGCGGACCACCGCCGCCGGCTCGACGGCGCCGAAAGCGGTCTCGAGCACGCGCGCGGCGACCTGCGCTGGACCCGCGCCGAGCTGGACCGTCTGATCCCGAGCGTCGCGGCCCAGGAGGCCCAGCTGGAGGATCTGCGCGAGTCGCTGTCGCTGCCGACGCACGCCGACAAGCCCGAACTGGCCGAGGCGCGCAGCCTGATCCAGGAGATCCAGCGCCAGCACGCCCAGATCCGCGTCCGGCTCGCCGGGATCGCCCGCTACGAAGACCGGTTGCGCCGTATCGAAGACACCATCACCGTCCCGGCAGGCGAATGACCGGCTCGCTGGCCGAAGCCGGGGACGACGACCTCGACCGGATCCGGCGGTGGCGCAACCACCCGTCGGTCCGCCGGGTCAGTTTCACCACGCACGAGATCGGTGCCGAAGAACACCGTCGCTGGTTCGACGCGGCCCGGGCCGACCCGAGCCGTCGCGTGCTCGTCTACCGGCACGGCGGGGCGCCCGCCGGTGTCGTGCTGTTCAGCGACATCGACGTCGAGGCCGGAAGCGCGGAATGGCACTTCTACCTGGACGTCGAGGGGCTCGGCCGGGACACCCTCCCCGCCTGGCTGAAGCTGGAGGGCGCGGCCGTCGACTACGGCTTCGACGTTCTCGGCCTGGACCTGCTGGGCGGCGCGACACTCGCGGACAACCGTCAGGTCCTGCAACTGCACAAGCGATTCGGCTTCACCGAAACACGCAGGTATGTTCGAGAGGTCGACGGCGAGCCGCGCGAGGTCGTCTGGACCGAATTGCGCGCCGCCGACCGCCGGACCAGGAAGAAGAGGTAGTCCCACCCCGATGACCGCCAGCGAGGTGCGCATCGGCGCACATGTCCTCTCGGCGGCGCACCCGCCGTTCGTGATCGCCGAAATGTCCGGTAACCACAACGGTGACCTCGGCCGGGCACTGGAGATCGTCGACGCGATCGCCGAAACCGGCGCGCAGGCGGTCAAACTGCAGACCTACCGGCCGGACACGATCACCATCGACGTGGACACGCCGGACTTCCGGATCGGCGACTCGCATTCGCTGTGGGGTGGCGAGAACCTCTACAAGCTCTACGAGCGCGCCCACACGCCGTGGGAGTGGCACGAGCCGCTGTTCGAGCGTGCCCGTGCCCGCGGTCTCGAGATCTTCTCCAGCCCGTTCGACCCCACCGCCGTCGACCTGCTGGAGTCGCTGGGTGCGCCCGCGTACAAGATCGCGTCGTCGGAGATCGTCGACCTGCCGCTGATCGAACTGTGCGCGAAGACCGGCAAGCCGCTGATCATTTCGACCGGGATGGCCAGCGTCGCCGAGATCGACGCGGCGGTCCGGACCGCGCGTGAAGCGGGCAACGATCAGATCGTCGTGCTCGGCTGCACCGCGAGCTACCCGGCGTCGCCCGCCGAGAGCAACCTGCGCGGCCTGCCCGTCCTGGCGGGCGTCACCGGGACGCTCGTCGGCCTGTCCGACCACACGCCCGGCATCGGCGCCCCGCTCGCGGCCGTCGCGCTCGGAGCCGTCGCCATCGAGAAGCACGTGACGCTGGCCAGGAACGACGGCGGCGTCGACTCGGAGTTCTCGCTGGAGCCCGACGAACTGGCCGCGCTGGTGACCGAGTCGCACCGCGCGTGGGAGGCGCTGGGCGCCGCGGTGATCGGGCCGCGTGAGAGCGAGAAGGAAGGCCTGCGGTTCCGGCGTTCCCTTTACGTCGTCGAGGACGTGCGCGCCGGGGACACGGTGACGCGGGAGAACGTCCGGTCCATCCGGCCCGCCGGGGGGCTGGCGCCCGCCGAGATCGTGAACGTGCTCGGCCGCACCTTCGCTTCCGACGTACCGAAGGGCACCGCGCTCACCTGGGGCCTGATCTAGGCGCGTCTAGCCGAAGAAGCCGTGGACCTCGTCGATGACGCGGTCCACGTCGCCGTCGGTCAGCGCCGGGAACAGCGGCAGCGAAAGCTCCTGGCTGTAGTACAGCTCCGCGTTCGGGCACATCCCGCGCTGGTACCCGAGGTCCTCGAACACCGGGTGCCAGTACGCGGGGATGTAGTTGACCTGTACGCCGATTCCCTTGGCACGCAAGTGATCGAACAGCGCGCGGCGACGTCCTCCGAGGACTCGCAGCGGGTACAGGTGCCACACCGGATCCGCGCCTTCGCGCACGGCGGGTGTCAGCAACTCGTCCAAAGAGGACAGTGCGGCGGTGTAACGGGCGTGGATCTCCGCGCGCCGCCCCTTGAACTCGGCGAGCCGTCGGAGCTGGCTGCTTCCCAAGGCGCACAACACATCCGGCAGCCGGTAGTTGAGGCCGAACTCGTGCACTTCCTGGTGCCACGCGCCTTCGTCCGGATACCGCTGCGCCGTTTTGTCCCGCACCAGCCCGTGGTTGCGGAAACCGCGAGCCCTGGCCAGCAGCTTGTCCGAGCCGGCGACGACCGCGCCGCCCTCGGCCGTGGTGAGGTTCTTGGTGGGGAAGAAGGAGAAGGTGGTGAGGTCGGCGAGCGAGCCGACCGGCCTGCCCTGCCAGCTCCCGCCGACGGAATGCGCCGCGTCCTCCAGCAGCAGCGCGCCGTTGTCGCGGGCGATACGGCCGAGTTCGTCCAGTTCCGCCGGGTGGCCGGCGTAGTCGACGGCGGCGACGACCTTGGTCCGCGGCGTGACGGCCGCCGAAGCCGCCGCCGGATCGAGGTTGCCGGTGTCCGCTTCGACGTCGGCGAACACGACCTTGCCGCCGAGCAGCGCGGCCGTCGCGGCTGTCGCGACGAACGTCATCGGCGACGTGACGACCTCGTCACCGGGGCCGATCCCAGCCGCCGCGTATGCGACGTGCAGCGCGGCCGTGCCCGAGGTGACGGCCACCGCGGGCGTGCCGCCGGTGTGCCCGGCGAGGTCGGATTCGAAGCGTGTGACGGCCGGGCCGGTGGTCAGCCAGTCGCCGCGCAGCACCTCGGTGACCGCGGCGATGTCTTCGTCGGAGACGGACTGGCGGCCGTACGGGAGGAAGTCACCCATACTGCTCGACCAGGCTGCGCAGCTCGTCCGCGTCGAGCCACAGGTCGTTGGTGTCCGAGCGGTACGCGAAGTTCTCCGGCACGGCTTCGCCGTCCGACGGCGGTTCATAACCCCAGCCCGCGATATGCGGCTGGACGACGTACCGGTCGCTCAAGCGCACGGTCCGGCGAGCGTCGTCGGGGGCGATCATCTCTTCGTGCAGCTTCTCGCCGGGCCGGATGCCGACCTCGTGCATCGGCGAACCGGGCGCGATGGCCTGCGCGAGCTCCACCAGCCGCATGCTGGGGATCCGCGGCACGTAGAGCTCGCCGCCGTTCATCTGGTCGAAGGAGTCGACCACGAACTGCACGGCCTGCGGGAGCGTGATCCAGAAGCGGGTCATCTCCTTGTGCGTGATCGGCAGCGACTCGCCCTTGGCGGCGAGCGCGCGGAAGAACGGGATCACGCTGCCGCGCGAGCCCATCACGTTGCCGTAGCGGACCACGGAGAACCTGGTCGGATGTGTCGCGGCGTAGTGGTTCGCGCTGATGAACATCCGGTCGGCGCACAGTTTCGTGGCGCCGTAGAGGTTGATCGGGCTGGACGCCTTGTCCGTCGAAAGCGCGACGACCTTCTTCACGCCCGTGTCGATCGCGGCCTCGATGACGTTCTGCGAGCCGACGACGTTGGTCTGCACGAATTCGAACGGGTTGTACTCGCCCGTGTCGACCTGCTTGAGGGCGGCGGCGTGCACCACGTAGTCGACGCCGTGCATCGCGCGCTCGAGGCGGCGGCGGTCCCGGATGTCGCCGATGAACCAGCGCAGCCTCGGGTCGTCGCCGAACTGCTGGCGCGCTTCGTACTGCTTGAGCTCGTCACGGGAGAGCACGACCAGCCGTCGCGGGTTCAGCTCGGCCAGGGCGTAGGTGATGAACGCCTTGCCGAACGAACCGGTCCCGCCGGTGAGCAGGATGCTGGAGCCATCCAGCTCGGACATCGTTGACCTCCGCGTTTCGGTGCTACTGCCGCAGGACATCATGTCACCCATGGATCCAGACCCCGGGGCCCACGTGGTCAACGCCGTCATCCAGGCACGCGCGTCGTCGACCCGGCTGCCCGGCAAGGTGCTCCGGCCGCTGGTGGGCCGGAGCGTGCTCGGCTGGGTCGTCCGCGCCGCCGCGAGTTCGCCGGGAATCGACAACGTCGTGGTCGCGACCTCGACCGAGGCCGACGACGACGCGGTGGCCGAGGAGGCCGCCCGGCACGGCGCTCTGGTCGCCAGGGGGCCGCTCGACGACGTCCTCGCACGCTTCGCGGTGGCCGTCGAGTCGTACCCGGCCGACGCCGTGGTGCGGCTCACCGCGGACTGCCCGCTGCTGGACCCGGAGCTGATCGGGCAGCTCGTCACGCTGTGGCGGGCGACGCCGTCGCTGGATTACCTGAGCACGACCCTCGTGCGCACGCTGCCCCGAGGCTTCGACGCGGAACTCGTGCGCGGCGAAGTGCTGGTTGAGCAGGTCGAGACCGCCCGCGGCGCCGATCGGGAACACGTGACTTCGGGTGTCTACTCGCGCCCGGAGACGTACTCGTGCTCCGGCGTCGTGGTCAGCCCGGCCGCCGACGACCTCCGCGTGACCCTGGACACCGTCGAAGACTGGTCGGTCATCGAAGGCGTCGTGGCGGAGCTGGGGGATCGCGTCGGCGACTGGCGCGAGGTGGTCGCCGTGCTGCGAGCCCGGCCCGAGCTCGCGACGCTCAACAGGCACGTCGAACAGAAGAAGGTGGCCAGGTGACGAGGCTGGTGCTGCGGGCCGACGCCTCCGGGACGATCGGCGCGGGCCACGTCTCGCGCATGGTCGCCTACGCCGAACGCGCGGTCGCGCGGGGCTGGGAGGTCGTTTTCTCGGGCCGGGTGGACAACGCCGAATGGCTGGCCGCGCGGTTCGGTGAGCTGGCCGTTCCGGTGGCGCCGTCCGTGCCGTTCGACGGTTTCGACGTGGTGGTCGTCGATCACTACGGACTCGGTGAGCTGCGCGAAGAAGTGAATCGCGCGGGAGCGCTGCTGGTGTCGGTCGAGGACGACGTGTTCGGCAGGCGCGCGGCGGACCTCGTCGTCGACTGTGGGTTCGCCCCGGCGCCGAGGCCCGACGACGGTTCCGGCTCCCTGCTCCGTGGCGTGGCCTACGCGCCTATGCGTGACGTCGTCCGCGAAGCGCGCGAAAAGCGCCTCGGTCGTGAAGTCGCCGAGCGAGCCCACGTGACCGTGGTGCTCGGTGGTGGGACCGAGTGGGCGGGCACGGTCAGCGCGTTGCTGCACGCCTTGCGCGACACGGGACTGCCGTTCGTCGCCGATGTCCTCGTACGCGGTGAACCGGTCGTGCCGGAAGCGCTGCCGGGACAGGAGTTCCGCGTTCAGCCACCCGGACCCGGCCTGCTCGACCTGCTGGTGGAGACGGACGTGGCGGTGAGCGCGGCCGGCGTCACGCTGCTGGAGCTGTGCTGTCTCGGTGTGCCGACGGGCGTCGTGAAGCTGGTCGATAACCAGGAGACCGGGTACCGGGGTGCCCTGGATCTCGGGCTGGCGGCCGGGTTGGGAAGCGCGGCGGAGCTGGACGTCGACGCCGTCGAGACGCTGCGGACCCTGCTGCTGGATCCCGCCGTGCGGCGGCGGTATTCGGAGACGGCGTCGTCCGTTGTGGACGGCCGGGGTGTGGACCGCGTGCTGGACGCGGTGGCTGGACGATCACGAACACTTGGCGGACACGGTCCGCCGGACCCGTCTCGAAATCGGCAGGGTCGCGGATCGGTTGCGCGACGCGGGTTTCCGCG